>JBILEK010000098.1:0-5532 GCA_044352155.1 Bdellovibrionia bacterium
CCGAAACCCTTGCTATCGTTGAACCATTTCACCTGACCAGTTGCCATTGTTGCATTTCCCCCTAACAAGCAGGTTGATTTACAAAATCAGTATCGACAGTTTTTTGTCACGTCAAATAAAAAAGCCGAAGTCTCCGTTCAGAGACTTCGGCCTTAGAATTTTTTTGCTCAGGACTTTAGTTCCAGGGTGAACCCAGCGTGATTGGGCCCGGGATTAGACCCATGTTTTGATTCTGTACCGATCCTTGAGTGTTGTTGATCGTGTAGGAGGGAGCGAGCGAAGAGCTTGGAACGAAGCCAAACATACCGCGCGAGTCAAACGAACTCATACTCATTGGCATCGTTGGTCCTTGTTGCTCTACGGAGCCGTTCGTATAGCCACCGCCCCCCATGGCAGCCTGCATCATGCGCATTTGATTCAGCTGATTTTGCTGCATGCGATGTTGTCCTTCGTTTAACTCCTGTGGCAGGTACTGAATGCGTTGATACATCTTAATGGAAACAGCGCATGCCTCCATGCTCGGACGTCGGCTATAGCAATCGGTTTGAACACGTTTCCAAGAGTTTTGCGCAAGCTTTGGATAGTTGAACTGAAACAGCATCATGCTGCCCATGTCTCCAGAGCGCGCGTAGTAGGAAACTTTTTCCACCTCGAGCTCAGAGCGAAGATTCTTTAATTTTTTACTCTCGGGTGCGTCCAAATCAAATCCTTGAGCATCCACGAGGACTGAGTCAGCGAACGCATAGCGCTCCGCACTCATTTCGCCCTCCGCTTCAAGGGAGCGCTTAGCAAGCTCAAATGAGAGATGGGCTGCGTGTTTTGCGAGTTCAGGATTGTTTTCGGCAAACTCACGGAGCTCTTCACGGACAGCATCGAGTTCGTCGAAGGTTCCGTTTTCGATTCGTTTTTTGAGGTCGTTATAGACGGACTTTTTTTCAGCTTCATCGAGCTTTGACATGCGGAATTCATACTCTGGGCCGTTGATTGCGGCGATCTCCATTAGTTTTTGAACTGCATTGCGTGCAGTTTGGAGCGAGTCCACATTGCTTTGACACTTTTCGTACTGCTTATTGAGACGGCGGATGAGATCCGCGCGTTGAGCGGCTTCTGTATCTGCACGCTCCTTTTGAAGTCGTGCACGGCTCACAGTGTGTAAGGGCGGATTGAACGATTTTTCTTCGGTGTTTCTTCCAAGATCAGCGACAAAAACGACTTCTTTGTCGTTAAACTCATTTGCTTCAACACCCGAGCTACCGATGATATCGCTCAAGTCACGAAGTGGGACCAGAGCTTGGGTGTCACGTTCTTTATCGATTCGTTTATTTTCATCTTTAATGCACGACTTCACTGCTTCAGTCATCTGGATGCGGAGGGAGATTTGGTTAGAAATGGTTTGTTCAACTCGCATCTCGCCCTGTGCAGCGAGGCACTTTTTGGGAAGACGGCCCTCGATCTCAACTTTGCTCGTCGCTCCATCGGTGCCGGCACGCGCATGCACTCGAAAACCGGTAATGAGATCCCGAGCCTCATCGAGTCTAATGTCTCTAAGCGGACCCGAATCAGCGGCTCTATTCACCTCTGCGTTTGCGACAAGGGTGCACAGGCTCACAGTCGCGATCATCCACGGTTTAAAAGACATAACTGCTCTCTCCTTACGGTTTGCTAGTCAGTCGCCACGCGCTCCAGCGTGGAAACTCTCTCTCAAGTAAGAAATGAGCAAGCGATGGACCAGGGAGGTGCAGAAAAAACTGTTTAAAATCGAGTGTTTTTTTGTGTGTCGCTTTGGACATCCTGACTAATCGTTTGACACCTGTCGCGTTCGTCCTATGATCAGAAGCGATGAAGCTCATCGGGCGAGAGCGCGAAATCTCTTGGGTTGAAACGTGTTTTTCTGTCGGAAAAAACGTACTGATCGAGGGCCCCGTTGGAGTGGGTAAGACCGCGCTTGCACGCGCTGTTGCAGCCCGAACAGGACGAGAAGTGATCCGTGTCGATGGTGATGCTCGCTATACGGAGCAAAAGCTCACAGGCTGGTTTGATCCAGCACTCCTCTTAGAAAAGGGATACTCCAAGGAGACGTTTATCGCTGGACCCTTAGTGCAGGCCATGCGTGAGGGAGCGATCTTTTTTTTAAACGAGCTCAATCGACTACCTGAAGGAGTTCAAAACCTCCTTCTCCCCGCTGTTGATGAGCGGATGATCTTGATCCCTCGTTTAGGGGAGTTGCGCGCGCATCCTGAGTTTCGGGTGATTGCGACACAAAACCCAAAAGAGTTTGTAGCGACCTCTCATCTCAGCGAAGCACTCTTGGATCGGTTTGAGTGGATTCATCTTGGACACCAAAGTGAGAGTGAAGAGTTTCAAATCGTAAACGCGGAAGTAAACGACCCCGTGATCGCTGAAGCGTCAGTTCGCCTCGTGCGGATCACGCGCGAGCACCCGAAGATTAGACGTGGAGCTTCGGTGCGAGCTGCGATCAGCGTTGCACAGATTGCGCAAGATCGACGCAAGCGAGGAGACCCCTTACATGAAGCGCTTAAAACAGCGCTTCTCCTCGCTCTACCTAACCGTATGGAGTGGGAGGATCAAGCGGCTTCAAGCACAGAGTGGGATCTCCTCGTCCAGGAGATGCTCCGGCTAGGTTTAAACGCGGAGACCAGTAAAAAAAAAGTCTAATCCAAGAGCCCATGGAGCAAGGCGAGTTCTCAGAGGAGGATGAGTCTCAGTCAGAGCTTTTGGTCTCCGATCAGGACTGGGATGTTGCGATTCGCTACCATGAGCTTAAGCGTGATGAGTCGATATCCGCCCACGAAAAGCATGCGCTCCGTGAGAGCGCGCTTGGAGCCATCCTGCGGAGAGCGCAAGAGATGGTGGGCTCGATCAGTCATCCTAAGGTGTACTGGCATGAAGAGGCTGCTCTGACGATGGCTCAACCTGTAAACTCCGAAATCGACTGGGAAGAGACTTTGTCAGAGCTTCCGAGAATCAACAGAGGTACTAAAAATAAGAGACTCGAAAAGCTCGACTTTGAGTGCTTTGGTGACCGAGCGCAGCCACTGGTGCTTTGTGTGGACACGAGTTTGTCGATGACAGGTGAGAAACTCGCTCTCACCTCGGTTGCACTTGCGATCGTGCTTTTGCAGTTTCACCAGAACCCTTTGGCTCTGGTGACCTTTGAGTCGCGCGCTTCACTACTCTGGGAAGGGCGTCGAACGCTGCATATCCGAGCCGCGCTTGAAAAATTTATCGAAGTACCGGCTGAAGGATATACCGATCTAGAAGAAGGCCTGCGCCTTGCGTATCGCCAAGTTCAATCCCTACCGCGTCCGACGCACTCGAGGCCGCCTCAAACTATTTTACTTACAGACGGAAAATACACCGCAGGTCGAGATCCCTCAAGCGTTGCAGCACGGTTTCGCGGGCTTCATGTCTTAAAAATGGGGTCTGATCGAAGTAGCGAAGATTTTTGTCGTGAGCTTGCACGACGCGGCGCCGGAACCTATCGCGAGGCGCAATCTCTTAGCTCCCTCCCGAATGCAATGTTGCAAGTCACGCGGGAGTTGCTCCGCGGCAAAAGAGGAGCTTGCTGAGCGTTGCGAGCAAGGTTAAAATAAAAAAATGCGCGAAGATTATAAAATTCAGGGCCAAACCCAAAAGATAGAAGTATCCGTCGAAAAGGAAACTGCCACTTGTCTTACTCAAATGGCAGCGCACACCAAACTCACCGCGGACGAACTCGTCAACACGGCTCTTAAGCGGTTCATCGCGACTCATAAAGACTTTCTCCCACCAGCACGGCGCTAAGTTCGCCACTGTAAGCGCGCAAAAAGGATTCGAGCAGAGACGCTACTCCAAGTCTCTAGGTGAGAAGGCCCCTCGACTCCAAGCCATGCAGAATCCCCATCAAGAGATACAAAATCGACTTGGAAACTCGAGACATCCCCAAGACCTTCTCGCGTAGTGAGTACCAAAACGATATGCGTTGGTGGGATGGTTAAGGAAGCTTTTAGCCGAACGCTTCCCATGGAGATCCACTCTCGAAGCTCAAGAGCGCTCAGCACTAAGCTCTGGTCAGGGGTGTTTGTCTCCCCTTCGTCTAAAAACTCAAAGATGCTCGCAAGCGAGGAGTGAGACCCAGAGGGCAGCGAGGCCCCTGGAGAAAAAGGGGAGGAGGGCAGAGCGATGAGTTTACTTGGGCTTGGAGCAATCGGGGCACAAGCAGGTCCTGCACTCAGTGCGATCAGAGCAAGGGCATAACCATCGTGAAAGCGCATCAGGCCTCCGGGCCATCCTCGGCCACGACCTAAGGGTTCCAAGATGTGTGCCGCGCATCAAGTGGTTGATATATTGAGGTTTTAGTTAAGTCCTGGAGCCAGATTATCTTCGAGAGCGCGTGTAAAAAACTCAATTCCCGGGCGTGGACTGATCAATCACTTCTGCGATGTCTAGGACGCGGACTTTATCGTGCATCTCTTTAGCTTTAAGCCCGTCAGTTAGCATCGTCATACAGAACGGGCAGGACGCCGCCACCACGCTTGCTCGCGTCTCGAGTGCCATCTCGGTTCGTGTGATGTTCACTTTGCGACCGATGCTTTCTTCCATAAACATTCGACCACCGCCTGCGCCACAGCACATACTTTGATCGTGATTCCATTTCATCTCTACCATTCGAGTAGCGGGGACTGCGCCCAGGACTGATCGAGGCTGATCGTAGATGCCATTCCACCGACCTAGATAGCAACTATCATGGAAAGTCACAGTCTCTTCCATGCTCTTGGTGGGTTTAATTTTTCCGTCTGAAATCAGTTTCGCAAGGTACTGTGAGTGATGAACGACCTCGTACTGTCCTCCGAAATCCTTGTACTCGTTTTTAATGGTATTGAAACAGTGGGGACAGGCGGTCACGATTTGTTTGACGTTGTAACGATTGAGCGTCTCAATGTTGGCCTTAGCGAGAGTTTGATAGAGAAACTCATTTCCAATCCGGCGGGCAGGATCGCCCGTACATTGCTCCTCGTTTCCAAGGATCGCGAAGTTTATTCCCGCTTTCTTGAGGACGCTGACGAACGAGCGGATAACTTTTTTGTTTCGATCATCAAACGATCCAGCGCAGCCCACCCAGAGCAGAACATCAAAGGGTTGCCCTTGAGAGACGGTGTTAATCCCTAAGCCTTCGGCCCACTTGTCACGATCCGCAGAGCTAAAAGCCCAGGGTGTCGCGTTGGACTCCATGTTCTTGAAAATAGTCTGAACTTCGGTGGGAAACTTGGACTCCATCAACACAAGGTTGCGTCGCACATCATAGATCTTATCCGTGTGCTCAATAAACACTGGGCATGCGATTTCGCACGCCCGACACGATGTGCAGGCCCAAATCACGTCCTCTGTCACGTGCGAGTCAATGACGGGTGAGACTTCGTCAAGTTTGCCGGAGAGGATTCGATCCTTGTTGTCGTAGAGGTTGTGCTTGAGATCGGTGATGAGATTTTTCGGAGAAAGTGGCTTCTCCGTATTCCATGCCGGACAAAGTGC
>JBILEK010000056.1:0-18014 GCA_044352155.1 Bdellovibrionia bacterium
CTGTAGAGCTCAAGTGGCGTCTCGATCAAAAAGAGAGCGAAAAAAAAACCAAAGTCCAAATCTCAAGCTCGCGAAGCTTCCCGCGCGATCAACTCCTTCAGACTGAAGTCTCTTCTGATCAATTCGCGTGGAGCGTAAAACTTGCGCCGGGGACCTATTTCTGGCGCCTCACGCGAGACGAGCAGCCGCTCTCCGAAGTCCGCTCTTTCCAAGTTTATCCAGCCGTAGTGATGCGACCGATCAGCCCCTCCCCGAGTCAGCCGATCCAGTTTTGGGGTGAGACAGGGGGAGGACGCTTTTTATGGAAAAATCCGTTTCAAGACTCGCTTGATCATGCTCGAAACACTGCGCTAATCGTCCAAGTTTCAGAGGACCAGTCTTTCGCATTGCCCGTCGTTGAGACAAAAGTGCAAGGAAACGCAGATCAAGTTCGAATCGAAGGGCTCACTCCAGGTCGATACTTTTGGCGTGTGCTTGCTCAGTATGGTGACCAGGAGAGCGCAAGCCCGCACGAAGACTTTGATGTGACTCAACTGAATGCTCCTGCGCTAAGTCTAAGCTATCCTCCGAGCGAAGCTTCGTTCGCTCAAGTCGAGCCCGTCCGCATGAGCTGGAGCTCTGAGCCCTCCCTCTCGCGATACGGCATCACGATTGAAAAAGTTGACGAGCAAACCCAAAACTCGACCCCCGTGCTGAGTTTAGACTCACTTCTGTCCCCTCAGTTTCGATGGACCTCGGTTTCTCGCGGAGTGTTTCGATGGAAAGTAGATGGATACGCGGACTCTCGCAAAGTCGGTGAAAGCGATTGGCGCTATTTCAGCCTAGGAAGTCTGCTGCGCATTATCGCTGAGCAACCCGGTGTTGAGTCTCAAGTCTATTTTACGCCTCGCTCTGCGGGACTTCAATTCCGCTGGAGTGATCCGCGGGGATCTGATGGAGGGCTTAGATTCCGAATTCAGATTGCCGAGGACTCTGAGTTCACTCGCATCATCAAAACACACGAGACTCTCGAAGCACGATGGACACCCTTGGACTGGCGACCAAACGCTGGAACGTATTACTGGCGTGTTCTAGCCTTCGATCAGACTCAAGCAGTCGCTGGACGAAGCGCTGGAGCTCGATTTTCTTATCGTGAACTCCCCCCTCCTTTAACCCCCGTTGCAATTTCTCCTACTCAGTCTCAAGCGATCAATCTCTCCACGAAAGCAGGAGTGGTTCGTTTTGAGTGGAAGCCTGTCTTAGGCGCCAAAAGTTACCGGGTGACCCTTAAGCAAGGCTCTCAGGTGATCCATGAGTCTCCTGAGATCAGCGCTGCACACTGGGAGTTCGTACGCCCTCCTTTAGGTGCACTTTCCTGGAGTGTTGTTGCGATTGACGAGTACGGTCGATCAAGTGCTTACGCTCCGTACCAGAGCATCCAAATCAAAGCGGGCAAAGTCTTAAGTGCCCCCCGCGCCATCAGCTCAGAGGTGCAGTGATGCAGCTCTGGCTGGTATGGATTACGGCTCTTGTTGTGTTTGCACCTGTCGTTCAGGCTTCTGCGGTAAAAGAAGTCCTTTTGAAGTGGAGTGCGATCCCAGGAGCAGTTGAATACGAAATCGAAGTGAAAGACGGCACTGACTATCAGGTCGAAACAAAGACAAAAAAAACAGAGTGGAAAGGCTCACTCCCCTACGGCCTTAACGGCTATCGCATCCGTGCGATCGATGCACTGGGACGTCCAGGAGACTGGAGTGCGGTACGCCCCATCGTCGTCATGCCGCCAGCGGCAGAGCTCATCTCGCCGCGCGATCAGTCAAAGCTGCTCACTTATGGTCCGCACACAAAAATCTTGCTCCAGTGGAAAAAAATTCTAGGCGTTTCAAAGTATAGAGTCGAGATCCGAAACTCAAAACAGAAGCTCCTGCAAGAACATCTCACCGATCAGACCGAAATCGAGATTAAAGGCTTAGCCCCAGGCACCTATCTTTGGAGCGTCCTCTTTCAAATTGAAGCCAACAAAAACACGCCCAAAGAGCTTCACGGGAAAAAGTGGATGAGCACTTCCAACACTACGCAAGTTTTTAGTCTCTCGCTTGGAGTGCTCGGTGCAGCACAGCCGATTTCACCAACCGGGAGAATTCCTCATGCAAAAAAAGGAAAGCAGTCTTTCAACTGGACCCCAGTCCCAGGCGCACTGAAGTACAGTTTGCTCGTATTTCCCAAAGGCAGCAATAAATGGGTACGCATGAGCACTTCAGAGACGACAAGTCTTGAACTCGATCTTGTTCATGATGGCAAGTATACGTGGAGCATCCAAGCTCTCGCGCACGACGGCCGGACACCAAGCGCCGCACAGTCTCAGCCAGGACCGGTCTCGAAATTAGACTTTGAAATCGACCGAAACGCTCTTTTTCTCGAAGGATCAGGCTTTCTTGCACTCTCGGGAATGTACGCCCCGTTTACGTACAGCTTAAACAGCCAAGCGCGTGATGCAACCAGCAAAACCTCGTCGCGATCGATTGTGAGTCGACTCGCTGGTGACTACTGGTGGAGCGCAGACTGGGGAGTTGGAGGATCGTTCGACTACACGCTCATGCCATTGAGCGGCAACTTTAAAGACACTTCAAATACAATCTCGCCTCAAGTGTTTTCGCGCTACGAAGCGGAGCTAGTCGCAAAGTATCGCCTCCCGTTCTCAAATAGTCGCTACGGATGGTTTTTAGCGCCAAAGCTTGGCGCAAATCTTCGCGAATCGCCGCATATCTTGGCTATTGCACCCACGGATGGGAGAGCACCTTACTTTACCGTAGACTCTTATGTTTCACTGGGCGCGAGTGCAGGAATGGATCTAAAAAAGCAGTTTACGGATCAGTTAAGCTTGTCGATTCGTTCGGGGATCTTTTTCCCGATCCTCAACGTAAAGGGACCGCGAGGGTCATCGCTTCGTCGCGGATCACCGCTTGAGAATGCTTATGTAGGAGCACAAGCGCTTTACTGGCTTTCTTCTTCCTGGGGCTTTGGGGCTGGTCTGCACTACGAGAAGCGTCTCAATCGTGGAGCAGCAGGCTATGTGACTAATCTCGATGGCGCTGTAGTGAGCGAGCAAAGTGCTACAGAGATGGATTCACTTCAACTAGACGCGACTTACTTTCATGGGAGCCTGATTTATCGGTTTGGCGATTGAAAACTAAAGGCCACAGAACCCACAATCAACGCAGCCAGTTTCTAGAGGGTCCCTTGAAGTCCTCCTCTTTTTCCACTACCCTCCCTCCCATGCGAACCGCAGCCCCTGTTCGATTTATTTCTTGGAACGTCAACGGCGTGCGCGCCGTACAAAAATCCGCCTACCCACAGTGGTTCGCTCAGCAGAACGCCGACTTCATCTGCCTCCAGGAGATCAAAGCTCATCCCGAACAAGTTGAGCCCCATGTGCGCGAACCAAAAGGTTATCGCGCTTTCTGGAATCCAGCCGCAAAGCCAGGCTACAGCGGCACCGCAACCTTTGCGCGCGAAGAACCCTTACAACTTCACACCCAGCTCGGACTTCACGAAGCTGATACCGAAGGTCGAACACTCGCGCTTGAGTACAAAGACTTTGTGCTGATCAACGCCTACTTTCCCAACTCGCAGCGGGAGCACACGCGACTCGGGCTTAAGATAGAATTTTGCTTGAAAATGCAGCAATTTTGCGACTCGTTTGTCAAAAAAGGAAAACACATTATCCTCTGTGGTGACTACAACATCGCTCATCGAGAAATCGATTTACGTAATCCAAAGCAGAACATGAAAAATGCCGGATTCCTTCCCGACGAGCGAGCCTGGATGGATCAGTTTCTGAGTCACGGGTATGCTGATCCCTTTCGTAAGATCCACGGCGACGTCCCTCACCGCTACACTTGGTGGAGCTATCGACCTGGAATTCGCGCAAAAAATATAGGTTGGCGACTCGATTATCACTGCGTCAACGATGCGCTACTCGATCGCGTGCTTACGGCAGATCATCAGCCCGAAGTGCTCGGATCAGATCATTGTCCGGTCTCACTGGAGCTTAAGCGTTGATTCAGGAGCCAAAGCGCCAATACTTCCCTGGATCGTCGCGCCCCAGCACGCACGCCCCGACACCACGCTGCAAGCAAAAGGCGTCACAGGCCCTGGCTGTAAACGAGCGGACAGTTGGCAATTGGATGAAAGCGCTCCACCCTCACGGAGTCGTAAACTCAAGTTTAGAAACTCGGGAAGACTCGTTACGGGATCTGGCTTGAGACGGCGCACATCCGTGCGCAGCGAGCGAAAAAGATCCACCTCGTGTTCAAGAAAGCTTGAACGAAACTCGCCTGCGTTGAGCGCACCCTCAAAACGCATCTCCACATCGCGCGTACTCTCCACCTGCGATGGCAGACACTGTCCATCCGAGAGCACTCCGCTCCAAACTGAGAGCTTCAAAAAAAGTACGATCGCCCCTGACATCAGGATCTACGCCCACTTCTGTTAAATCGCGCCTGACAAGCTCAACGCAGCCACGGTCTCCGCCACGCCAGGATATCCTTGCTCAAACCAATGCCACCAAGCCCAAACAAAGATGAAGTGCCCTAAGAAGATAAAAAAGTGCGACCACATCTCGACTCGATCAGAGTAGAGCGAAAAATATCGACGCCAGTGAAGAGCCTCATCGATCACGCTATAAAAAATAGACATAATGATAAACACCGCAGTCGGGATCCGAAGAAAAACTGGATAGTGGTAACACATCGTCAGCAGTATGCAGCTTGTGATCCCAGCAAAGATCGTGATGCCGTGAACGAGGGACTCCCCTTTTTTGAGCTCGTCTTTGTAAGCCGTTCGATGTCCGATGGTATCAAACGCGATCGCACCTACAAAAATCGCAGTCCCCAGAGGCAGGTTCCAAACGTATGCTGGAAAACTCACTCCTTTTAACCAACCGAAAAGCACGAACCCAAAGGTTGAGAATACAAGTCCCGCCATCAGGCCGACCCACGCGATGTAAACAATCCAGTCGGTCCGATCGAAGTACTTTACGCGCTGAGCGTATGCGAGGGTGTCACCCCAGAAGCTTTTTCCGGGCAGAGGGCTGGTCATCTCTCGATAACGCATGCTCGCTGATCCCGCTGCAGTTGCACCCCGTGAGCTACTTGCCAAAGGCTGAGAGGGACTTAGGGTTTCATTCATCATACCGGTCTCCAAATTTTTTCAATCGGCCGGGCACGCCACGGGTTCGCCAAGCGCTCCGGTAATTGCGCGAGCACTTTCAGTACTCCACGCCCGAGAACCCAGAGCTTCCTGCTCGCAGGCACTACCGTGCGAGTATCCCATGCTTTCTCGCCCCGGTCGAGAACCCGCTTTCCGATCTCTGAGTAGACTTCGATTGCAGCTGCGACAGCAAACGCCGCGCGTAGCGGCAAATACTTTAGACCTCTCTCTGCATGGACATAATTTCCCTGCGCGCGAGACAAAAGTCGCTTCACAACGCGCGTCACCTGAGCGCGACACTCGGGACGTGAGACATCTTGTCCAACAAGTCCCTCATCCGCAAGCCACTCCCGAGGCAAATAGACTCGCCCCATCGCTGCGTCCTCAAGCACATCGCGCGAAATATTGGTCATCTGCATGGCGTTTCCTGCGCTCACTGCATAGGAGAGCGCCTCATCGCTCGACAGGCCCATCACATGAGACATCATCAGTCCAACAACGCCTGCAACACGATAGCAATAAAGATCCAGCTCCTTCTCGGAGAGCTCTGCGATACCCGCGACGTCCATCTCCATCCCGGCAAGAAGATCCATCGCGTACTCGCGCGGGATTTTGTACTGAAGCGCGACTTGCTGAAACGCAAAGAACACCGGATGCACTTGAGGCTCGCCTCGAAGTGCACTTTCAGTCATTTCACGAAGCTCCCGAAGATTACGGCGCGCAAGCTCTCGATCCGATCCAGCGCGATCCACTGCATCGTCACAGTAGCGGCACCACGCATACAAAAATCGCGCGCCCTCGCGCCGCTTAGAATCGAAAAGTCTCGCCGCAAGCGTAAAACTTAACGACCCCTTGGCCATCATGGCGCGACACTGCGCAAGCGCGCTTGCGTGCGTTGGCACTAACTCTCTAGACATGCTGCTCCGGAAAGATTGAGCGCATCGGCTGCTGTGGCCCCCCAGCCACTGCTCCGCCAGAGCGGTACTTGGGCAGGATGTCTTTAAAATCCTCAAGAATCACGCCGGCAGTCGCCTTGGCCGAACCAATCACACCCGGAATCCCAGCTCCCGGATGCGTCCCAGCTCCAACAAAGTAAAGGTTAGAGATGTGGTCGTCTCGGTTATGCATTCGGAAGTACGCACTCTGCTGAAGCACGGGCTGAAGCGAAAACGCAGCCCCCAAGTGAGAGTTGAGCTCACCTTCGAAATCCTTAGGCGTAAAGATCCGCTGCGTTTCAATCGAAGCGCGAAGCCCCGGCATGTAGCGGCTTTCAAGATAACCTAAGATGCGGTCCGCGTACTTCGGTCCCTCTTTTGACCAGTCGAGTTCGAGTTTACCCAAGTGCGGGACTGGCGAGAGCACGTAGAATGCGTGTTTTCCCGCAGGGGCCACTGAAGGATCCGTCTTGGAAGGAGCGTGCAAGTAGAGTGAGAAATCTGCAGGGAGCTCGCCTTTGGGATTTTTAAAAATGTCCTTCAACAGCTCTTTGTATCGTGCAGCAAAGATGACGTTGTGGTGCGCGAGATTATCCCACTGCTTGTTGGTGCCGAAATAGATCAAAAACAGCGACATCGAGTAGCTCATACGATCGAGTCTACGTTCCGTCTTGCGCGCCGAAGGCGTGTTGCGCAGCAACTTGCGATAGGAGTGCATGACTTCAGCATTAGAGATAACGAGATCTGCTTGCGCGAACGTTCCGTTGCGGAGCTTGAGTCCCGTCGCCTTTCCGTTTGCGGTGGCGATTTCGTCGATTTCGGCGTTGACTACGATTTTACCGCCAATTTTTTCAAAATAACGAATCAGTCCAGCAACCATCGCACCGGTGCCACCTTTTGCGAAGTAGACGCCCCACTGTTTCTCAAGTTGATGAATCAGGGTATAGATCGCTGAAGTATTAAATGGATTTCCGCCTACGAGCAGGGTGTGGAAACTAAAAGCCTGGCGGATATGCTCATCTTGAATAAATTTCGACACAATCGAGTACACAGAGCGATAGGCCTCAAGTTTCATGAGCTGAGGAGCGCAGCGGAGCATGCTCCAAAAGCTCAAAAACGGGACATGCCCGAGTTTGATATAGCCTTCTTTGAAAACCTCTTTCGCGTAGGCTGAGAATCTCTTGTACCCCTCGGCGTCGGCAGGATTGAGTTTACGCATCTGCTCGATCGTCTCTTCCATTCGGTCCGTGTAATTAAACACCGTTCCGTCCTCCCAAAAGAGACGGTAGAGCGGGTCTACTTTGATGAGCTCAATGAACTCCTGCATCGGAGTGCCAGTTAGATGGAAGAGCTCTTCGATCGTATTGGGCGCAGTCACCACCGTAGGACCTGCGTCGAAAGTAAAGCCGTTATCTTTATACGTATAAGCACGGCCGCCGGGCATGTCGCGCTTCTCATAAATCGTAGTGTCAAACCCAGCCGCTTGAAGTCGAATTGCAGCAGCAATCCCACCAAATCCTGCTCCAATCACTGCTGCTTGAGGACGCTTATTGATGCTTGTGGCCATGATTATGTATTCCCTTCCCAAAATTTTTCTCGATCAACAAAGCATGGGATCGCTCTGCGAATCGCTACCGGCGGTTTGCCGGACAAAATTTTCACCCGATCCATCCAAGTGAGTCGCCCGGCGTAAAACCGTCGAATTAGCCCTTCAGAGTGCCGATAAAACTTTTGAAAAATCCCCACGCGCGCGGCGGCCTCGGACGCACGGAAAAGCATCCGGTTCAGGAGTCGACCGTAGCTGCGTGACGCCTCGGTCTCACGGGCGTATTGGTCAAGCGCTTTACGGATTGACGAAGGACTGAACTCCTTAAGCTCGGCAAGAAACCAAGCAAAGCGCGCAGCCTCGGGGAGCGAGTAACCCGTCACAGGGTGAAAAAATCCGCCCCTCATCCCGATCCGCAAGCCAGGCTCACGTTGAAGCTCGGGTTTCAAAAATCGCGCATACATCGGGATCGCAAGGCACCCCACCTCTTCGCGGTGAACGAGCTCAATCGTCCAGCCTCGCCCGCGCAGATAGCGCGCAATCTCCTCACGAACTACAGGCACATCGAGCTTGGGGCTCTCGTTGTAATAAGTATCCTCCGCAAGCAAAGTGCGCTCGCCCCAAGGGATGAGATACATAAAGCGATACCCATCACTCTGATCCAAGCGCGTATCCATGAGCAATGGACGCCTTAATCCATGTGGCTCTGCGAGCTGTAGATCAAGACCCACGAACTTTTGATAGCCGACGCGATCTTCCAAAAGCTCTTCTCGCTTAAGCCCGCGCGCGTCGATCACAGCACCTGCGTGCAGGCGCTCTCCGGTTTCGAGCTCAACTTCGGTCTCGCTCAGTGAGCGCACACTGATTTGGAACCACACGCGCGCTCCGAGCTTTGAAGCGACGAACTGATGAAACGAATCAGAGCGGATCGAAAAATACTCTGAAGAAAACACCCGCTCGTACGCGGGGAAATGCACATCATACCCTTGCCACGAGCCACTGACGAGCGGAGCTAACCACTCAAGGATCGGAGCCTGAACATCATGCTCATGAAACGACCAGGTGTGATTGCCCCCGAGACGATCCGCCCGCTCCACCAGCAGCACCCGCAAACTCGGATGACGCTCTGAAAGCCGCCAAGCAAGAAGCCCTCCGGACAATCCACCGCCCACGATGATGAGATCCCAGTGGTTTTGTGTTTTTGCGGCGCTCAAAGTTGACTCTCACTCCTTCAAAAATCGCTTCGCGTCAGACGCCTCCAAAAAGCTCGCGAATGACTTTCTTTCGATACCCGAAAATCTGCTGAACGTCCTTCTGAATCAAGCCGCCCAGAGCAAGCCGCCCTATTGCTCCTGCGGGGATAACGTATCGAACGGTATCGCGAAGTAAAGTCCCGCCCGCAAGCGCTTGGAAGCGGTGCGTATGATGCCACTTGGTGTAAGGCCCTTTCAGCTGAGTGTCGACAAAACGCTCACCCGGAACCCATTGTTCAATCCGGGTACGCCACCGGGCTGGGACTCCATGGATTTTTAGCCGGTAGTCGATCAGTGTGCCCTCCTCGATCTCAGGAGTCGACTTACGTAAGACTTGAAAGCCCAAGAATTCCGGAGTAATTCGCTCCAAATTGCGCTCATCTGAGAAAAAAGGAAACACCTCTGAAGGACTCCGAGGCACCCACTGCAAAACATCGATCTCTTGCTCGCCTTTGGCCTCAGGAGCGCACAAATCCTGAAGTGCCGTGGAGAGCTCCGGGAACTGAAACTCAAACCCCTCGGGCACTTGCACTTGCACGCGCTGTGAGGAGAGAACGACTTGTGAGAGCTCAGAGCCCAAAACGGCCCGAAGGGCCGCTGCAGGAGCCGGAAAAAACGCAAAGCGACGTACGGCTTTAGCGAGTCCTTGAGTGAACTGCGCGTTCCTCACTGGGAGTGGAGCTACACCATGAAGAACACCAGGAGCACTCGGATCACTGAGAGGCGCCATCAGAAGTCGCACAACGTCCTCTAAATGGATCCAACTCATCCACTGCTTTCCTGAGCCGGTACGACCACCAAGGCCCGCTCGGAAAAGCGGCAACAACTTGCCTAAAAGCCCCCCCGATCGCGCAAGCACAAGCCCAATCCGCAGCACGTGCGTGCGCACGGTACATGCGCGCGCAGCATGCTCCCACTGCACACAGACCTCAGAAAGAAAGTCTTTTCCAGGAGCGCTCTCAACAGAGAGCTCCTCGTCGCCGCGATCACCAAAGTACCCGATCGCCGAAGCCGATACAAAAACACTCACACTCGGGGTTTTTGAGATCGCTCGCACGACCCGCTCGGTGCCCTCTTTTCTTGAGTAAAGAATTTTCGCCTTGCGCTCATCGCTCCACGCTCGATCAGCGACTCCCTCGCCGGCAAGATGAATCACCGCCTGAGCGCCCGAAAAAGCGTCTTCGGGCGCCTCCTGCTGAGACAGATCCCACGTGACGTACTTTACGGGCAAACCTAGAGTCGCTTTTGCGCGCTCCGAATCCCGACTGACACAGATCACCTCATGCCCAGCTTCAAGAAGCCTGAGCGTCAGCGTACGGCCGATCAGACCTGTCGCACCGGTGAGAGCAACCCTCATTCGACCGAGCCCCCAATCCTCTCGCGCTCATAGGGGGATAAGGTTTCAAGCCCTGAATGCCACTCCGTCACGGTGTCGGAGCCTTGCTTCTCCACTCCGCGCATCATCATGCACATGTGCTGAGCGCGGACGCGAACAAAAACTGCGCGGGCATCGACAATGCTCTTTAGTCCCTCTCCCACTTGCTGAGTGAGACGCTCTTGAACTTGAAATCGCTGAGCAAACAGGTCGACGATGCGAGGGATTTTAGAGAGCCCCACGATCTTGTTCCGCGGGTAGTAGGCGACACTCGCCTTACCCCAAAACGGCAGCATATGGTGCTCGCACAAGCTATAGAACTCAACATCTCTCACAACGACAAGCCCCGAGCCCTCAGCGGCAAACACGCCCTCTCCCACCACCGACTCAAGCGATCTCAAGTAACCACTCGTCAAGTGCTGCATGGCTTTGGCGAAGCGCTCAGGCGTACGCAAGATCCCTTCGCGAGCCAAATCCTCGCCCGCTCCCTGCAGGATCAAACGGCCCGCTTGGCGGGTCAAATCCACGGGAGTAGCGTTCGCAAGGGCTGACCTCAGCTCATCACGGGAAAGAGCGGGCGGCGTTTTTAACATCATAGGCGTCTAAGACCTCCGCTCATCAATCTAGCTCAACACTGATGCATTGTCTCGGATTTGTACAATATTTTAGCGATATAAGCTTATGCAAAACAGGTGCAAACAGCCCTGGACCGAACTATACTCAGTTTAAGGAGAAGCAGACCCCCATGGGCACACTCACTGTCAAAGCTGCGTCTAAGCTTGCCGGAATCAACCCTCACACCCTTCGAGCTTGGGAGCGGCGCTACCGTGCAATCGCGCCCGAGCGCTCAGGCACAGGGCGCAGGCTTTACTCCTTGGAAGAGGTCGTGCGGATCCGGATGCTTTCAAGCGTCGTACGCAGTGGGCACCCGATTCGTGAAATCGCAAATCTCAGCAATGATGAACTCAAAAAACTCCTCGCGCTTAAGCCCACTGAGGAGTCACCCTCGACTGAAGTATCAAACGCTCTGGATCAACTCATCGGAGCTCTTTCTGAGTTCAAGCTCGGCAAAGTTAATCAAGACCTCAACCGGGCACGTGTCGCGTTTAGCTCGCGGGTGTTTTTGCTCCAAATCGTAGTCCCTCTCCTGCGCGAAGTTGGCTTGTTCATCAAGGTCGCCTCTCGATCGCGCAGGAGCATGCGCTCTGCGCAATCCTGCGTCACCACTTGGGCCAAATGCTTCACTCGTTTATGGGCGAAGATGCGAACCTCCCCTCCAACACTCCTCGCATCGCACTTGCGACAGTGGAGGGAGATCTTCACGAGTTTCCAATCCTCATTGCATCCGTTTTGTGTGCGAATTACGGGATTGTTACCCACATGCTGGGTGCCAACTTGCCTGCAGCCTCACTTGCTGAAGCCTGCAAAGCTCTACGCACCACTCTTGTGATCCTTGGGGCCTCGCCGATCCATGAAAAAATCAAAGAGGGCGCACTTGCAAGTTATCTCAAAATCTTTGACGAGCATCTTCCAAGTGATGCCAAGCTTGAGGTCTGGGTGGGAGGACCAGTTCCGCCTGAGGCGTTCGCGCTTAAAGCAAGATTCCCTCTGCGCAAGATCGAGTCACTTGAAACGCTCGATGCTACGCTAAAAGGTCTTGGATCACGCGCTGGCTCTCAATAAAAAATTTTTCTGTAAGCGCACGCAGATTTCTCTCCTTTAGGTCATCGGACTTAAAAACGGCTCCGATCGCCCTCTCTGTGTCGCGCACCCAAAGCCTCGCGCCGCAGTCTGCGTCTGGCTCGATTTTGATGTCTACCTTGGTTTGAGCCGATCCACTAACCCAAGTGATGCGCACGCCTAGTGCGCGAAAAGAAGGCTTGCGCAACAGCGGGAGCACGCGCTCTGCAATGAGACCGTGCGTCAGCGCATCTTGAATCACAAGATCTCCTGAAAGCCCCTGAAGTGCGCATAGAAAAAGCTCAGCCACATCTTGATCCCCTTTGGTGATCGTCCACGGACGCAGCGCTTGATCTAAAGCAGAAACAAAATCCCCACTCCTCTCTGCGCGACTCTGAGGCACCCAGACTTTGACCTCCACATAGGGTAGGTGCACACGGTAGCCCGTCTGTAGACCCGATCCACGCAAAGCCTCCTCAGTGATCTCACCGATCGCAGACTCACTCTGTCCTAGAGTCTGCCACAAAAGCAGCTGGATAGGATCCGGATCAGGAAATCGACGAGCAAGATCTGAGGCGAGCTCCGCTTTCCAAATTGCTTCAATTTCGCGCGGCGGGCCTGGAAGCGCAAAGATTTGACATTGCGGGGTACTGACACAAAAACCGTTGGCAGTGCCTCGAGAATTGTGCAGAACCCGTGCGCCTTTTGGAAAGTAGCACTGCTGCTTGTTGCTCTCTACGATTGGGACTCCTCGTCGCGAGAGACGCTCTACAATCGACGCCCAGGAGATCGGATCATACTCCAGCGGAGCCCCTATATACTCCGCAATCACTTCTCGCGTGAAATCATCACTCGTTGGCCCTAATCCTCCGGTCACAAACAGGAGTTGCGAGTGGCGTGAGCCTTCAGAGAGCGCTCGTAAAATCGCCTTGCGATCATCTGCAACTGTGCGGTGCTCAGAGGTCTTGATCCCTAAGCGCTCAAGCTCCTGAGAGATCCAAGCGGCGTTACGGTTAAGCGTCTGTCCAGTTGTAAGTTCAGTTCCCACCGCAAGCACAAACGCTCTCGGACGCTCACTCATCTTCTCTCCAAAAAAGCTTCTTCACTTAGAAATACAATAAAGAGACAAAAAAGAAGAGCAGCTCAGGCCCGCCTCGGCGATCCAACGATAATTTTTTTCGGAAGCCGACCCAAAAACCCCGGTGGAACCACCCAAATTCACAGACCATTCAGTGCAATGATTGACTCCATCACCACCAGTATCCCTGCTCCCAGTCCACACTCGCCGGGTAGGACTAAGAGTATTTCCAAACTCATCGCACTGGAGGGGAGACTCTAAAATTAAAATGGATTCGTCCTCTTGGGCATCAACCCACAGAGCGCTGATTTTGGGAGCGACACGGAGCCTCTGCGATCCGCAGACCACATAGAGCGCCCCACTCCCTAAGAAGCGATCTTTAAGTTGCGATAAAGAGCTCCCTAAAAAAGCTTGATACTCGCGCGTTAGTCCTCCGGCCTGAGCGCGATCTTGGCAAATTTGATTCGCGCGCGAAAAGCCTCCCGCACCTGAGACCCCGAAATGACCTTGATGTGTGGTTGAGGTGACAAATACTCTGTAGTCTCCATCCGCGACAAGATCCTCGCCCCAGTAGTCTCCGATCACCGAAGGCGCGCAGCTTAAAGTCATCATCGCTACAAAACCAAAAACCGCTCGCACGCTCATCGACTTAGGGTCCCTCGCAACACAAGGCCTGCACTTGAAACATCAGCTCAGCAACCGTTGCAGCCGGGTTTGCAAGCATCCCATCCCAAGCACAGTGCCAGCCGCGAGAATCGCCAAACTTTAAATTCGAGCTTCGGAGCGTAGCCCAGGAGTTGCCATAAGTTGCAGCACAAGAGCCCGAGATCGCATATCGAGAGTCACTACAAGTGTACTCAAAGTTAATCACTCTCTGCCTCTCATGCGTGCTCGGGATGACTGGCGTGATCGACACAGTAGGCGCAGGGAAAGGACCCAGCAAAAGCTCGTAGTTTTGGTTGTAAGCCCACGCTGACGTAGGAGTCGGAAGTGGCGAAGGCGGAAAGGCCACACTCCCTCCGCTTGGAAACTGCGATCGCGACGTGTAGCGGTAAGAGACGGTTCTACCGTAGGGAGATTGAGCGACTGAGCTTAAATTGAGGCCTGAGATGTATCCCGAAGTATTTTCTGCAGGGAAGTAACTCGGTCCCTCAATGCTTGACGTGATGCCGGTGCTCGGAGAGCTGATTCGGTAAGTTCTTTGAAAGCCCTCCCATCTGCATTTTGTACTATCCCAGCCTGAGCCAGTTCCTGAGGAGGGAAGGCAATTCGCAATGCGATTGTCTGCTGGATCGATCAGCAGGGGTACGAGCAAAACTTTAGATAATGGAGTTGCAAGCCCTGAGCGCTCGCCTTCGATCAGGAGCGTTGCAAGCACTTTGTTGTACACTACTCCATTCAAGCTATGCGTACCGAGTGCGTTTGCTTGCGTGAACTCGAGCTTACTGATCGTGAGCGCTCCACGCTTGGGTGCTGCCATATCGATTAAAGGGGTTGAGCCAAGCACCAGTTTTTGAATCCGAACTGGACTGCTCGACGACACACTTGAGGGAGGATTAGGCACAGAGAGGAGCGCATTTTCTGGTCCTCTAAACGCTCCTAGACACTGATGCTCAGTGACTGCTCTGGCTTGAGAAACAAGGAGCTCAAAATCGCTGGATGACTGAAGCTGGGATCTCCCCTGAAGTCCGATGCTTACCAGACTTGAAACCCCCAGAGCGAGCAGGGTCATCAGACCAAGCCCCACCATGACCTCAAGGATCGAGAAACCTTGATGATCGATACAACGGACTTTCATCCTCTTTGCCACCACACTCGCCACCCCTTTTGCAAGCGTACCCTAATCCATGCCTTTAAAAGAGTGTGTCGGAAACAACCCACGCTTACCAGCGATGGTAGGCAGGGTGCCCTGGTTTGACGGCCACAAAAGTGCCCGTACAAGTTGCGCAGATCTGATCTTTTACAGAGAGAGTCGCCTCCACTTTGACGGAGCGATCCGAGGACTCAACCACCCAGGCCTCCAGATGGAGATTGGCACTGGAGGGGGTTGGCGCTTTTAGTTTGACGTGAAAGTCCGCAGTCACAGTGCAAGGAGGCTCGGTCAGCCCTTTTTTTTGCATCAGATGGTAGGCTGCAGTCCAGTTGGAGTGACAATCCAGGAGCGCCCCAATGATCCCGCCGTTGACCATCCCTGGAAACGCCTCATGGTGGGACTCAGGCTTAAAATCGGCAATGACTTTTTGTCCCTCAACGATGCTTCGGATGCGTAAGCCTTTTGAGTTGGCCGGACCGCAACCAAAACAAATCGACTGAGGCGCATACTTTTCTTGTAACCCTTGGCTCATGGAGCAACTCCTTTTTTCGACTTAAAAATCGTACTGAGTGTAACTGAGGAGACGATGAAGAATCCACCGAGCAAAACGTGGCTGGGCGGCGGTGTGCCGGAGGCAAGAGCGACCCATGCTGGGTTTAGGATCGGTTCAAGCGCTGCGATCAAGGTTGCAGCCACAGCCGAGAGTCGCTGAATTGCTGCGACAAAAAAAAGATAAGCCACTCCGATCTGTAATACTCCCATCCCAAGTGCAATCATCAGCGAGCTCGGATCCTCGAGAGGCATACGAATCATCCAAGGCAGTGTGCAAACCACCGCAAGCACATTCCCGAGCGCGACAACGGAGAGCGCTGCGTTTCCGCTCTGAGAGCGCCGACCAAAAAACCTAAGCCCTAAGGTCAACACCGCAAACCCAACTCCGCTCATGAGTGCAACGAGGTTACCGAACGAAAGTAATCCGCGCGTCGCGTCCCCCCCTACGAGCGCAAAAACGCCCGCCACACAGCCTGTAACCGCAATCGCGTCCGCCCACTGCAATCGCTCACGAAGCAAGGGCCAGGAGAGAAAAGCCACCCAAATCGGAGCCGTGTACTGAAGCAGGATCGCATGTGCACTTGAAGTGAGTTTGTTTGCCCAAACAAAAAAAACTACCGTAAACGCGTACGCAAAGCTTGCGCCCCAGAACAAAGGTTCGCGCAAGCGAGAAAAAAACTGCGTGCGCTCAGCGCTCAAAAAAATCGCGAGAAAAAAAACCGGTACTGCTGAAGCACTTCTAAATCCTGCAATCGAAAGTCCATCTCCACTCACCCATGAGATCCCAAGCCCCCCCATACTCCAAAGTACGGCAGCAGCGACTCCAAGCAAAACTCCTCTTAAATCAAATATGCGTCTCATGACGATCGATGGATCTGAGTCGGAGAGGCCTGATCGGTGGGATAGATTACGATCTCCTCAATGTTGACATGCGCGGGACGCTCAAGGGTCCAGAGTACGGCCTCGGCGACGTCTTCGGGTTTCAGTGGAGTCATCCCAGCGTATACGGCGCGCGCTTTCTTAAGATCCCCTTGAAAGCGGACCTCGCTAAACTCAGTCTCCACCATGCCGGGGCTCACCTCAGTCACTCGAACTCCTGAACCCAACAGATCAGCACGCAATGCTTGATTCAGTGCGCGCACCGCATGCTTAGTCGCACAGTAGATGTTGCCGCCAGGATAAACGAGATGGCCTGCAACGGAGCCGATATTCACGATGTGGCCACGCGTGCGCATCAGAGCTGGAAGCGCAAGCTTGGTAACCCACAGCAATGCGCGCACATTGGTATCCATCATCGTGTCCCAATCGTTTGGATCACCGTCTTGGATCGGACCACGGCCCAGCGCAAGCCCCGCATTGTTGATCAGACCCGTGAGTTCAGGGCGGTCGCGCTCAAACAATAAAGTGAGTCCGGCGCGGTCGCGCACGTCGACTGACCAAGTTTTTGCGCCAGGGAGTTCTTGCGCTAACTTCTGGAGTCGATCGGCACGACGGCCTAAAAGCAGTAGGGATCGTCCTCGCTCATGCAGTGCGCGCGCAGTGGCTTGTCCGATCCCACTTGTGGCTCCCGTGATCAAGATCATGGAGCGAGTTGTCTCATAAAGAAAACGCGCGCGCCTACTGAGTTTTCAGCAGACGCACGCGTTTTCGATTTTTACCCGCGGCAAATGAGGCTAAAAAACACTCACCTCATTTGCCGTGGGGTTAGTACTGTGTTCTGTCACGGCACCACCCCCTTTCTTGGCCCATCTAGAGCCGTAAACTAGAATACACCCAAACGCAGAGCCCTGCGGAGGGCCTCAGTAAAATTGAGTGATTCACCTACAGTTTCAATGCGTTGACATCCCGCATTCTTTTGACGGGGCAGCGCAGTGATCCCATCCCACGCACCAGGCAAGCAAAAGAGCGGTTTACCCGCGAGTACGGCTTCTTGGGCGCAGATCCACTCCACCTTGCCACGCGCGCTCGTCGCATCCACTCGCCCCGCCCCCGTGATCCAAAGATCCGCGCTCTCGGCATGCGCACGCACGAAGTGCTCAAAAAAAAGCTGAGCTCCCAAGCCCACGTACACTCGATGCCCTGAGCGCGCAAAAGCGCGTACAATCCCTCCGCCTGCGGCCCCCCACTGCTGCTCAAGAGGAGTGAGTCCTTTTTGCTCGAATGCATCGACTTCGGTTGTGAGACGCGCGAGATCTTCGGGGGTCGCGCCTTTCTGACGCGCAAACTCGAGTGCGGCGCGAAGCCCCCCGCGTACATCGCACCAAAGCTCAAACTCAACCTCAGGCGGGAGTGTGCGCAACTCCCGCTCAAGTCCTGCACCCCAATCACAGCCCGATGTCCCACCCACACCGACGCGGAGGAGTCGCGCGCCATCTTCAACAGCAGCGCGGATCGCGCGGCCTAGGCCTGCTGAAGAGCGCTCCGAAAAAGGGACGTCACAAAGCTCTGCGCCAAACGCCTGCGCGCTCTCGATGACTGCGACACCAGACTCAGCAGGAGTGAGCGACGCAAAACCGTCTCCTCCATCACTCATTGGAGTGTGTATGAACGAATGACAGCGCGGCTCAAGGCTCTCCCACGCTGCAGCACATG
>JBILEK010000048.1:0-20152 GCA_044352155.1 Bdellovibrionia bacterium
ATGCGAGTCCCGCCTCGCGCGCCGAGAGCGAGCCTTTAAACTTGTCAAAACATAGCAGGATCTTCATTCTTGAGAGCCATGATGACTAAAACTCAGTCGATCGGCATCTTGATTCTGCGTCTTGTGTTCGGTGGAGCGATGCTCACGCACGGGCTCCCGAAACTTTTGGCGTTCAACGAGAAGGCGCAAGTCTTTCCGGATCCGCTCGGAGTGGGCTCAGTCGTGAGTCTCTTGCTCGCGGTGTTTGCGGAGTTTTTCTGCTCGCTTCTCCTGATCTTGGGGCTGGGAACCCGGTTTGCCGCACTCACTCTTGCGGTCACGATGGCGGTTGCGGCGTTTATGGTGCACGGCGAAGATCCGTTTGCAAAAAAGGAGCTCGCGTTCCTGTACCTCGGTGCCTATAGCGCGCTGATTGTGATGGGTGGCGGACGAGTTGCGCTAGATGCGCTCATCAAGTGGAAGCGACGCTAGCGTCTTTAAGTGGCGCCGCCTCCTAAAACCGCTGAGTCGTTGTCTTGATCGAGACTTGGTTGAACCTCATCTGCGCGAGAGGCGCCACGCGAAGAGGCAGGCTCACGCTCTTGCTCGACCGGAGGGCGTAGAGCAGCTTGTACTCTTTGCTCGGCCTTGGAGTAGAGACTTTGGGAGCCAAAAAGGTAATCCCTAGCCGATCCAGCACTCTGAGAGAATTGTTTTGCACAACTCTTAGCCAATGCTTGTCTCTGAGCTCGTTTCACTTTTGCGCCTTGCGCACGGAGTTTTTCGTAAAAGCAAGTGCGCGTAGCCAAGATCTTCGCGGTGCGGTCGTTCTTTTCGGCTGCGCGCTTACGCGTCTCAAGAACACGACACGCTCGATGCGCGTAACAGGCAGGGTCTGTTTTTTTAAGGTTCCGAAGCTCTCCTGCAACGGCGGGAGAGCATCCAGGAACCCTGTACCCACAAGGTCTCACTCCGTTTTGGATAAAAGTGGCAAACTCGGCGTCCTCCCGAGTGACCTCAGATGCACTGGCGCCCAAAGCCAAAAACAAAGAAAAAAAGTAAGTCATTTTCATACCTTTTCTCGCCCCCTCTTACCTTGAAGATTACCGTCTCAACTGCGCTCTGAGCAGGTGCATCTAGTTAGAGACTGATCGATCCCGACTGAGGCAATTGGCGCATCGCCTGTACCCGCTTGATTACGGGTGGGTGCGTGTACTCGAAAAAAACCTTCCACGGATGGGGGGTTAAGTTCGAGAGCGAGTCGACCGAGAGCTTTTTGAGCGACGAGATGAGCTCGTCTCGCATGCCCGTTTTCTGAACGGCGTAAGCGTCCGCCTCAAACTCGTAGCGCCGTGAGAGCCAGAGGCTCCAAAGCGAGATCACGCGTGAGAGTGGTGCGAAAAAAAAACTAAAACACGCAAGCGAAGCGTAAACAGAGACTTCTTTAATGCCAAACGCTTCTATCATCGCTGGCGTATCGAGCATCTGACCCATCAAAAAAAATAGTACTCCTGAACTCACTAAGCCCACACTGAGCTGTCGAAAAAGATGCCGCATTTGGTAGTGCCCGATCTCATGCGCAAGAACGGCTAAGATCTCCTCGGTCGTTTGCTTTTCGATCAGAGTATCAAAGAGCACGATGCGTTTCGTGCGGCCTAACCCTGTAAAAAAAGCGTTCGCCTTTGAGCTCCGCTTCGAGCCATCCATGCGGTAGAGCCCCGAAACCGCAAAACCAAGCTTTTCAGAGAGTGCAAAAATCCGCTCTTTTAAATCACCCTTCGGAATCGGATCAAACTTGTTAAAAATCGGAAGAATTAACGTCGGCGCAAGCGCCATCACGATCACTTGAAAACCAAACACCAAAACCCACACAATCCACCACGCATGGGGGCCTGAAGTTTCAAAAAACCAAAGCATCCCTGCAAGCAAACCTCCACCCAGCACAGCACCTAAACCTAAGCCCTTGAGTAGATCTCCGACAAACGTACTCGGCGTTGTTCGGTTAAAACCGTAGCGCGATTCGATCCCAAAGGTTGAGATCAACTGAAACGGAAGCGCCACCAAACGTCCAAGCGCAAAAAGACCTGCAAAAAACAAAAGCCCCGAACCCAGTGATCCCAAACCCCATGTCCGCACCCAAGCGTCCCAAAAACCAAAAGCACCGCTGGCGATGAGCGACACGAGACCTAAAGTCACCACCCCTTGCTGAATCAACTCAAGACCAGTGTGCGCTCTGAGGTAAGCTTGAGAGCGCTCATAGTGAGTAGGGTCATAGAGCTCACGAAACTCTTCGGGCACCTCAGAGCGCGCTGCGCGAAGATTAAGACCCTCTAAAAGAAATTGAAATAAAGCGCTTCCAAGCAAGATCACATACAACGCAATTTCCCAAGTCGACATGTCACGGATGCTACCTTGCGGAAGAGCAAAAAGCGACTAGACTGGCCCCGTGTCCGCTCGACTCGCACTGCTGATCCTCGTGCTCCCGCACTTTGCTTCTGCCGCACCCGCACTCCCCTATACGACGCGGACGCAAGGCTACAGCGCGCTCTCGACTACCATCCAGGGGGATATCCGGACCGTCGGGATGGCGGGCGCGACTGTGGGGCTTGCCGATACCTACATGGCATCTGCCGACAATCCGGCAGGTTTAGCGTACACGCTCTCGACCGGAGATCTCAACTTCACGAGTAACATCGCCTACGACGAACAAATCCAAAGTTACGATGCAGGACTGCGCGCGCGCACAGCGGGGGGTGCACTCAACGTTTATCCGTGGGGTGCGAGCATTGGGGTTTCAGTCCCCTACTCGGAAGGGCGAGACTACGCGCAGGGGAACGTGTTAGTCCGCATGGAGGAGTTTCGTTTTGGGGTTGCCCGCTTGCTTGAAAATGCGCGCGTGAGCGTGGGTCTTCAGTACACGCTGAGCCGTGCAGATCGCACACTCTCGGATCGAGAGTGGAGTAGCTCGGCGTCTGGCCTGACTTTAGGACTTCAGTATGTCACACGCAAGCGTCAGACGTTTGGAGCAAGCTTTTCGACCGATCGTGAACATGCAGGCGATCTCACGCAATCTTCGTTCTACAGACGCGTGCATGTGCCGTGGAAGCTCGGTGGAGGAGCGGGTCTCATTCCGAATCGTTTTTTCCGTGCTGATGCGACGCTCTTTCTTTTTGGCGCGTCTGAAGGCACAGCCTTAATCCGCGATGACCGCATCCTGACCGGCCGCGCGCTCGTGCTCCAGCCGCGCTTGGGTGCGACCTATGTTTTTGCCGACTACTGGGATCTCAGGGGCACACTTTACGCAGGAACCTACTTCGAGATTACGCGGATCAGTGGGGGCAGCAATCGCCTCCATTTGACGGGCGGGATCGAGCTGAAACCTGCGATCTTTGCTCTGGGCGCGGGGTTTGATCTGGCACAGGGTTATCGTAACTACCTGATTACGATTGGACTTGATCCTGTGCGCTCGTTGGAGTGGATCGGGATACTACCTAAACTTCCGCGCCCGCGTCCGGCAGGTCTACTTCCTGACTTCAAACAGGAGTCGGACCAAGGCCTCCCTCGCCCGCTCGTCGAAAACTGGACTCCCGATCACGACGCCATCGACGCGCTCGAAACCGCGCGTCAAATCCCAGCGCGCACGCTTGAAACCGGAAAAAAGGCAGTAGAGTTTATCGAAAGCATCCCAGAGAAGGTTCGCAACAGCAAAACACGTGGCGAGGGCGCGCCAATCTTTGCTCCGAAACCCGAGCCCTCACCGCAGCCCACTCTAAAGACGAAAAAGCGCCGCTCTCAAAACGTCAAATCATCCGACTAAGCGGTAGCACACGCATTAATCGTAAAAAAGCTTCACGCACTCCTCAGCTCATGCCTCCCTGGCATCTCATCCGAAATCGGGATCATCCCTCATCATCGAGCCTAGACCCCGACCCAAACCTCTGCTAGACCTCTTTCCCCGCGATGAGCATCGTCAACCTTGCTGTCTATAAGTTCTTTCGCTGGCCTGAATACGCGGCCCACCGTGAGGGGTTCCGCGCGGCCTGTGCAAAGTCTCAGCTCAAAGGCACGATCCTCCTCTCGCCTGAGGGGATCAATTGCTTTCTCGCGGGGTCGCGCGCGGGGATCGACGCTTTTCTCCAAGAGCTCCGAGTGCGTACTGGTATTCAAGAGTTTCACACCAAGGAGAGTTTCTCGGAGACAGTCCCTTTCACCCGCATGCTCGTGAAACTTAAAAACGAAATCATCCCGCTTGGGGATCCAACGCTTAGACCTGATGAGGACCCAGCACCGTTTGTGAAGCCGCTTGAACTGAAGCGCTGGCTAGATGAGGGCAAGGATGTCGTGCTTCTCGATACTCGTAACGACTACGAGTACCGACTTGGATCTTTCAAGGACGCCGTTCTTCTCCCTCTTCAACATTTTCGCAAGTTCGGCGAGGGGATCGCAAAGCTTCCTGCGGACGTCAAAAAGCGCAGAGTCGTCACCTTTTGCACTGGTGGGATCCGCTGCGAGAAAGCCGCACCCTACCTCCTGCGTCAAGGTTTTGAGGATGTGTATCAACTGGAGGGCGGCATCCTCGACTACTTTAAGGAGGCCGGAGGCGCGCATTATCAGGGAGAGTGTTTTGTTTTTGACCGCCGCGTCGCCCTCGATTTTGAACAAAAGCCTACGAAGGCCAAAATCTGCTACAACTGCCTTCAGCCACTGACAGAAGAGGACCAGAAATCCCCTCACTACAGGATCAGGATCTCCTGCCCTTTCTGTGTCTCTGGCAAGAAGGAACAGACGCATGGCGCTTCAAACACCTCTCAAGGAATGGCTACCAAAACTTCAAACCTCTGAGATCACGTGGCTTGGCTTGCGCGAAGTCCGCGAGACCAACACGATGCACACCGCGCGCGACTTAAAGCCTGAAGAAAACTCAAATCACACGACCCACGGAGTGATGCTTGAAGTCCTCGTCGACGGTCAGTTCGGCTACGCTTCGACTCCGCGACTCACTCTTGCGTCGCTTGAGCGCGCGCGCGATCTCGCGGTTGCTCAAGCTCGCAAGGCAGCTCAGTTCGCCGTCCATACGTTCACTGTAGCTCAGCGCCCTCCGATCACGCGCGACTACTCCTCCTCAGTTCAAAAAGCGCTCAACTCCTTACCCCCCAAAGAGCTCAACTCACTGCTCATTCAAATCACCGAAAAGCTTAAATTATCGTCCAAAATCGCGCGCACTGTAGCGATCGCACACCTTGCTGAGACCGAAATCCATTTCGTGAGCTCCAACGGATCCGACGCGCGCCAGTACTTTTCGTTCATTACAACCGACTTTCAAGCCACCGCTCAAGAGGGCTCACTCGTTCAACGGCGCACTGACGGCGGCATGCGAGGGCGCTGCCTGCAAGGAGGTTGGGAGAAGTTCTATGGAGCCGATCTCTGGGACCGAGTGCGCACGGTGGCCGAGCAATCGGTCGAACTGCTCGCAGCACCTCAATGTCCGACTGAAACCACCTCACTCGTGCTCGCGCCAGATCAAATGATGCTTCAGATCCACGAGAGCATCGGGCATCCGCTTGAGCTTGATCGCATCTTGGGCGACGAGCGTAACTACGCTGGCTGGTCGTTTGTGAAGCTTGAGGACTTTGGGCGACTTCAATACGGCTCAAAGCTCATGAACGTCACTTTTGATCCGACAGTATCAGATGAGTTTGCGTCCTACGCCTGGGACGACATCGGTGCCGAAGCGAAGCGAGAATTCCTCATCCAAGACGGGATCCTTAAGCGCGGCTTAGGAAGCCTAGAGAGCCAACTGCGCGCGAAAGTACCAGGAGTCTCAAACCAGCGCGCCTGCTCGTGGAATCGCGCGCCGATCGACCGCATGGCCAACATCAACCTCGAGCCCGGCACAAGCTCATGGGATGAGATCATCGGCTCGATCGAAAGTGGCGTCTACATGGAAAGCAATCGTGCGTGGTCGATCGATGACTTCCGAAATAAATTCCAGTTTGGCTGCGAGTACGCGCGCAAAATAGAAAACGGCAAGCTTGGATCAGTCCTGCGCAACCCGAACTACCGCGGCATCACCAACCCTTTCTGGCGCTCGCTTGCTAAAGTTGGCTCGCGCGAAACGATGCGCACTTACGGCACTCCCAACTGCGGCAAAGGTGAGCCCAATCAGCAGATCCGCGTCGGCCATGCCTCACCCGTTTGCTTGTTTGAAAACGTTGAAGTGTTTGGAGGAGCCTAGAGATGGAACGCGCTCACTTTGAGCAATTGAGTCAAATTGCGTTTGATTCTTTAAAAAAAGACGAGCACCTCTTTATCACCCTTGCAGGAGAGCAAAGTCAGTTCATCAGAGTCAATGGAGCTCGTGTGCGCCAATCGGGCACGATCGAGGACACGGAGTTGACCTTAAACTTGCTCCACTCCACTGAAGGAGATCTTCGAAAAGGCGAGCGCACGTTCACGATAACCGGCGAGCTTCACCTCGACCGCGAGACTCTGATGCGCGAGCTTGAGATTTTGAGCGCAGAGGTTCCGAGCTTACCTACGGATCCGTTCGCGCAACTCCCCAAAGACACAGGCTCGAGTGTTTCTGATCAAAAAGGAGATCTTTTAGCGCCTGAGAACGCAATCGACGCCCTCCTACCGGCGCTGCAGAACACTGACGTTGTTGGCATTTACGCCTCCGGCACCTCCGTGCGTGCAATGTCAAACTCCGCAGGTCAGAGTCACTGGTTCTCGACCGAAAACTTCTCGTTTGACTACTCCATGTACACGCCCTCACAGCGCGCTCTTAAAGCGACTTACGCAGGGCGATCATTTGATCCAAAAGCTTATCAGCACCAACTGGAGGGATCACGCGCACAACTCCCGGTTCTTGGGCGCCCTGCACGCAGGATCCCACGCGGAGAGTATCGGACCTATCTTGCACCTGCAGCTGTGAGCGATCTGATCGGGATGCTCTCCTGGGGAGGCGTCAGTGAAGCTTCGATCCGCCAGGGGGACTCGCCCTTGCGCCACATGCGCTCAGGCGAGCGAGCGCTTTCAAGCAAGTTCTCGCTGATCGAGGACTTTTCAGGCGGAGAAGTACCACGCTTTAACTCCGAAGGAGAGCTCGCCCCACTGCAGCTTGCGCTGATCTCAGAGGGAAAGCTCGCAGGATCGCTTGTATCAAGCCGCACTTCAAAGGAGTACGGTGTTGTCTCCAATGGAGCGAACGCGTGGGAGACGCTTCGCTCACCTTCTGTTGCTGCGGGTTCACTGCGAGAAAACGAGATTTTAAAAAAGCTCGGCGAAGGTCTGTATCTCAACAACCTGCACTACCTCAGCTGGAGTGATCAGGCCGGAGGGCGGATCACCGGTATGACCCGGTATGCTTGCTTTTGGGTCGAAAACGGCGAGATCGTCGCTCCGATCGAAAACCTACGCTGGGACGATAGTCTTTTCTCACTTCTTGGATCCGAACTGCTCGAGTGCACGCTTGAGCGTGCGTATGAACCTTCGGTCATGACCTATGGGATGCGCCAGCTCGGAGGAGCGTGGCTGCCTGGGATGCTCATTTCGAAGATGAAATTCACTCTCTAGCTCGCGAGAGTCTAAATCCAAGTACGATCGTCAACAACGTTGCGCTACACGCAAGGTATCCAACCGCTGGATAGCCTAAAAGCTCACCCCCTGGAGATTGTGTGATCATTTTTCCAGCAATCAGGGATGCGATCCCCGAAAACAGTGATTGTACGGAGGAGTTCAGGTTCATGAACGCACCGCGATTTTTTGGAACAACCACCGCGTTCAATAACGCCATCGAAGGAACAAAACGACCTGACACCAAAACCATAAACAGAGATGAAATCGCGATCGCACCCGCAAACGGTACACTCCCCAAATGCGTCACAAGCAAAATAGGCGCAAGCGAGAGTAGCGCGACTGGCGTGAAAATCTGGATGTACCCAAACCGATCGCAAAGTTTTCCGATCCAGCGCGAAGTAAAAAAAGTAAACAACCCTCCCACAAGATACACATATTGGAGATCTGCCTCCGCGACCTTAAAGTTTGCGACCATGGCAGGACTCATGAACGGAATCACAGTGAACCCCGCAAGCATCAGAGACGCAGTCATCGCAAAAGCTTTCCAGTGGATCGGCTCTCTCAGCAACTCAATGATCTTTAGAAAAGCTTGTGGAGTCTGCCCTGGTACGACGTGACCGCGCATGGAGGGCATCCCAAAACCAATCAGAGCAAGGACCACCACACCCAGTCCCGCAAGAGCACTAAACGGGGTGTGCCAGTCAAAACGTGTTGCCAAAAACAACCCAATCGGAACACCAATCACCGACGCGAGTGAGAACGCAGACATCACGATCCCTGTTGCAACGCCTCGACGCTCAATCGGAATGCCATCACCTAAAACAGCAAAAACTGTTGCCGAAAGCACTCCTCCAAACGCACCTGCAAAGATACGAGCGAGCATCAGCATCTGGTAGTTTGTGGCGATCGCGCACAGTAGGGTCCCCAGAACAAAGCCAAAATAAAGCACGAGCAATACTTTCTTTCGATCAAAGCGATCCACAACTCCCGCACACAAAAGACCCGATCCCGCTGCCGAGAAAGTATACGCAGACACCAGTAAGCCAAACTGAGGCGGAGAGATCTCAAAGATCCTCATAAACTGCGGCCCCAAAGGCATCATGATCACAAAATCCAAAATATGAGTGCACTGAACCCAAGCGAGGATCAGGATCAAGATCCGCTCCTCAGTGCGGGTCAGAACAATGCCAGATTGCGTCATGATTCGCCCCATGGTAGCACCCGCACCGAGATCAAATCCATGACGATCCCTTTTGAGCGCCTGACGCGTGTGCAACTCCGCGATCTTCTTCTGAAACAAGAGGCTTGTGGGAGTCTCAGTTCTGCCCAGCGCACAGCAGATCGGCTCTTTGTTCAGGGCTACCGTAGAGCTCACTCTACGCTCGCTCAGACGGAAGGAATCCCAAAATCAGCTCAACACTGGGTGGCCCAACACCTCAGTCGGAGCTCCCTTCAAGTGCTCGCCGAAGAGCTCAGTGAGGATGGAACTCGAAAGTTTCTGTTGGGTGTTGGAAAAAACCAGTCGATCGAAAGTGTGATTATTCCACGCGCGCTGAAAGCGCGCTCTCCTGTTAGTGCGCGCAGAACAGCGTGCGTCTCAAGCCAAGTGGGCTGCGCGATGGCCTGTGCTTTTTGTCTCACAGGAGAGCAAGGACTTAAGCGTAATTTGCGCGTCGAAGAGATCATCGCTCAAGTCGTCGCTCTGCGTGCGTGTGCTCCGATTCGTAATCTTGTTTTTATGGGGATGGGCGAGCCACTGCAGAATTACCGCAACCTCTCAAGTGCGCTTGAGATCTTGCTTGATCCCTTTGGATGGGCGTTTTCAGCGCGTGACATCACTGTTTCCACCAGCGGAATTGTCCCAACGATCGAGCGCATGATCCGTGACGTTTCCAAGCACCCTGTCCGTCTCGCGCTCTCGCTCACGAGCGTCGATCCTGAGCGACGCTCTACGCTGATGCCGGTCAATCGACGCTGGGGGGTTGAAGAGTTACTGAGTGTCGGCGAGCGCTATGCCCACGCATCTCGCAAACCTGTGATGCTTGAGATTCCTGTTCTTCGTGGCTGGAACGACGATCTCGATCACGCCCACGCCCTTCTGAAGCGAGTTGAGAGCCGTCCGTTTCAAGTCAACCTGATCCCTTTTAATGCCTACCCAGGCTCCCGTTTCGAATCCCCATCCCCTTTAGCCGTAAAGCGCATTCAAAACCTACTCGTCTCGCAGGGTCTTACTGCGACCATCCGCGCATCAGGCGGCCCCGACATTCTGGCTGCGTGCGGTCAGTTAAAGCACACAAACTCGATGCGTTGATTGGGGCATCAGACTCGATATCTTTAAGCTCAAGCCCTGCGCGCAACATGCGCAATCACTTGAAATCAATCAGGATTTCAGCGAGCTCATCCCTACGCAAGGGCGTCAGTTCACATTTTTTACTCAATGGATGCCGCCAGTTTTGATAGGACCCCCCTCGCATGCGACACACGCTCCGCCTCCTCTATCTCTCTAGCACTCTAGGGATCGCCTTAGGCTGCTCAAAACCTAACGCCCCCTATGACCTCCCCCCTCCGCTTGCGACCCAAGTGACGAGCACCCCCGCGAGCCCTGCGCCATCTGCGAACTCTGCCTTAAGCGAGACTCCGGCGATTGCAGGCCAAATTCGACTTCTGAAAGCCAAGCTGTTTTCTCGAGAGTTTTTATGGGGAGCGGATTTACAGTTCTCCTCCGAGTACGAGGCCGACCAAGAGCTCTACACCCAAGCTTTAGCCCTCGGACATGTGCCCGCCCGATTCGTACGCATGGGCGATGTTCTCCATCTTCTTGCGGATCAACGTCGTCTCTACCCAGGCAACGCCAATCACCCTGACGAGCTGATCGCACACTTTCAAATTCTGAAGGAGGACGCAGAGTCTCTGACGGTTGCTTCAGGCCAGAGCGCTCAGTTTCTGATGCGCACTCTTCGCAACTCCAAGGAGGCTGTCGTACGCCAGTCTTGGGTTCGCTCACTTGAGCTCGTGGATGCCGAGACTCTTTTGCTGCAAGAAAGCACCGTGCAAACCAATGACGGTCAAGTCTTTGAGTTCATGGAGTCACTTTGGCCTGCCGAGCGCATGCGACCGAGTTTAGGTTTTCAAAAGATCCAGACCCACTCTAATCTGCGCTACCGATTCCTTTATGGAGAGAAAATCTATCAAGGCGAACGCGTCCTCTCCTACGCTCAACACTTTGATTTGACCGCAGACTCGACGATCGACTGGTACGCGTCTCGAAACACTCCCTCTGAAATGCTCGACCCCTTACGCTTAGGGGTCGAAGGCTGGAACCGCTACTTTCGTAGCTTCAACGGAATCGGACGTGATGTTTTGCGTTTTCGCGGCTTGCTCCCTCCGGAGATCAAGATCGGCGATCCCCGGTATAACGTGATCGTCTGGGATAGTCGCACGGTCGCAGGCGCGGCTTACGAGTCACAAGCCTCAGACCCATTCAGTGGCAAACAAAGTCACTCGCTGATCTATCTTCCCGCAGCTTGGCTCGAGATTGGATCAGAGTACTGGCACACGGGCCGTTACCAATCGTCGTCCTCTCCAGCACGCTCTGCTCACGCTCGTTGTGCGAAGGATCTCAGCGACGTGCGCGATCTCTTGCGCTCGGGCCGACTGTCCGATGAGGAGATCCGAGCGTTTGCTCTTGATCTCCTCAAGCAGACTTTGTTTCACGAAGTTGGGCACGCTCTCGGACTTGCGCATAACTTTAAGGCCTCACTCCTCTACGACCCCGCGCGCGGAGAACGGCTGTTTGCAACTTCGATCATGGACTATAATGACTATGAGCTTGAGCGCGGAGCGTTTGATTCGACTCTCTCTGCTGACGGCCCACTGCTGGAGTATGATCGCCAAGCGCTCTCAACCCTCTACAACGGCGGGAGAGATGTCTCACCTGGGGCCCCAGTGCTCCCCACCTGCGACGACGAAGAGGCTGACTCAGAAGACGGCGGAGTGGATCCTTTGTGCCTCAGATATGACTTTGGAAAAGATCCGACCGCAACGATTCAGATGGCCTGGGATCGTGTCCGTCGCAAGGAGCTCTCCAATGACGTCACTCTCGCTCGAGCGCTCTTTCGAGTCGCTCAAAAATACTCCTCGGATGAGTCCCTCACTCAAGTCGTGGATGCGAGCAGTGTTGAAGCTTGGTCTCGACAGTGGTTTGAGAGCGCTCTTGGGGCTGCACGCTTTTACCTGATCAGCGGAAAGCGCAGCCTCTCGCGCACTGTACGAGTCAATCTAGGGTCACTTAAAGCGTTTCTACCTGAAATCTTACCTGAGGATTTGGAGGAGGCTGCAATGCGTGAGCGTACGATGTCGGGCGTGCGCCTTGCGATTGAAACCCGCCAACTCCCCGATGAAGTACGTCGAGCTCTGAGCGACACTCGCGACTCTCTGATCACAGCCTTTGCTCGCACCCCTTTTGCTCTCAGTCTCAATGCCCAAGAGCGTAAGAATACTGCCCAAGCTCTCGCTCAGTCTTGGCTCTCAGCGTGGTCGGAATTTGAGTCCGATCCGCAACAGGGCTTAGCGCGGGTAGCAACTGCAGTGCTCTCGAGTCTTTCGCTTCCACAGAAAGCGCCTTTGTTTTTAGGGAGCATTTCAGGAAAACGTCGTGACTTCGAGCGCGAGGTTACTGCGCTTCTAGCCGATGTGGTCGCAGACTTTACTCGGCTTGGACCCCAGCGCCTGGCCGCAGCACGCTCAGCTGCAAGCTATGGCGATCGCCTAGGGTTTTCGTCTGAGCTTAAAAAACTTCAGCGCCAGCTCCAAAAGGAAATTGATCACGCTCCAACTCATCTCAAACGCGAAGAGCTCATTGAGATCCTGCGCGAGCTAAGGTGAGGGCTCCCAGGAGAGCTGAATCGCGGATGAAATCTGCTCCGTCCGTGCCGTGAGACGGAACGGTTGCGAAAGATCCACCTCACGGAGAACGCAGCCGATCCCGGTTGAGGCCGATCCTTGTACGGGATCTTGCTCAACTGCAACGACCACTAACTTGCCGCTTGCGCCTGATCCGATGAGATCGAAGTTCCAATTTTTAATCGGTGCGAGTGAAGGGTCCTTTGCATCGACCGTTAAACGAAAGCAGAGTTTACGCAAAGTGTAGATCCGCTTGCGCGCCTCAAGCTTGCGTTCAAGCAAGGCAGGAGGAACTCGCATTTTGGCAGCATCTTCTCGCTCCTGAAGCTCTACGAGCGGCTCGGTCAACGGATAAGCTCGCAAACGCAACTGCGGAGTCTGCACAGCAGCAGAGCGCTCCAATCCTTCGCGGATATGCTCTGCCGTGAGTTTTTGGGGGACTGGTCCCCGCAAGAACTCACTGGGCACTCGTCCCGACTGAGGGCCCACTCCGCCAGTCAAACTCGCACAGGAACTCAGCAGCGCGCATGAAACCGCGTAGAAAAACCTTTTCACGCTCTCGAGTCTGCATGAGCCCCTGCTGCTTGTCCATTGAGGTAGGCAGTTTACAAGTTTTAAACGACTTTGCTTGTTTTATTGCTGCACCTCGCCTAGGGTGCTCGGCATGACTCAGCTCCGCAATCTTTGCATTATCGCCCACGTCGATCACGGCAAAACCACCCTCGTCGATCACCTCCTCCGTCAAGCCGGAACGTTTCAAGCCCACCAGGCCCTCACCGAGCGCGTGATGGACTCAGGAGATCTTGAGCGCGAAAAAGGGATCACAATCCTCGCCAAAAACACTTCGATCCGACTAGGGGACGTGAAGCTCAATATCGTCGACACCCCGGGACACGCCGACTTTGGTGGCGAAGTGGAGCGCATCTTGGGCATGGTCGATGGCGCATTGTTGCTCGTCGACGCTGCAGAAGGGCCGTTGCCGCAAACGCGCTTCGTTCTGCAAAAAGCGCTCTCTCAAGGACTCAAGATCATTCTGGTGATTAACAAAGTCGATCGTCCCGAGTGCGTCGATGGCAAACGCATTCAAGAAGTCGTCAATGCTGCGTTTGATCTCTTTGTGGAGCTAGGCGCAAACGACGAGCAGCTTGATTTTCCTATCGTCTACGCGGTCGCTCGCAATGGCTGGTGCACAACAAAGTCTGAGGACATCTCGGCGTTGCTTGCAGGCACAAAAAAAGAAACGCTGAAACCTCTATTTGATTTGATGGTCAACTTTCTGCCCGCCCCTCGGATCGAAGAGGGCTCCGATCTCAAAGTGTTGATCTCAAATCTCTCCTACTCCGATTACATGGGACGCCTTTCGGTGGGACGGATTCTTTCAGGCTCCGTCGTACGCAACCAGACGCTCTATGCGCTGGGCGAGGACGCAAACGGAAAGCCCACCAAAGAGCGCTTCCAGGCAGCGCGTCTCTACACTTTCGAAGGCCTTCAACAAGTTGAGACTGAGCGACTTGAGGCGGGTGACATTGGTGTATTCTCAGGAACCGAGAAAGTTGAGATCGGTGATACGCTTGTATCAAACGAGAGCACTCCAGCTCTTGCGCGCATTCGAGTCGAGAAACCGACTCTCGCGATGGTTTTTTCGGTCAACACTTCTCCTCTCTCAGGACAGGAAGGCGAAGCCGTCCAATCCCGAAAACTGCGCGAGCGCCTTCAAAAAGAAGTACGCACGAACGTCGCTCTGCGCTTAGAAGATACTGCGTTTCCTGATCAATTTCGTGTCCTAGGTCGAGGAGAGCTCCAGTTTGCAATCCTGATTGAGCAAATGCGCCGCGAGGGGCTGGAGTTCATGATTGGTAAACCGGTCGTCCTCATGCAGTCTGACGAGAGTGGAAATCGCCTCGAGCCCATTGAGCTTGCCGTGATGGATCTACCACAAGATCACGTGGGGGATGTGACCCAGCTTTTCCAAGGGCGCAAAGGAATCTTACAAAAATACGAGCCGTTTGAGAACCCTCACGCAGCTAACGCTGTTCAACGCGTGCGTCTGGAGTTTGAGATTCCGACGCGCGGACTGCTTGGACTGCGCTCAAAGTTTATGACCCTCACTCGGGGCACAGGGATCATGAGCTCACACGTTCAGGGCTATCAGCCGTTTCGCGGACAAATCATGCACCGAATGAACGGCGCCCTCATCGCAGATCGCGCGGGCGAGACCGTAGAGTATGCGCTGCTCAACCTCGAGGAGCGCGGTGTGTTGTTCATGGGTCCTGGCCACCCTGTTTACGAGGGGTTGATCATTGGAGAGCACTCGCTTGATAACGACATGAACGTTAATCCATGCAAAGAAAAGAAACTCACCAACATCCGTGCTGCCTCCGCCGAGTTCTTAGTCACTCTTGCCGGAATCCGTAAAATGTCACTTGAGCAATGCATCGAGTGGATTGACGAAGATGAGTGGATCGAAGTCACTCCCGAGAGCGTGCGACTTCGCAAGAAAGTCCTTCAACAAAATCAAAGATCCGTAAAGCGTGCGGATCGAATTGGTCTCTAAAGCACGCGCAGCTGAGCTTATAGCCCCTGCAAAACGACACTCCCACTTCCTGATCCAAGGACTGAGGTGATCGGCGAGACTCCGTTCGTCAAGGGGTTAAGATGCGAGCAACCAAAGATCGACAAGAGAGTTGGAAAAATCTGCTCCGTCGTCATCATTCGCCCATTGGGACCGAAATCGGGTAATCCACTCGCAGGGTTAATCGGCAGTCCAGAAAACACTTCGAGATTATTGCCCCGATAAGGAGAGTCAATTGCAGTGGGACTTGTCATATAACCTCCCACCATCTTGTTGCCGCTCACACCCGCACCGGCAAGCATCATGCTCGTCCATCCCTCCCAATGCCCCGAGCCAGCGATCGAAAACTCAGTGGCCTCATGATTGAGAAACGGACTACGTGTAAACTCCGTATGGAGAGCAAACGTCGTGCAATCAAAAAGCGACCCTGATCCGTAAGGCTGCGCTTTGAGTCTGCGCATTAGCTCTCGAAACCCCATCATGATTCCGAGCACCCGCCCTGCCTCCCCTGCAGAGTCGTTGTGATAATCTAGCCCTAAAGTCGGTAAATCGATCACTGCAGAGAGATCGTTTACGATCAGATACTCGGCCATCGCCAGCTGAAAAGCGAGCTGGTCAAGCTCGTTGTAAAGTGAGCTCGCTAAACTCCCACTTGGCAACAGGCGATTAGAAAACCAAGATCGAAAAACATGCCCCTCAGACGATCCGAGGATCCCGGCAGTCGCTGATCCCGCGCCGTGCAGAAACTGCCGATAGTGCGCAAGAGTACTCGTAAACTCTGGGCTCGCCGCTGCCCCGCCTTGACTGATAGTCGCAGCAGATGAGAACGAATTAAAAAAACTCGAGTACAGAGATCGGCTTGTCGCCTTTCGAAGCCGGGCGGATCCGATTTGGTTTGAGAGCCTATCCAGAGTTGCAGAGAGCATCGCTCTGCGTGAGGAATCAAGATCTGAGGGGCTAAAGCTCGTGATCTGTTGCCACGCGCTCATCTTGGGGATCTGGATTGGCATTGCAGGACCGATCAGATTGCCCGGCTGGTTATAGAGCTCATCGGGATTGTTGGCGATCTGCACATAGTGCAGTGGGCGCACATACTGCGACGCTAAATGCTGCGCGATTAACGCTGAAAAACAGGGGGTCGCTTTTCCGCTTGTCCCTGTTTGAATGTAGCGATTTCCAAGAAAATGCCCACCACCACCCTGCTGAATACCGCTCACAAACGCAATGCTTGAAAGATCCGCGTTACTGAAACCACTGAGACCAGGGCCTAAATACCGATGAGGAGTAACTGGATGTGCTCGAAGAAACGAGTCCGGATGTCGCTGATCCCACTTTACGCCCGAATTTTTTTGCTTAAAGTTTGCAAAAATATTCCCGACTGGATCCCGAAACGTTTGTCCCAAGTCCATCGTGATCGCGCCATTATCTGGAGTCATACCCGGGATATAGACACGCGAGACGTCTGAGATGTAGCGAAACGGAACGTTATCAAACCACCAACACGTATCCACTCCTCCCCAGACCATGAAATTGACTAAATAGCGTCGCGCACCCACTGTACTTGCCGCAGCAGCCGCCTCGCGTATTGAAGCACTCCCCACCAGCGAGAGTGCCGCAGCACTCTTTAAGCTGTTTTCAAGGAACGTTCGCCGCGACTGAAGGTAGAGGGGAGATCCCTTACGTTTCATCTTAGTTCTCCTCCAGATAGAGAGGACTTATGGCGAGCTCTTTTACCATTTTGGAGTAGTCATATCCGAGTGATCCGCGAAACATTTCAGCGGTCGAGTTGACAAGCTCGACTTCCGTTTTGGTTGCTGGCCCTCGCCCAAAAAGGCCCTCAAACGCTTTTCGCACCGCACATTTTGCAAACAGAGGCGAGCTTGAAATCACCTCTCCAACCTCTCGGATGGAGTTGGTCTGCACTCCCATCACGGCACCGCTTGAGGAGCGATTGGATCGCCCGCGTAAACCGTAAGTAAAACCTCGTAGCGAATCGTGAATCACAAACGGCTGAAGCTCTCCACCCGGTAATCCACCTGCTTGATCACCTGCAAGACGGATCACGCCCCCTCCTTGGAACTGCAGAAATCCTTTACTTAAAGCGGCGCCCAGCGGATCTAAGTTAATATGACAGGAGAGGCACTGGGGGTTTGAAACATGATTGACACCCGAGGGCTCGATATTAGGAACAAAGTTTAAGTGGGTCGCCTGCTGTGAGGCACTGGGAGCGAAGCCATTCACTTCTCCACAGGTGAGTGTTTTAAAAATCCTAGCCGAGAGAGATCGAACTTTATCTCCGCTTTGAGACAAGAAAGCAGGCATCGTCAAGATCCCGGAAAAAGTTCTTGGATGCACTCCGGCCTCTCCCGTTTCAAAGTAAACCGAATGAGAGTAAGGAGCACTGGATTGGATTGCGTTTCTAAACCAGTTTTTTGGAATAAGTGCGATATCTGACTGTGCAATCGTACGGATCTGTGTCGTCTCCCAGCTACTGCTGAGGGGATTTGAGCTCATGTTTGTCGGATACTTTGCAAGCCAATACGCTTGAGAGTGATACAGAAGCTCAAGCGCTCGCGATCCTCGCGTGTAATCAGCTTTTAGGAGCTCTCGGTAGTCGCGTCGTCCGTCCAAAATAAACTCGATCAATCGATCGGGCTCAAGCCTCAGATCATCGGCGGCTTTAGCGATGGTCATGCCCTCAGGCGTTGAAACCCACTCAGACTCATAATCGCGATACCAAGGTCCGCGAACACTCCAAGCGATCGTGTTGTACGGTGCGCCTTTTGGATACGCCGCCTGCTCCTGAGCGACCGTAGGGTTCTGGGATGAGCCCAGCAGATCGGGGTTTGCAACCCCACACGAGAACGACTCCAAAATACTCGGGTGCACCACGGAGTCTTTGAGCCAAGTGCGTCCATCTGAAATGAGCATGTGCGAGAGTGCTGGTTTTGCGGGATTGATCCAGTTTGCATCGAATTTTTGGCCGTTACTCCAGTAACTATAATTTGAGAGATACGGGGGCGCCGAAAAGTCTCCCCCTGAAGTTGCGCGCGCGCCAGGAGCGAGGGGGCGATAAGCACAACTTGCAATCAATCGCGTCACTGTGTTGCAAGTGTAGACCTCTTGACCACTCCACCACATCCGCACACGGCTATACCCGTTTTGCAAAACTCCATCCGATCCATAGCGCAACACACGACGATCGTTCGCACCAAACGTTTCAAAGTGGGTTCCAATCAACTTCGAGCTTGTCGTGGCGTCGAGCTTATAGCGATAGCGTGGTGGGTTGGAGCCACCAATGAAATCGGCCCAAACAATATCACGTAAATCAGTTACGAGCGTTGCGCCACTCGCTAAAGTCACGGCGCCATTTCTGTGCTGCCAAACATTTCCAACTAACTCCCAGTAACCGACCGTCTCCCACGCATAAGTGATCGGGTTTCGATGCTGCCAAACGATCTTGCTGGAGTGCGGATTAAACGCCTGATCAAGCAGAGTGGGATCGCACTGCTCCGAGTCCGAATAGAAAGGCGTCACCACTTGCTGATGTTGGCGGATGATAAACGCCTCTGGAAGCGCCCCTGCTGCAGCCCCTGGGATGGGACGAATCCGAACGCCCTGAGAGCTCGCACCGATCGGCGTCCAACTCGTCTCATCACCTACTCCACCAATTTGACGAAAATCACCTAAACCATAGTAGTACTTTTTAAAATCTCGCATCCCGAGCCACTCGCGATGCCACTGAGCCACGGTCTTACGATACCCTGCCTCGCTCATCAGACGATCCGTAAACGCGGCTGCGGTTAAAACACCTGAATCATAATCGGCGTACTCCTGAAGAGTGGGAAATCGATTTCCCAAATCCATCGCAAGCTTTCGAACTGCATCGAGCTTTCCTGGATTCCCAAGCCAAAATTGTGGTGCAAGCAGTGTGGCCATGCAGAGAGCTTTTTTGGCATTCGCGTTTTCTGAGGCTCCCTGAGCTACTTGGGTGTAAAGGCTCGAGAGCTCAACCACTTCAGGATCACTTGCTCGGTACGGAAATCCCCACGCGTTACGAGCTGCAAGCACACTGTAGTAGAGCGGAAGCGCTGTCGGCAACGTCTCTCCCGGTAACTGCACACCTGAGGTCGAGAAGAGATTATTGGTCTGTCCGCAACGCTGGGCAATTTCAAAACGCAGATGACCAATCGCCAGAGGCGAAGTGGAGAGTACAGCGCTGTAAAGGACATTGAAGTCAGCATACCCTAAGCTCTGTCCCAGTCCTGTTCCGCTTAAAATTAAATCTGGATTAAATGCCGGGAACAGAGTTTGAAGCCGCTGAGCCATCATCAGCGCACTGGTGCGTCGCAGGGTAGAGGAGTTATTGCTCGTGCTCACGATCTCTGCTTGAACCCAATTTGCAACTGCAGTGCGGAGCGTGTTGGTCGGTAAGCCGCAAAGGGCCGGGATACCGCAGTGATTATTGGTTGAGCGGGTCAAGAGTGAGGACTGATCGGAGTTTGAGAAGTTGATGAACTTTCGCGACTCCGTATACGCAATGTCTGGATTACTCGATGCAATCGCTGCCTGAATCCCTCCCCCGTGACAGCTCGCACAGAACTGGCGGAGCTTGGGATAGACTTCTGCATTGAACACGGCCCTACCCTCTAGCGTCGTTAGCGGCTCCGAGGGAGCGCTTACGATGGGTTGGAGATCTTTGTTGAGAGCGTAAAGCTCGGAGCACGCGCTTAAAGCCGTAAAGAACAAACCCAAAAAAACGCGCTGAAGCCTTTGACCCCTCAGAAACATACCCCGTCTCTCAGTGTCTCAGAGCGCGCACCGCCGACCAAGTGTGTCTTAAGTGACTGCAACTTGATTGCAGTTATGGCTTAGGTCAGACTAGGGGTCATGAGTGACACGGATCTACATGTATGGAGAAAATGCACGACGTGCAAAAAGCCTATCTCATTTCGGCAGGTGTTTTGGGTTTGCAGCGTCTCCACCTGTACGCGCGATCGAACGGGACTCGTTTTTTGTAGTGTGACGTGTTTTGATATCCACGTCCCGATCCTCAATCATAAAAACGCAGGCGCGATTGAAAAACGCGCTCCTTCTTTCACTCCTACCTCCACTCCCTCA
>JBILEK010000012.1:0-43541 GCA_044352155.1 Bdellovibrionia bacterium
TCCCGCAGTCCCACGCGAAGCGCCTTCGCCCGAGGACGAGATCCTCGTCGTTGTCTCGAAAGTAAAAGCCTACATCCGAGATCGCTCTGGGATGAACACCTCTGACTCCGTCATGCGCCTCCTCTCAAACAAGCTCAGACGCTTGGCAGACGAGGCTATCGGCCGAGCAAATCAAGATGGGCGCAAAACCGTATTAGATCGAGACATCCGCTCTGCTCGTGAGGGCCACAAGGATTAGCGCTCTAAAAGCTCTCGAAAGGCTTTTAAATCCTCAGAGGGGTTCATCGACTCCTCTAAGCCTCGCTGTGAGATCCAGTCTCGATAAAGCGCGTGAGCACCGTTTTTAAGCTCTGCAACTCCCAGCACCCCTGGGAGAGATGCGATCCCCCAAAAAGCCTCCGCACGAAACTGCGCGTTCGGAAGCGCTGAGGCCTTGCGCCAAAACGGAAGATCGCTCTTCCCCTCGGTCGCCAGCACTCTAAGCGCACGACTCCGCAGTGTCACGGGAGCTGCATCCATGAGCGCTAGTCCTTCGATCGCCCGCTCGGTGGCAGGGGTCATTCCGTTTCCGGTCATGCGCGAGAGGACTCGCTCGGCTTCGACCCAGCTCTTTGTTCCGATCGCAGATTGAATCGCGCTTTCATCTTCGCGCGCGTTTCTTAAAAAAGCGGCTTGGTCCATCGCACCTTTTAAAAAACTGCCTCGCACTTTTGGATCCCAACCCCATCGCTGAATTGCGACCTGAAGGAGATCTCGCTGCAACGGGGTAAGCTTTTGCACGCGCAGGAGCACTCGACTTGCGCGCGTGAGCGCAGTTTTTGGAAGCTCGGTCGTCGGGTCAAATGAGAGCAACTCGCGCGCTTCGGCGTCTGCGACCTGGCGGAGTGTCCCCTTGAGGAGCGGGTAAGTCGTTCCGTTTTGACTCCAACTTTCAAGCGCCATGGAGAGCGCTTGAGCAAGCCCTTCAACCGCAGCTGAGTGCTCGGCACGCAACTTCGCAACCAGCGCCTCTTGCTCTGGGCCTTTTACGCGGCCTGGGATTGAGATGTCCTTGATCACGCGCACCCAAGGTGCGCGCGCTTCAATCTGCGCAGGCACTGCAGCCTGTGCGCTTGCAAGTAGAAAAACGACGACTCCAATCATACCATCCCTCCCGCACTCCAAGACTCACGCAGCACAAACTGGGGAATCCTCACTTCAAACATGCGCCCGTCCTCGCTACGCATTTTGTAAGTACCTTTCATCGTGCCTGATGAGGTCGGAAGCGGGCAAAAACTTGTGTACTCATAGACTGCTCCGGGTGCGAGCTTGGGTTGCTCTCCCACAACGCCCTCACCTTCGACCTCTTCGACTTTTCCATTCGCGTCGGTAATGACCCAATGGCGGCGCATCAGCTGCGCAATGCTTTGTCCTACGTTTTTGATGCGAATGCGATAAGCGAAAAAATAATAGCTCTTCTCAGGATTTGAACGCTCAGGAATAAACACCGGCTCAGCATCAATCTGAATCCCTTCACTCGTTTCGCGGAACATGCTCATCCAGAGATCACTTTCTGCTTTTGACGCAAATAATCGTCAAAGCCGCCCTCATGGACCCGGATCTCGCCACGATCCACTTCCCATACACGGTTGGCGATCTGTCGCAAAAAGTGACGATCATGGCTCACGACCATCACGGTGCCATCGAACTCTTTAATCGCCTCCAAAAGCACTTCTCGCGACTTGATGTCGAGATGGTTTGTCGGCTCGTCAAGCACAAGAAAGTTCACAGGGGTCGCAAGCACCGTCGCGAGTACCACACGGCTTTTCTCACCCCCTGAGAGAATCGAGATTTTTTTCTGAATGTCATCGCCACTAAAGAGAAACGCGCCACACAAGTTGCGCACGTAGCCCAACGTCGCGTGCGGGATTCGATCATGGATCTCATCATAGATCGTCTTGCGTCCGTCGAGCTGGTCCATCGAGTGCTGACCGAAGTAGCCCATGCGCACAGAAGCACCTAAGCGACACGCTCCTGATGTCGGGGAGGTCAACCCTGCAATGATCTTAAGCAGCGTAGATTTACCTGCACCATTTACACCCACAAGAGCGATTTTTTGAAGACGCGCCACCATCGCGGTCGCCCCCTTAAACACCGGTCGCTCCTCGCCAGTCTCAAGAGTCCAAGTCTTTGAAAGACCCTTAAGCGTCACAACGTCATCTCCGCTCCGCGGCGACTCGGGGAACTCAAACTTCATCACCTGATCCTCGGGCGGGATCTCGATGCGCTCAATTTTTTCAAGCTTCTTAACGCGCGACTGAACTTGTGCAGCGTGAGAGGCCCGCGCAGCAAAGCGTGCGATGAAATCCTCTTCTTTTGCGAGCATTTCTTGCTGGCGCGCGTGAGCGGATAAAAGCTGCTCTTTGCGGATCTCGCGTTCACGCAAGTAAAAATCGTAATTACCCGTATAAGAGACGAGCGACTTGTTCTCAACGGAGACGATGCGATTGACAATCCTGTTCATGAACTCGCGATCATGGGAGGTCATGACGACCGAGCACTTGGCGTTGCGAAGCCACTCCTCAAGCCAAACGATCGACTCTAAATCCAGGTGGTTCGTGGGCTCGTCCATCAGTAACACATCTGGATTGAGCGCCAGAATCTTCGCAAGCGCGATCCGCATCTTCCAGCCGCCGGAGAACTGCGAGACATCGCGATCGTAGTCGCGCGGACCGATCCCAAGTCCAGTCAGGATCTCTTTTGCGCGCGAATCAAGATCGTAGCCTCCCCGTTGCTCAAACTCGAGCTGGGCTTCGCCATAGCGCTCAAGGAGACGAGTCATCTCGTCGTCATCCATCGGCTCGACGGCGGATTGCTCGAGCTTGCGCTCCATCTCGGCCATCTGAGCTGCGATTTCAGAGACTTTGCCTGCGCCTGCTTTCACCTCTTCAAGTGCTGAGCGCCCCTTCATCTCGCCTACGTCCTGGGAGAAGTAGCCGATCACGGTACGATCAGGCTTACTCACAACCCCCGTCTCCGTGCGCTCCTCGCCGGTGATCAAGCGAAAGATCGTCGTCTTGCCCGCGCCGTTAGGTCCCACAAGCCCGATTTTGTCCCCTGAGCGAATTTGCATGTCCGCGTTGGCGTAAAGGACCTTGGGCCCGAAATTCTTTGAGATTCCACTGAGGGCGATCATCTGCCGTCAGTCATACCGAAATGTTTCAAGCGGTGAAAGGCTCGTGTCTCACAAACTGGCCCCCTTGTGTGTGCATGGTTTAAAAAATTCCGATATCTTCTCAATAGGTTATGACGCATGGATGCAGACTCTCAGAGATGCGAGGTGCAAATTTCCAATGAATACGCATCATTAAAGATGAGTCGTGCACACTCAAAGGGGCCAGTTTCTAACCGATTGAACTCATTCATCTTCTCGCCTGCATCACATCAATACACTCTCGCCTCAGATTTATGAGTTTCACTTTTCGTGCGCCGTGTTAAAGATGGCGCATGAAAACTCTGCTTTTTGCTCTCTTGGTGTCGAACGTCAGTGCGCTTGCTGCCCCTCCCTCCACCGTCGAGTCGGTCGACCTTAAGCGCTACATGGGGACTTGGTACGAAATCGCGTCGTTCCCGCAGTCGTTTCAAAAAGGCTGCACGATGACGACGGCCGAGTACGCTCTGCGCAAAGACGGCAAGGTCACGGTGTTAAACTCCTGCCGCCTAGGATCGCCCGAAGGCAAACTCAAGAGCGCAAAGGGCAGGGCCCGCGTCGTTGATCGCGAGACAAACTCAAAACTCAAAGTGAGTTTCTTTTGGCCGTTTGAAGGCGACTACTGGATTTTGGGTCTCGATGAGGACTACCAGTGGGCGCTCGTCGGATCCCCCGATCGTGACTCGCTTTGGATCTTGGCGCGTGAGCGGAAGCTCCGCGAAGATACGATCGAAGAGATCCTGGAGCTTGCGACTTACAAAGGATTTGAGATTCAAAGACTCGTGAGACAAAGGCAGGAGTAAGGATTCGACGTCGACGTCGCACGCACTTGGTGATCACACCGCGATCGAAATTCCGACGGGGCGTGAGTTTCTCAAACTGCCGTGGCTAGGCGAGCTTCGCTAGGCGCTCAATCCCCATCTCCTGCACCCACTCTCGCGCCCGTCGAAATCGCGCATACACGCTTTGGTACTCTCGCCTTACACGCTCGCGCTCAGGGCCTTTGAGCGTTTGAAGTTCTTGCCAGAGTTGTTCGACTTGGACCTTAAGCTCTTCTAACTTCAAGACGTTCGGCATACATCCTCCTTCCCCCTACAAAGAGCAGGAGCGAGGCCAGGCTAGGAAGCCGATAAAACGAAGCGCTCACCCCTCAAAGCAAACCAAAACACTGCGTCTCCAATGACTCATCATGCGCAAAGTACGCAGAATTTTATCTTCGTGATAGCATTTTCAGAATGGCATCCACTCTTCAAAATCTCAGATTCACTTTGGTGCTTTCGCTTGGTGTTTTTACCTTTTCCGCTCGCGCATCCGATGACTCACAAATGCCGTCTCGAGGCCCCCTTGACACCACCAGCGCGGAGTATCGCTTGGAGGCAAAGCTTGATCCTGAAATCTTCACGGAGCTCCCCACAGAGCTTTGGGCGCAATTAGTTCGTCCCACGCAGCTCAAGCAGGGAAAAAAGTACCCGCTCATCGTTTTCTTGCACGGCAACCATCAAACTTGCGGGATTCCACGGCCCGACGGTCTTCGCGTTGACAACTCCTGTGAGTACACATGGACTGGAGTATGCCCGAAGGGATCGATCGTCGTGCCCAATCACTTAGGCTACAGCTACGTCACGGAGCTTTTGGCTTCGCACGGATACCTGGTACTCTCCATTAACGCCAATCGCGGGATCAACTGTGGTCCAGAGCTCGAGGGAGATATCGGACTCAATCTCGTGCGAGGTCGATTGATTTTGAGCCACTTGAGAGTACTCAGCGCTTGGAATCAAGGATTCGAGCCCACGGCATCCTCGCTTGGATTTAGTCTCAAAGGGAAAATCGATTTCTCAAACGTCGGTTTGTTTGGACATTCACGAGGCGGAGAGGGAGTGCGCGCCGCCTACGCGCTCTACCAGGATCGTCGGAGTCCTTGGCCCCGAAAGATCGCGGACTCCGTTCGTTTTAAGGCGATTTTTGAGCTTGGCGCAGTCGATGGACAGACCAGTCGCGTCCTCAATGCGCTGGATGTACCTTGGGTTCAGCTCACCCCTTCTTGCGACGGGGACGTGAGACTTTTGGATGGGCTTCGCCCTTTTGATCGCATGATGGATCGTGGCCATCAAGAGCGCGCTCCTTCGATGAAATCTATTTTCTACGTCAAAGGCGCTAATCATAACTTTTTTAACACCGAATGGCATCGCGCGGACTCGCCGGGATGTTATGTGCATGAACCGATTTTCAAAGTTGATCTTAGTCCCGAGCAAGACTCCGACGGTCAGCCTGTGTATCACTACTTTGGAAGCTCTCCAAAGCAGCGCGCAATTGCGGCGCACGCGATCTCTACCCACATGCTCAATTATGTAAAACGATCTGACGATCTACCCCAGATGGGCGGACCGAGTGCATCTCAAGACTCGCTTTTTGATCCGGCGTTTAAGCTCTCTGCAGAGATTAAGGCGATCGCGCCCGTGGAGCGCTCCTTTGTGTCCACGCCCAACACCGAGATCAATCCCGTGCTTGAAAACTTTAGCGCCGATGCAGGTCGAAACATGCATGGCCCCAGAAACGATCACTCTCGCGTCACAGTGGAGCACGGCACTGACCCAAGTCTCTATGAGCAAGTGATCCGCACTGCGATCATCAGCTGGACTGATGCATCAGCAACGACTTACTTTCAGACGAACTGGAGTAGTCCTGGGGAAGGGATTGCGTTTGATCAAACTCGCACTCTCTCTTTTAGAATCTCGCGGCGTCCCCAAAGTGTTACCGATCCGATCGTAGATCTCGACATCGCGCTGGTGGACTCTGAAGGCCGACTCTCACGCCAGAGCGCACTCTCACGCCATGTTTTGGTAGAGGAGCCCGGTGGATTTGGAATGGGTCGCGCTGTCCTTCAGACCGTAAAGATTCCGATATCGACTTTTCAGGGCGTGAGTTTAAAAAAAATTAGGGGCCTCCGATTTACGTTTAACCGAACAAAGTCCGGAGTCTTACTTCTCGATGAGATCCGTGTAGATCGCTTAAAAAAAGGGGGCCTCTCGTCTTCGTCAGTCACAGAGGGACAAAGATCTCTCGCTCAGTCCGCACAGCGCTCCCAGCAAAATCTAAAAAATGCAAAACTCCTCCCCACTCAAAATCTCACTGGAAATCGGCTGATCATTCAGTCGCTGCAAGGAGCTTTTCCGGTCGGTGGCGCCCTCCTCTCGTTTCATGTTGACGGAGCACGCATTGGGCTTGCCTCGTTTCCTGATCCCTCAGATCTCTCAAAGATTGAAATCCGACTCACTCCCGCGGAGCGCACACAGATTGAACGCGCGACCGCACTGGAGATCAGGGTTGGTAACACTCCTGAGTGGCGAGTCATTCCTTAAAAAAATCACCTCACCTTAGCCGGTCGGCCGTCGCCCAGGAGCCGCGCGCTTATTGCGCAACTGCTCCCGCACGCCATCGGCATCTAAGCCGCGCGCCTGGCCTCGCGCCATGAGGGTACGCTCGACCATGAGGTCAAAGAACTGCTCCATCCGCGCCTGCACATCCGCTCCCTCAAGCGCACCCATGGCGCGGGCGATTGCTTCATACGTCGAGAGTGCCTCAGGCCTGGGGGCTGCGCGCAGCCAGTACTTCGACGGAGGGCCGGGCGGGAGCTTTACGCGCGGGAAGCGTTGGAGCCCTGGCTCACGCTTGAACGCTTTTTTGGCCTGTGCCCAGTTTCCATCGGGCACGATGAGCGTCACGGGCTTGGCGCGCTTGAGTGTCCACTCGCGATCAAGGACCTCTGCAGTCTCGTCGGGATAAAGCACCCACCACTCACGAGAGTCTGTGCCAAGATCGTTTGTCTTTAACGGTTGTTCAGGCAATCCGCGCACGCGGATCTCGGAGTTCTTTAGCGCAAGAGTCGCAAGGCGCGCAGTGTTGGTTGTGAGCGGGATCTCACGAAAGTGCATGATGACAACGACTTGCGTGCGAAGATCGAGCCCCGGCGCAGCTGCACAAACACAGAGGTCAATCCTCATGCGGCATGCTGCACAGCGGTTTGCCGGATTCGCTCTCCATGTCATACAATTCGAGGATGAAATCACGCTCGCTAGCTCTGTGTCTTGTCCTTTTTGGTTTCTCTGCACTCACGCACTCAAGCTTCGGAGCGATCAAACCCAAGGCCATCCTCTCTGATCCCGAACTTTTGAGAGCGGCTGGCATCCCGGTGCTCTTTGAGGATGCGGCGCTTAAAGTCGGTTTCGCTCAAATCACCGAAGCGCAAGAGGAGCGACTCTCGCATGAAGCCCATAAGCGCCGTCGTTGCGGTGGCTTTGAGGCCTTGGGCGAACTCCCATCGGACAAGTCCACTGCAAGCGCGCTTCTGGAGTCGCTCCGCGAGATGGAAGCCCGCAACCGCGCATTTCTCACGCAAAAGCGACTGAAGTCCTTTGTCTCCGAGCGCTCCGAGATCACAGCCGCTCTCACGCTCGTCAAAGAGACTGAGGTCGAGTCGACGATCAAGTGGCTGTCAAACTTCCCCACTCGATTTCATAAGGGCACAACTCCGAACGCGCATGTGGACGCTCTGAAAGCACGCATTGAAGAGATGGTGAAAGATGCGCCTCACGCGTTTGAAGTCTCACTTGTCGCGCACACCGCAACCCCACAAAAATCTCTGCGCGTGCGCATCCCGGGCTCGACGCGCCCGAACGAAATCGTCGTGCTCGGCGGCCACTTAGATAGCATCAACATGTCCGGCGGCCACGCACCCGGTGCCGACGATAATGCTTCGGGCTCTTCAAACCTCCTCGAAGCGATCCGCGTCCTCCTCCAACAAAAACAACCCGAGCGGACGCTGGAGTTCTTCTTTTATGCGGGCGAAGAAGGCGGTCTCCTCGGATCCGCTGAGATCGCAAAAGACTACAAGACTCGAAAACTTGACGTCATTGGCGTGCTTCAGCTCGATATGACGCTCTTCCCTGGTGCTGGAGAGATGACGCTCGGGTCGATGACGGATTTTACGAGCGCTTGGATGCGTGCGTACCTTGCGGACCTCAACTCGACTTACTTAGGTTTTAAGATTGTCGAAGATCGCTGCGGATACGGCTGCTCAGATCACGCGTCTTGGCACCGTCAAGGGTTCCCAGCCATCATGCCGTTTGAAGCGACTTTCAACACGATGAACCGCGACATCCACACCACGCGCGACACGGTGACCCCGAAATCGAGCTTTAAGCACTCGACCCATTTCGCGCGCTTGGCGCTGGCCCTTGCGCTTGATCTCGGAAATAGTTCGGCGCGCCAGCCTTAATTTTGGCTTGCATGCGAACGATTTGAGACGTATCCCATTTTCCTAATGAGAATCGTTCTCAATTTCTGCCTCACCCTGTCCTTGTCATCCTTAGCTCATGCCAATCTGCCTGAGTCCTTAGACGCGCACATCCTCGAATCGATGGATACAGTGCCTTTTCACGGAGACCCGCGCGCGGCTCTCTCCCCTATCGGTATGAAGCTCCTGATCAACGGCAAACCTGCGCTCACACGCGAAGCGATCGATGAGGCGTTTATTGATCTCTTTTTTGCGCGAGTGCCGAAAGAGGGTCCGCAAATTCTAAGCTCCAAGAACACACGCGGTCAGGAGATCTGGAAGTATCCCGCAGGCACACAAACTTTTCATGTCATCAAACTTCGCACAGACGGAGAACCGCTTTTTGAGCTACGCACTGCACTCCTGCGCTCCGATGGAACCTGGGATCTCGGGGTGTATCTGCAAGAAAGCTCAGCACTTAGACCCCAGTTGCGACGTCAAAACGACAGCTCAATGCCTGCAACCGAGCTAAAGTTTAAGAGCAGCCAGTCTGGGCGTGAGTTACACGTCACGCTCAATCGCTTACCGCTCCATAACTGTAAAACTTGCCACTTTAACATCTCGCCTTCGCGCTATCAGTTCGCAAGCCCTGAGGATGCGGGTCCTTGCGGGTTTGGTCCAGCCCACCCTACTTTGATGCGCGATTGGTCAATCGAGTACGAGAAGCGCGTTGGTCGCTCGCCGATTGAGAATCAGTAGATCATGGAGCTCTTCTGGGCATCCATCACTCACGAAGGCCAAACCTGGGTTGCAAAGCAGACGACGCCGCAAGCTTATTGCCCTCACACTGCACTCACTCATCTGATTCAAGGCATCTACGAAAAAGAGCCAAAACGCGCGCGCTCCATCTTGCGCAATCGCATCCGAATGAACTATGCGCCCACAGCTCTTTGTCGCGGCATGCTCAAAGTCGCGGCCAAGCGTTACGAGCTCGTTCCAGAGGATGCGCCCCCAGAGGGAGAGCTTGTTGGGGCCCCCTTAGCCCAACTCTTATGCTCGCCAAGTGCTCAACTTCAAAGTCTAGCTCAGGCGCCAGAGCTGCTGAACTCACTCCTTCCTCCACGCGGCCCAACACGCGCTCTCTCAGCGCGAGCGGTGAGTGCGATCCTGCTCTCTTCGGATCTCAAAGTGCTTGCTGCAGCCCGAAACTCTAACGCGAAAGAGCGCACGCGGCATGCGGAGCTTGAGCTGGTACAGGGGTACTTTGCACAGCACCACAGCCCAATCCCTGCCGGCGCCCTCCTGATTGTCTCGCTCAAACCCTGTCGCATGTGCGCCGCGGCGATTGCGCGCGCTGCGGAGGATATCCGAACTTTAAAGGTCCTCTACCTCCAGGATGACCCAGGCCCGTTCGCGCGCGCCACTGAACTTGAGCGCACGGGAGCTCAGGAGCTCTTTTCGGGGAGCGTAAACGCTGCCATCTCCGACGCCTGCTCAGCCCCGTTCACTTCAAGCACCCAGCGGATGGGCGAAGCCTGAAACACCATCGCACTCACTCCGCAGTAGCGAGTCATGGATTGGCGGACGGCCTCAGCGCATTTTTCGATGGGAAGTGAGTCGCCCTCGATCGAAAACACCGCACGGATCTGCTGAAAGATCTTTGGATGCGTTTGCACGCTCTCCGCATCCACGCGTACTGAGAGCGAGCGGATCGAGATCTTGTACTTATGAAGATAAGCGTGCACATCCATCGCCGCGCACCCGCCGATGGACGCACACAAAAGCTCCTTTGGCGTCGGTCCCGCATCAGTGCCAAAGGGAGCTGCATTATCGATCGTGAATCGATGACCACGGATCTCAACATCAAAACAATAGTCAGAGCGTTGTTTCAAGTACGCGTGCATGCTCTGTAGCTATCTTAAGAGACGCCATTTGACAAAATGCACGTGCAAGGACGAGAAACGCTCGAGTTTTTTACTCTTAAATCGCGTGGCAACGATCAAAGACTACGCTCGATGAGTCCTCGCCCACCGTCAAATTCGCCGATCCGCAACCCGTGATCGAGATCGAAAACGCCTTACCGTCCGAGCATGATCCCGACCAGGCGCCAGAACTCGGGCAGTTGCAGCTTGAAGTCCAGCTCACTGCCGAAGGCGTGAGGTCACAAGTAACGCCTGAGACATTGTTTGTAACCCGAAGCGCTCCACCACTCATCACGCGCGACGCGCGGCTTGCACCCGTCACCGTGATGTCACTTGTTGTAGAAGTCGTGAAGTCAAAGAGAGTGGCGCCCGTTGATGAAGTAAACACCCGGCGAATACCGTCGTTTGAAAAAGCAAATGTTCCTGCCGAAGCTCCTCGCGTGATCCGCTGACCAATTGAGCCAGTCTTTGAGACTGATAGCGTTGCCCCTCTCCGACCCGTGACCGTAAAACTTGGAACACGCGTCACCGAATGCCCGCTTGCCGTCATCGCACAGGCGTTATCTACTGCCGCATCACTCCAAGTGAGCGCAACTGAGCCGCTAAAGTTTGCAGAACCAATCGTGCAACCGCCAAAAGTGCGAGTGATCACGTTTGAACTGCAAGCGCTAAACGTCGAGCTTCCGGAACAGGTTGCGGCCTGAGCCCGAGGCAAAATGAGGTCAAGCCACTGCGATTCAGAGAGGTCTTGCGGGGCCAAGCGCGCGAACACCTTTCGCGAGTCCCAATCGAGCTGAGCGAGAGAGCCTGAGCTCCCGCCGGACTCGTCAATGGATGCCATGACGTCGCCCAACTGCTGTCCTGCCTCTTCGATATCGGCGTTCTGATCGTTCTTGCCACAGCCTTGGGTCACAATCAGAGTCATCAGTGCGATCGTGATGGAAAAATTTTTCATGTTCGTGGATCCTTTCTAGATCAGATAACGCGGCGGACCGGGTTTTGTTTCAGAGACGCGCCACGTGAAGTTCGATTTTGACCATTGTGCTCGTAAGTACTTAGAGTTGATACATTTTTTACAGTACCCTTCTTCGCTTAAGCAAACGAGACAGAAGTCAAAGGCACCCTCTCATCCGCTTTACTCAATTGATGGGGCCAGTTTCTGAACGTTTCTTCAAAAAAATCTTCTCAGTCAAATTGACAACACCCTGAGACCCGTTACCCTCTAGAAATCACGGAAGGGGATCCTCACCATGGAATCAGGTGACGCGGCTCCGGGATGGGATGGGCGTGTTTCTCTCGCTTTTTGTGTGGTTGTGGGGGACGACGCTGACGACACGGAAGTTTTTTAGGATCCCCAACTTTAAACAAAAAAAGCCCGGAATGGCTTCTTGCCTCCGGGCTTTTGAGTTTTTTCGACCCGCGCGCTTTAGACGGACTGCAGCTCTTCTTCGATCGCCGACACGATGGTCGTCTTTTGCTGAAGGCCCACCATCTCAGCGACGGCCTCGCCTCCGCGGAAGAACACCACCGTCGGGAGCCCGCGGATACCGTACTCACTTGCAAGCTCAGGGTTTTGATCCGCGTTCACTTTGACGATCTTAACCTTGGAGCCCATCTCGCCGGCCACCTGATCTAAGATCGGCCCAAGCACGCGGCAGGGCCCGCACCACTCGGCCCAAAAATCCACAAGCGTAAGCCCCGGTTGCTCAAGCACTTCTTTTTTGAAACTGGATTGATCGACGGATGCGAGTTGAGCCATGGCGAAATCCCTTCTTCCTACAAGACAACATGTGAGTGCTTACTCGGTCTGTCAATGGGCTGTAGTCAGCACGTTTTGGATACCGACCCGAATCATCATCACGCCAATGGCCGCAAGAAAGAGAGCAGCGACTTTGGCAAAACCTTTTGACCCGGCAGGTCCCAAGACCTTTTGGATCCACTTCGATCTTGCGTAGGCAAGCCAGACGATGAGCAGGTTCGCAAAGAGCGAGGCGAGCGTCATGCCGATCCCCTGCTGCTCTTGCAGGATCAAGAGCGTGGTGAGAGCAGCAGGTCCCATGATGAGCGGGATCCCGATCGGTACAACACCCACATGAGTGCCCGGATCTCGTCCCGGCTCTTTCTCGGTTGAAGTTACAAGATCCGTCACCGCGATGATGAGCAGCAGGAGTCCTCCTGCGATCCGAAAGTCATTGTCCGTGATCCCTAAGACTCCAAAAATCGCGCGTCCCGCAAACAGAAACAGCATCCCCACCACAAAAGCGGTCAAGACCGCTTGCCGGGTGAGTCGGCGTCGGCGCTCGTCACTTAAGTTTTCAGTCAAACTCATAAACAGAGGCAGAGTGCCGAGCACATCGATCGCAACCAATAGAGGAATAAACGCGAGAAGAAAGTTCTGCATCATGCTCCCTCATCCTACCTCAGTGAGTTCTGGACACCCCGCAACAAACTACGGTATCCCTCCCCCATGCCTCAATACCTGTTCACGGTTTGTCAGATTGGCGCCGAAGCTGCGCTCAAAGAAGAAATCGCGCAGGCGCATCCGGAGCTCAAGTTCTCCTACTCGCGCCCCGGGTTTGTGACGTTTGTGAACAAGGGGGAGCGCGATTGGGGCCCGGATTTTAGGCTGCGCTCGATTTTTGCCCGTGCGTACGGGCTCTCTGAGCGTAAGTCAAAGAGCACCTCGATCATTGAGGATTTAAGCGCATTCGTTGCTGCGAAAGGATTTCGAAAAAAGCCCCGTCTCCACGTCTTTGAGCGCGATCTTTTTTTCCCGGGCGATGAGGCTAAAGGCTTTGAGCTTGGGGCAGCCGCCCGCAAACTCGATGCGCAATTACGTGCTTCAGGCACCTACGAGGATCCGGCGATTGCACCTTCGCACGGGGATCCGGTGGTCGATGTGTGCCTGGTTGAGTTCGTTGACGGTAAAGATGAGATTTGGCTTGGTACTCACACCCACCACTCAGCGCACTCGGGTTTTTCGGGCGGACGTCCTCCGATCACACTCCCACCCGAAGCGCCGTCGCGCGCTTACTTGAAGTTTGAAGAGGGAGCGCTTCGAGCCGGAGCGGAGCTTAAGGCGGGCGAGCGAGCGCTTGAAATCGGTTGCACGCCTGGCGGCACGCTCTACGCGCTGCTGAAGCGTGGGCTTCAAGCTTGGGGTGTGGATCACAACACCCCTGACCCTAAGCTCTCAAAGGAGTTCAAAGAGCGATTCACGTTTATTCAAAGTCCAATGGAGTTCGTCGAGCCCACCGATCCGCGTGCTCCGCGCGCCCTGCACTGGCTTTTGATGGACGTTAACCTCTCGCCTGACAAGACGCTCCCTCAAGTCGCACACTGGGTGCGGCACCACAAACAAAGTCTCAAAGGGGCGTTTTTGACCCTAAAGCTGATGCACTGGGATCAGCGCTCTGAGATCCCGCGCTGGTTTGAGAAGATCGAGTCCATGGGGCTTCACATCGCACTGGCGCGACAACTTGCGTACAATCGGCAGGAGTTTCTGGTGTACGCACGCCCGAAAAAGTAGTGGATCTATCGCCCACTCACTGTACGGCTGCAATCACGTGAAAGAAAAAGGCCCCTTTTCAGGGGCCTTTTTTTATTCCAGTAAATGGCGGGAGAGACGGGACTCGAACCCGCGACCTTCGCCGTGACAGGGCGACGTTGTAACCAACTCAACTACTCCCCCGCGCCACTCACTGAAGAACTAAACGGGTAATTCAGCACGCCAGGAATGTCAACGCACAAGGGCATGCTACACTCGTGCAGATGAAGCGCCCACTCCTCTCCGCCGTCTTACTCAATCTCGCGCTTGGCGTAGCCCAAAGCCAAATCGCAAAGGCCGAAAGCCACTTCTTTTTCGGCGTCTCAGGTGGACTCGTGCGTGTAGGTGAGACTACGTTTCCTGAGCGAGAGAAAGACGGTGGACTTCTTGGAGTAAAAGCACTTTTTTCTCGCTCTACTGAAGCGTGGGTCTACGACGCGGGGTTTGGATTTTTTCGCAGCTTTGTGCGGAGCGACACTTTCGGGGTTGCAAACTACTCCGTGGCCACTCAAGCTGGCTTTCTTGAGATCGCAGCGGCCCACCGCCTAACGCAGCGCATCCAAGCCGGTCTCCTTGCGCACTTGTGGATGGGTACAGACGTCACCTTCTCTCAGGCCACAAACGACTCCCCGCTTGCGGGTCTTGTGGGAGCAAAAATTCAATATGCGATTCCGATCCCGAGCGCTCTTTTGCGCGTCGGTGCGAGCTTTATTACTGATCTGACGATCTCCAACCGACAACTACTTTTGGGACTTCTTAACGTGGAGTTCGGTTTTGCACTCAATTGACGCGGCCAGTTTGAGACTCGCGCGCCTCGGAGTCGATCTCACGGCCCACCTTAAGCTCACCAACGTCCGAGTACGTATGCGCCACACCGATCACGATGTTGTGCGATCCATCGCGTGGAGTGGAGTAGGCCCGAGCACGTTCGTTGTAACCGATGATGAGATTTCCTAGGCCATTCTTCTCAAATGTTTTACCTTCGCCGTTTCGTACGTAGAGGTTAACCTTCTCGAAAATAACAGAAGGGCGTCCCTCAATCTGCGTATGGCGCATGGACTGAGTTTTTTCCTCCAGTGCAGCCAGCCTCCTTGAGAACTCAAAGTCATCCGGTCTTAGGGCCGTGACCTGCGTCTGCGAAACAGCGGTACTCTGCTCGACGATCCTAACGGGTTCAGTGCGGAGCTTGGACTCGAGTGCGGAGAGTTTTTTCTCAAGAACGCTTTGAGCTTCTTTGAGTTTTTCGACCGTGTTTTCCGTATCCGTCAAACGCGATAGATCCTGTGCACGCATCAGAACCAGTTGGTCGATGAGCGCTTGCTGCTCTGCGCCCTTAAGAGTCAGCGCATCTACGTGAGCGGCGAGCTGACTTAACTGAGCTTGAATCTCGCCGATCCCGCCCGAGGTACTCGCATTTCCAAAATTACTCTCAAGCTGATCGTCATAGCGCTCAACCGTTTTTGAGCAGCCTGAAAGCGCAAAAAAACCAATGCATCCCAGCGTAAGCAAATAACTCTTAACTTCAAAGTATCCGCGAAACATCACTTCTTACAGAAACAGCAACCCAAGTGCCAGAAAAGAGCCGCTCTTTTCAAGGAGTTGAGCGAGACATTGTCCTCGGCAACTGACTAAGGCTTTTACAGCCGCCTAAAATCAGATCCCCTCATCCGCTTCGCCTCCGCGCGCCCACTCACCCGTGATCCGGCACGTGAGATAGGCTTTCATAAATCCATCCAAGTCTCCGTCGAGGACTTTTTCTGCAACCGGCACCACATGACCCGTACGATGATCTTTCACCATCTTGTAAGGGTGAAGGACGTAAGAGCGGATCTGGCTCCCCCAGGCGATATCTTTTTTTGAGTCCTCGATCGCTGCCATTTTTTTACGCTCTTCTTCCAAGTGGCGCTCATACAGGCGCGAGCGGAGCACTTTCATCGCAAGGTCTTTGTTCTTGATCTGAGAACGTTCCTGCTGGCAGGTGACGACAATGCCGCTCGGCCCGTGGGTGAGGCGCACGGCGGAGTCGGTCGTATTGACGCCTTGACCTCCTTTGCCACCCGCGCGGTAAACATCGACGCGAATATCGGCCGGGTTCAAGACCACCTCGAAATCATCGTCGATTTCTGGTGTCACAAACACAGAACTGAACGAAGTGTGTCGTCTTGCATTTGAGTCAAAAGGCGAGATGCGCACAAGACGATGCACGCCCGCCTCGCTCTTCAAAAGACCATAGGCGTATGCTCCAGAGATCGTGAGGGTAGCGCTCTTGATCCCCGCCTCCTCCCCCGGGAGTGCATCCATTATGCTGATCTTAAAACCTTTGGCCTGAGCCCAACGCGTGATCATTCGGTAGAGCATCTGCGCCCAGTCTTGAGACTCAGTTCCACCTGCGCCGGCATTGATGGTGACGATTGCGTTCTTTGCGTCTGCCTCTTCGGCCAGCAGTTTACGAAACTCCGCTTCATCAAAAAGCTGAAACAGCCCTGCAATCAGCTCACCTGATTCACGGAGCGAGTCCGCATCTTCCATCTCCTGCGAGAGTTGAAACAAAGTCTCCGCGTCGTTCAACGAGCGCTCCAAGTGGAGAAAGCCGTTCACTTCAGTCTCAAGTCGAGACTTCTCCTGCGTCATCACTTTCGCTTTGACGTTGTCTTTCCAAAAATCTTCTTGGGTAGAGAGGTGGGTGATTTCTTCAATGCGTCGTGTTTTTGACGCAAGGTCAAAGAGAACCTCGGAGAAATTCGAGCTTTTTTTTCATCTCTCCAAGCTGGGTGCGGATCTCATTGGGGGGCATCATTTTCTCTTGATACTGGTTTCAATGCGCTCGATCAAGCCCTGAAGACATCGCCCTTGAGTCTGACGCACCCAAGCCCGTGGGAGCATGCGCTGGAGCAGTCGTTTCTCCCAGGAGGCCATTTGACGTGCTTCTAAGCGAGAGCGCTCGTGATCCCAGCCCAACAAGTGGAGCACTCCGTGGGTTACTAAAATCGCAAGCTCCTGCTCCTCGCTCAACTCTCGCTCGGAGGCCTGCACGCTGAGCTCCTCCGCACAAACAAACAACTCTCCTAAAAAACCGGGCGCACACATCTCCCAAGCGGGAGACGGAAAACTCAGCACATCGGTCGCGCGATTCTTGCCAAGAAACTTTCGATTCAAATTACGAATTTCCTCCGACGAGGCCCAGTGTGCTTCCACGCTCCAGGGGGGTGCTACTTTGATTCGATTGCGGAGCGTGGGGCTTTTTTGAGCCTCCTTCAGAGCGCGCTCAGTCCAGGAGTGGAGCTTACTTTTTTTGAGTCGCATCCACTAAATTCCTACTCGCCTCTTGAAACAATCGATCCGCATCCGCATCCGTCTGCACCGTTTGCTGAGATGCTCCAGAAACTGACTGACTCCTCACGAATATCCGCCTCCCCTGTCCGCCTACTTCGCGCTCAAGAGACTCCCGAAGCTTCATTCTCCAGCCCTTTACGTCGGGCACTTGCACGGTGCGCTCGAAAGTTTTTTCTTCGCGATTCAAACAAAGCGAGATTACTTCTTTTTTTTCAGTGTCGATCTTGAGATCACATCCACCACTGAGCACATCGTCGCGCACGAACTTACTTTTTTCGCGATCAAATACCCAGACTTCCTCACGACGATTCATAGCCTCACCTAAATCGCCTTCATCAAAACTCTGAAGAATCCGAACGTCAGGCTCTCCATCAAAATTCATATCCCCAACACGAAAAAAAGATCCATCTTTCACAGGGGCACTCTCGCGCAGAAGGGGCCAGGGACGCGCGATCGTAAACCCCTCAAGTACTCGAGTAGAGTTTGTAGGGTCGATGATCCCAAAACCAGTGATCCAGAGTTCTTCGGAGTCTTGGGTTGCGTCTTCTGCCAGCACGATCCGAACGTCTGTTAAGCTCCCTAGGCGCTCAATTTTTCTTGAAAAAGGGCTATCGGGCATCGGCACCACTGCCGGAGGCCTCTCGGCTAGAGGATTTTTGCTGGGCTGCATCCAGTAAATCACAAGACCCGCAATGAGGAGAAAATCGACGATAAAAATCGCGAGAATCCACTTCTTTTTTCTTGTCAGCGTCATGACTTGAAGTCTTCACCAAAAACAGGCAAAAATCCATCATGTCCGAGCCATCTGCCTTTGACGCTGTCGTCGATACTGTTCATCGCCTGCGCGCTCCCGGCGGCTGCCCGTGGGACCGCGAGCAGACCCACCAAAGTCTTAGAGCGTACCTCATTGAGGAGTCCGCTGAGGTGCTCGAAGTCCTCGATCAAATCCAAAACCCCGAGGACCTCAAAGATCCCAAACGCTCCGAAGCCCTTCGCGAAGAGCTGGGAGATCTGTGGATGCAGATTTTGCTGCACTCTGAAATGGCGCGCGAAGCGGGAGCATTCGATATCCATGACGTGGCTCGCACTCTCAACGAAAAGCTCATTCGGCGCCATCCCCACGTTTTTGGAAACGCGCCTGTAGCAGATGCCCAAGAAGTCGTTGAGAACTGGGAGAAAATCAAACGCGCTGAAAAATCAGCTCCCTCGCAGTCCCCAAAAAGCGCTCTCGATGGCATCCCGAGATCTCTTCCTGCTCTTCAACGCTGTGAGAAGATCATCGATAAAGTCTCGAAAGTCGGATTTCAGTGGCCCGACTGGAGAGGACCGCTTTCAAAAATTGAAGAAGAGACCCAAGAGCTTCGGATCGAGATCGAGAAATTTGATCACTCCCCCTCGCCCAAGCAGCGTCAAAAAATTGAACAAGAGCTTGGGGATTTGCTTTTTACAATCTGTAATGTCGCCTCGGTGATGAAAGTAAGACCCGAGGACGCACTGCGAACGATGCTGACTCGCTTTGAGGGGCGCTTTCGTCACATCGAAACTGAACTCGCAGCGCAAGGCAAACAACCCAGCAACTCAACTCTCGAAGAGATGGATGCACTCTGGGAGGCTGCAAAAAAAAAGGAGCAGGCAGACACATGAGATCTCCCCCTTGGGTGGGACTGACCGGAGGGATTGCGTCAGGGAAGTCTACTGTCGCAGATCTCTTACGTCAGCGGGGTTATGCAGTGCTCGACGCAGACGAGATCGCTCGAGAGCTGCGAGCGCCAGGGGGCAAAGCGTCTCGGGAGATTGAAGCTCGATTCGGAACGCTTGATCCTCTGCGCTTAAGGGATCAGGTTTTCTCTGACACAAAAGCGCGAAAAGAGCTTGAAGCCATTCTTCATCCGCTGATTCGTGCAGAGTCTTTACAAGAGCTCGAACGCCTTGCAGCACATACTGGAAAGCCCGTTTTCTATGAAGCGACTCTCCTGCTTGAGAGCGGGAGACGAGAGGATTTTGACGCTCTCTGGGTTGTTACGTCCACTGAGGAACTGCGTCTTCATCGCCTGCGCTCCCGCTCAGGCGTCACTGAAGCTCTTGCGCGTAGGATTTTAGCGTCACAGTTGAGTGATCAGGAGCGCCGAGCATCCGCGACGACTTGGATCGATAACTCAGGATCTCTTGCAGAGCTTGAGAGCAAGGTCGATTCCGCCTTGACGTCACTTCTCCGCGCGCCGTAGCGTAAGGACTTCAAGGAGCACACCTGTTTGTGAAACGCGTTTACTTAAAAGTTCTCCTCTTTTTCTCACTCACTTTCACTGGGGCAAGCTGTAACGTTTTTGATTTTATGGATAGCCCTTCCGGCGATACACAGCTTTTGTCAGCTGCGCGCGCATGTTTTAACGACGGGGATCTTGCTTGCGCGCGGGAGTACTATGGAAAACTTTCAGCCGACTACGACTCGATACGCTTGAGTGAGATCGCTTTTGTTGAACTCGAAGAAAACTCGGCCGGAATGGGCGCGTTCGCAGCTGCATTCGGAGGCGGAGTCGGAGGAGAGGGGATCAACGTTCTTGCCAGAAAGATTTATATTTCAGGCTCAACCAATCAGTCCTCGCGACGCTCCAACCTGATCGCCGCATACAATCGTCACACAAGCATCACCGACTCAAGCCTCAAGGCGCTGGTCAAATTCGTGGGAGCCACAGCGATTCTAGGTGCTGTGTTTGCGGAAGCATCCCAAGACGGGATCTTGAGCTTAAATGACGTCGCTTCTGTCGGTTCTACGTGTAGAGCTGCGACTTCAGGCACCTGCGGCGCAGAAACTGCGTGCAACTCAGTGGCCGGCCTCTCAAGCGCTGCGTACTCGACGCTCACGGCCTCTCCGAGCCTCGGCCTGATTAACGAACTTGTTTCTCAGATGTCCAATGCACTCAACACTCTCGGAGCTGGTGGAGGGTTCAGCACGACTTCGGGCCTACTAGCTCTCACCCTGACCGCTGGCGACCCCGGAGCGCGCTGTTTTCGAAGTGAGTTACTCAAGTTGGGAGTTGGCGAATGAATTCAGTTTTTTTCGTATTCTACGCTCTTTTCTGCGCTTTATTTCTTACTCCCTCAGCTCTAGCCCTTGATCAAATCACGCGCCTCTCTCTGAGCACTCGATCAGGCGCAATGGGTGGCGTGCGTATCATGACAGGACTCTATGAGGAGAACTTTCATAGCAACCCGGCACGGACGAGCGCAAACCCCAAGTGGCGCGTAACAATTTTTGATCCCCAAATCGAAACAACCACAAAAACAATTAGCGAAATCAGCAATATCCTCGGTGGCTCAGGGGATACGATCCAAAAAATCGCTGATAGCACCGGAACAAACTTGCACGTCCGTATCCAAACGGCTTTCCCGGCAGTTTATATCCCAGGCGAGCATAACTCCTACGCGTTTGGTCTGCTCACAAGCTTTCAGACTGACACTACGCTCAGTAAGGCGTATAGCATCAGTCCGGATACGATTGTCGACTTGGGACCCGCATTTACTTTCTCACGCCGATTCTCAGACTCTTTGCCGCTTACAGTTGGGATTACAGCGAAGTTCCAGTTTCGGATGTCGACGGCAAAAACCTATTCGCTCATCGATCTGCTGCAGGGAAAATCTATTCTCCCCAGTGGAACAGGCGGCGGGCAACTCGATCTCGACTTAGGCTCTACTTACATTCTCCCACCTAAGCCCTGGGGTATGGACTGGGCAGTGGGGCTTACGCTCAATCAACTTTTAGGTGGAACATTTAAAATGATCCGCTTTTCAAACTCGAGTGTAGCGCCCACACCACAGCCACGCACACTTGGTATTGGAACGTCGCTTGCCAAAAAAGAGCTTGGGGGGCTCACTGACTTTCTCGCGGCTCTTGAGATTCAAGACATTGGTAATAACAAGAACGGATCCCTTTTTCGCCTGATCCATCTCGGGAGCGAGATTCGTTACGGAGTCCTTGCAATCCGCACAGGTATCAATCAGGGCTATTGGGCGGGAGGACTCGGACTCAACTTAAAGGCCTTTACGCTCGATCTGAGTACCTATGGCGAGGAGATGACTCTGAACGTAGGCGGCAAGCAAGACCGCCGTATTGCAATGAAACTTGCCTTCCAGATCTAAAAGTCCTGAAGTGCCGTGTGTCTCCAATGACTCATTCCAGAGTTAACGAAACTTTGACATTCTCTTTACGAGGTAAGCTGACCTCTCATCCTTGAGAGGTCCAAAAGAGATCAAGGGAGATTCGCGAGGGTTCATCATGCTTTGGCAAAATCTACAAAAACAAAAAAGATCAAAATCTAAGGCAAACGCTTCTCGGTCCACTTTGCACTTACAGCGCACAACCGGGCAGTTGAAGATCACAGACCTCAAAGGAGGCCTAGGTTCAGGGGCCCCAGCGACCATCGCACTCAGGGCGTTTCTCCACGAGTTATTGCCGACCGAGATTAGCTTTTTCTCGACAGAGCGCGTAGGGGCGGGCGAGAGCGTTGCTATCTCGCTTGATGGGCCAAAAAAGTTTTTCGTGAAAGGCAAAGTCACCCTCTGCATGGAGGTCCCCACAGGAGGACCGATCCTAACCCTGCCGAAGTTTAGTTATCGTTTACGCGTTTTGTTTCAGTTCTCTTCTGAGGAGGAGCGCCTTGAAGTCGAGCGCTACTCCCATGAACTGAGAGGTACAAACGCACAAGCGCCCCTGAGCGCTGAAGAGCAACCGCCTCAACCCTCGAGCCCCGAATCGCCAGCCGCAGCCGAGGCTCAGCCTGCAGTCGGTGCCGAGATCCCTCCGAAAGAAACCTCGGACGCAGCCTAACCCATCAGAGTGATAAACTCATCCCACTGGCCGCGAAGCTTACTCTTTAAGCGCAGAACGGCTTGTGTATGGAGCTGACTGACACGTGACTCGGTCACATCGAGTACTCGGCCGATTTCTTTTAGATTTAAGTCCTCGTAGTAATACAACGAGAGTACGAGACGTTGTTTTTCGGGGAGATCTTCAATCGAGCGCGCAATCAAGTGCTTAAGTGATGCAAGATTTACTTCGTTAAAAGGAGTGGGAACCTTACCACTCTGATCTCCTAGGTCTTGGAGTGAGCGCTTATCTGCCTTCGAAAAATTTGATAAATCATCAAAAGAGAGAAGTGACACACTTCGAACCTGATTTAAAAGCTCATGATACTCGTCTTGTGAGATGTTGAGCTCTTTGCAAACTTCTTCGTCAGTCGCTTGCCTACCGTTTTGCTGCTCGAGCTTTTGATAGCAGCGCTCAAGCTGCTTTGCTTTCTCGCGAACCGATCGCGGGATCCAATCTTGGGCACGAAGCTCATCGAGTATCGCTCCACGGATACGAAACTCAGCATACGTCTTAAACTTATTGTCGCGTGTGGAGTCATACTTATCGATGGCATCCATCAGGCCTATGACTCCTGAGCTAATCAAATCATCGAGCTCGATGTTCGCAGGCAGTCGAGCTGCAATTCGCTGGGCGATGTATTTAATCAGAGGCGCAAACTCCAAAATCAGCTGATCGCGCTGCGTGTTCACAGGAGTGAAATCTGCGCGAACGAGTTTATTGGTCTCGCCTGCCTCTTGCTCAAGCTCAGCTGCGATCTCGGCTTGAAGCGCCTGCTCTTCAGCGCGCTTTGCCTCAGACTCTGCTGCCTCGTCGATCGCTCGCTTGACTTCGGATTCATCCACGGCGGAAGCGCTTTTCTTCGCCTGCTTCGGAGGAATCGATTTTACCTTCTTCTCTACGATCGGAGAGCTCGCATTTGGAGAGCTCTTTTTTGAAGCTGATTTAGAGGCATTTTTATACTTTTGGATTGCGCCGGACAGAGCCATTACACACCCCACTCCATAGGTTGTTCGCGGGTCGATTCCTTCTCTGAGGCCCAAGCCTCTACCCGACGTGCGGCTAGATCCAAGGCCGATTGCCCAGGACCTTCCGCTCCCAAGTCTAACAGAAATTTTCGCTTCTCGAATGCCTCAATAAAGTTTTCATCAGCGGGAATTGCGCCTAAAAAATCCAAACGCGTACGTTCCCGACGCGGGAGTGCATCTCTCAAGTTACGCCAAAAACTAGGCACCGATCCGTCAACCGCCATTGAGTTGACCATTAAGCCCACCCGAGAGTCTCCAAGACCCTCCAAAGCCTCGAGAAGTGCTTTTTGATCATGAGTCTCCGACTCCCACCATAAGATCGCTCGACTCGATTGACCGACATCTTTCCAAACGACATCTGTGGGCGGGAGCAGCTCGCCACTGCGCGCGATCTGAAATCTCCCCCCCAAGCATGCAGAAGCACTGTTTTCACTCCAACGGCTCCAAAACTCCGACACAAGCCCCACACGCCGTCCCAGCATCGACTGAGACTGTGCAAGGTGGATCCAAATCAACTGAGAGTATCCGGTCGGATGCACTGAACTCCACAGGATCTCATCGTGGCGTGCTCGATCCCCCATCATTTGTCGAAGAGTTTGAGCCTGATCCATCACAGATCCAAAATCAGCGCCGCAAGACGCTCCGCGGTTGCATCTTCAATATCTTCTGGAACTCGCTGTCCAGTCGTAAACGCAATCAGAGGGAGCTTCAGCTTTTGCGTAAGATTGAGGATCGCTCCACAGGTCATCGCCTCATCGAGCTTCGAAAAAATTAACCCCTCCGGTCTAAACACTCCAAACCTCTTGCCCATGTCATGCAATTCGGTGTCTCGAGTCGTTGCAGAGAGAACGAGTTCTCGGCGCACTCCTGGAATCGAGTCCAGTGCCGTAGACATCTCGCGCAAAGACTCATGATCTTTTTGAGATCGACCCGTTGTATCAATCAGCACAAGATCCATCGCTTGCAAGTCTGAGAGCGCAAGTCTGAGCTCATCTGCGTTTGCTACCGATCGAAAAGGGACCTGCAGGATCTGTGCATAGGTCGCGAGCTGATCAAAGGCCGCAACCTTATAGGAGTCAAAGTTAATGAGCCCTACTCTTAGTCCTCGCTTGATCTGAGCGAGACTTGCAATCTTTGCAAGTGTCGTCGTCTTGCCAACACCTGTAGGCCCGACCAGAGCGAGAATCACAGGATCTCGCCCTGAACTATTCTTTTTTGTAGTCTCAAGGAGCGGAGAGACCTCAATCATCTCAACGAGCTCTTGCGCGATCTGATCGATCACTTGATCGGGCTGATTGAGATGAGCTTCTCCCAGGGTAAAAGCTACTTTCTGACAAATCGCAAAAGCAATTTTCTTATCAATACCTCCCACGATCAAAAACTCAAATGCCTCCTGCAACGCCGGTGTCGAAAGGGATTGAGTTTTCAGAAGAGCCTGTGCCCCGGAGCTGTCTAAGAGCTCTGCAGCTGAGGGTTTTTGAACATCCTGTGCAACCTGTCGCAAGGCCTCGGGAGTTTTCAAAAAGTCTTCTCGTACGCGCGGAATTGCTGCCGCCACGGCGGCACCTGACCTTGGTGCACGTGCTCCGTCGTCTAAGATCTCAGCATATTTACGCGTGGCCTGAGATTTGAGCTGAACTCGGTCTCGAACGCTGCTCGCACTTTGGTCAATTTTATCATTCACTTTTGCTTGCTGAGCCGCAGGGAGTTTTTGATAAGCGTCGCGGAGTGCGGGAGTGAGCTTTTTCTCGACTGTTTTTTTCTTTCCTAGCGAACGCTCGGACACGGCTACTGTGACTTCGACTGAGGGCTTGGATAAAAGTCCGAAGCGCTTTTTATTGCTCTTTGTTTGCAGAATGATGGCCTCAGGACCTAAGTCCCTTTTGATGTGATCAAGAGCTTCTTGAATCGTTGGAGCCTCGTATTTTTTAACTTGCATGCGCTAACCTCACCGTGTCCAGAGCACGGATGTTGACGTTGGGTGTGATTTCGTTATGAGAGAGCACCACGACGTTGGGGATAAACTTCTCTAAAAGTCCGCGTAAATGCATCCGGATCACAGGAGAGCACAACACGATCGTTTGGCTCGACTCTGCTGCGATCTCCATGGCTTTTTGGTTGAGCTCGGAGATAAACGCTCTCACAAACTCTGGGTCAATTGAGAGCTGCGCTCCTTGATCAGTCTGAATAATGCTCGATGCGATTCTCTCCTCAATCTCACGATCGAGCGTTAAGAGCTTAAGCTCCCCGGAGCCATCGGTGAGTTTTCTTGTAATCGACCGAGCAAGACCTGCGCGTACATGCTCAGTCAGGAGCATGGGATCTTTTGTGAGGCTCCCCACTTCAGAGAGGCTCTCAAGGATCGAGCGCAGATCGCGGATACTGACCCCCTCGCGGAGCAGATTCTTAAGCACTTTTAAAAGCGTAGACACTGGCAAAATGCCTGGAATCAGATCTTCAATCACTTTAGGCGCAGTCTGCTTCAGACCATCGAGTAGTCCTTGAAGTTCTTGTCGTCCCAATAAGTCTTGCGCATGTGCGCGAATCATCTCAGTTAAGTGAGTGGCAATCACGGTAGAGAGATCGACTACGGTGTAGCCTGCCTCGGTTGCTTCTTCTTTTTGGTTTTGGGAGATCCAGATTGCATCGAGCCCAAACGCAGGCTCTTTCGTCGGCACACCTTTAATACGAGAAGTCGTGTTACCGGGATCCATGGCAAGCAATGAGCCGACCATGAGGGAGCCTTGTCCGATTGGGATACCTTTCAGCAATACTTGGTAGTCGCCGGGTTTAAGCTCTAAGTTATCGTGGACCCGAAGAGGAGGCACAATAATCCCTAGATCCAAAGCAAACTGCTTACGGATGTTTGCAATCCGCTCAAGGAGATCGCCGTTTTGCTCGGCATCAACGATGTTGACCAGCCCGTATCCCACCTCAAGCTCCAGGACATCCACGTTAAGGAGGTTTTCTATTTTCTCTTTAGTTCCGGGTTTTAGGCGCTCTTTCTCTTCTTCGATATGTTTACGCTGAGCTTCTGCCTTATCTTTGTTCTCGAGTCGACGAGCGATACCTGCCAGCGATCCACCCATTAGCAAAAATGGCAGCATTGGGAGCCCCGGAACTACCGCCAAACTCGCCACAACTCCTGCTGAGGCATAAAGGGCTTTAGGCTGTGTGAAGAGCTGCTTAGATACTTCTGAACCAAGGTTTTGTCCCGAAGCCGTTCGCGTGACGATGATACCTGCCGCAGTTGAAATCACGAGTGCCGGAATCTGGCTGACCAGTCCGTCACCGATCGTGAGCAGTGTAAAGATCTCTGCTGCGGCGGCTACATCCATCCCACGCTGCAAAGTACCCACGAGGATTCCGCCAACGATATTGACAAGCACGATCAAAATCCCGGCAATCGCGTCCCCACGTACAAACTTACTCGAACCGTCCATCGCTCCGTAAAAGTCAGCTTCTTGTGCGATTTCAGAGCGTCTTCTGCGCGCTTCGCCTTCGTTGATGATTCCTGCATTGAGGTCAGCATCAATCGCCATTTGTTTTCCGGGCATTGCATCTAAGGTAAAGCGCGCTGCAACTTCAGCGACACGGCCAGCACCTTTCGTAATCACGATAAAGTTGATGATCACTAAAATCACAAACACAACAATCCCGACGGCATAATTCCCGCCAACCACGAACTCACCAAAGGCGCGAATGATATCTCCCGCAGCTCCAGTTCCAAGCTCAGATCCGTGCAAGAGAATCACACGCGTCGTTGCAACGTTGAGTGCAAGTCGAAACAACGTCAAAATCAAGAGCAGCGACGGAAATACGCTGAAATCCAGCGCACGTTTTACGTACACCGCAGTAAGAAGCATCACGATCGAGGACGCGATGCTCACCGTCATCAGCAAGTCGATCACAATGGGCGGCATCGGCACGATCATCACCGATAAAATGCCGACCAGCCAAACTGCGATGAGGAGATCCGGATTCTTTCCTAGTCGTTCAAGCAACGTCATGTCGCCTTAGCCCTCATGTTCTAGTCTAACCTTTTTTAGATTTTAAGCGATAGACGTAAGCAAGAACTTCAGCAACCGCTTGATACAATGCCCGAGGGACGACCTGTCCGACTTTGACTGTTTTATAGAGCGTGCGCGCGAGCGGAACATTCTCGACCAAGGGGATCCCCGCATCGGCTGCCAACATTTTGATCTTTTGGGCTAAAAAATCTGCGCCTTTTGCAATCACTTTGGGCGCGTCCATGTTTTCACGATCGTACTTAATCGCAATTGCGATGTGTGTCGGATTTGTGACGATTACATCTGCACTTTTGACGGCATCCATCATGCGTTTGCGCGCGGTATCACGCTGAATCGCACGGACGCGAGCTTTAAGAAGTGGATCCCCGTCATGTTCTTTGGACTCTTGCTTGGCTTCTTGCTTGGTGAGGCGAGCTTGCTTCATAAACTCCCACCGCTGAAGCCAGTAATCTAAACCTGAGAAAATCAAGAAAACGAAAAAGAGCGTCAAAAAAACTGAACGCCCGGCCTTGCTAAATCCTTCAAAAAGAGACATCGGATCCTGAAGGATATATCGAGGAGAATCGATCACGGTCGCCTTGACGAGCAGATAAGAGATCATCGATGCAATCGCGATCTTTGCCGTCATTCGAAGCGAATCGAGCAAGAACTTCAAAGTAAAAAAACGCATGAATCCTTGAATCGGATTCACTCGCTTAAGGTCCGGTGTAATCGGCTCTGTCGAAAAAACGCTTCCAATCTGAGCAAAGCTTGCAAGTACGCCGACCACTAGACTTGCGAGTGCAACCGGCATCGTGACCCAGCCAATCAGGCCAAGAGCCTTTAAAAGAGTCGCCTCAAGGATCGAGCCTTTCGCGAAATCTGCTTTAGAGACGAGATCTGTGCGAAACGTCTCGCGCATGAACTCGATCAAGCTTGCTCCGGCTCCGGCTGAGATCGTATACGCTGCCACGCCTGCGGCAAGGAGCGCGAGCATCCCGTTGAGCTCGCGGCTTTGAGAGACCCGACCTTGCTTGCGAAACTCTTCTAGTCGATACGGGGACGGGTCATCGGATAGGTCTTCCCGATCCTGGTCGTTTTCGCCATCTGCCACCTAGCGCCCCCCCGCCATCGAGAGTGTAACGGTCTGGACCGCCTCACTCATGCGTACAAACATCCCTCGCGTGAGATCAAAAAACCCTGGCAGACTCACGAGCATCACAAACAGCCCAATCATCACACTAATCCCTAACGAAAGAACAAGAATGTTCATTTGCGGGGCTGCTTTCGAAAGAACGCCATACACGACGTTGACCGCAAAAAGTGAGAGCGCCATAGGAGCTGCGAGCTGTAAAGCGATTCGAAGAGCTTGAGAGCTCAAAGAGAGCAGGTCTCCTTGAAGACCACCGAGTAAGGTAGCCTCCCCAAGCCCAATGAATCGATAACTCTCAAGCGCCGCCTGAAGCAACATGTGGTGTCCATCGACCACCAGAAACAACAGCATCGCCAAAGCCATGTGAAACTTAGAGACAACCTCCGTTTGAGTCTCGGCGTGGGGATCGTACTGGGTTGCCATCGCAAAACCCATGAAATTTCCCATCAGCTCGCTTCCCATCTGAATCGAGTCGAAAATAATTTTTCCCGTAAAGCCAAGTACAAGTCCTACCGCCACCTCCGATAACACTGTGCTCGCCAGTCCGTAGGTGGTTGACGCCCAGTTGATCGCGTCCTCAGGAACGATCCTTCCTTGTGCTACCAACACCGGGAAGAGCAGCATACTGAGCGCGAGAGCGAGCAAAATCTTTATCGGACCTGGGATCGTACGATCTCCGTAAAACGGCAAAACGGATACCAAAATGCTTGTACGTGTAAGAACTCCAAAAAAACTTAAAGCATCAAGCTGATTGAACGAAAAATTCATCGAATCCACTGCCCAGCGTTTTCAAAAACCATCGCTGCATACTCTCTTAAAACATTAAGCATCCAAGGAGCTGCAACGATCAGGACAATGACAACAGCAAGCATTTTAGGAATAAAAGTAAGAGTCGCTTCGTTGATTTGTGTCACAGCCTGAAGCAAGCTCACAATCAAGCCGATCACCATCGCAGCGGCCAACATCGGGCCCGCAAGAAGCATGATTGTTTTGATGGCTTCTGCGCCGATGGAGAGAACCATTTCTTCAGTCATCTCATCACCCAAAGCTCTTCACGAGACTTCCCACCACAAGATCCCAACCATCTACGAGCACAAAGAGCAGAAGCTTAAACGGCAGTGAAATCATCATCGGAGGAAGCATCATCATCCCCATCGCCATCAAGACGCTTGAGACCACCATGTCGAGCACGAGAAACGGCAAATACAGCATGAAACCGATTTGAAATGCTGTTTTAAGTTCACTCGTAATAAATGCCGGGATCAGCACAAGCGTGCCTACTTCATCCCGATTTTGCGGCTTAGGTGCTTTCGAAAGCGAAAGAAAAAGCTCAAGATCCTTTTCGCGCGTTTGACTAAACATGAACTCGCGTAATGGCTTTTCGGCTCTTGCGAAAAAGGTCTGCTGATCAATCTTCTCATTTAAAAAAGGTTCGATCGCATCGTTTTGGATCGCTTTAAGTGTCGGGGACATAACAAAAAAGCTTAAAAAAAGTGCAAGCCCAACGATGAGCTGGTTGGGCGGCATCTGCTGCGTTCCGATCGCCTGACGTAAAAAGCTCAAAACAACGACAATCCGCGTGAACGAGGTCATCATGATCAAAATCGCAGGGGCCAGTGAAAGGACTGTGAGTAGAATCACAATCCGAAGCACTCCCACCAAATCTCCGGGTTTACTGCCTTGCGCAAAGTTGAGGCTTAGCGAAGGGAGTGTAAGTCCTGACATTCCAGGCGCACTCGCTCCATCATTTGCAAGCACTGGTGTGGCGCAAAGTCCTACCCCAAGGGCTAATGCAATAAAGATTGAGCGCAAGATCATCATAGCGGCTTCATCCCTTGAATACGATTTCGAATGCGATCACGCGCAGAGACGGATTGAAGAGGCGCGATCGACTCACTAGGGCGACTCTGCTTCACCATCTTTTGCTCAAGTGCGCCCTCAAATTCAATCGGATCGTCTAAATCACGCTCTAGCTCTGGCGCCTTAAATGAGGCTGCAACAGCCTGCTCCACTGAGGCCCCCTCGGGCATCTGAGCGATGAGGTTGATCGACTCATTTGTAATTCCCAGGACCATCATGCGACCTTGGATTTTCACGACTGCGATGCTTTTTTTAGGACCTAGATAATGGTTGGCCACCACTTCAATCATTCGCTTCTGCTTACGGAGCAAATCAAGCTTTGAAACTCCTGGAATGCTGAGCTTAGACATAAAGCCGCCAAGTTTGTTTTCGAAACCCTTCTTGCGCAACTGAACGAGGACGAAACCCAGAAATCCCACAGCCGCCAAAAAGAGCAAAATCAGCTTCAACGGTAGACCCGTCGAAGAAGCTGCGCTGTCTTTCTTTAGTCCGAGACCCGACGCAGCTCCTTTTCGGGCAGTTTCGGATTTTTTTTCAGCGGCAACCGTCACCGCTGCGTCGAGCGCAGGCTTTGCCTCCTCGGCACGCATCACTTGCTCAAGAATCTCTTGTGCTTGACGCGAGGGCTTTGGCTTTTCTGCCTGAGCGGCTGCGATGGTGATTTGATCTTTTTTTACGCCCTTTGGAAAAAGCTTAAGAACGATCTGCTTACCTTGCGATTGAACAGAGACTCTATCTTTATAGTCTTCGGCCTTACCTTGGACACTAAAACGTGCACGCACGAGCTTAGGTGTGTACTGATAGGTAAAGAGCTTTTGAATCTCAGATCCCTCGATCGGCAGAATGCGTGCGGGATACACAGAGACATCCTCGATACTGAGTTGAATGATATCTTTAAAAAACTCAGTCTTCACTTGAGATGGGTCGACTGCTCGATCAAAGACAAGCTGAATCGTTCGCCCTTTGACATCTTTTGGTGACACTTCTACTGCCTTCAGAACGCTTGAGGCATGGGCTTGCGTTAGCACGCAAACGATCCCGCAGAGTGTGAGTACTGAATTCCTGAACATGCGCGCCTTCCTTGGCTAACTTTGGTCAACGAGGCTTCTTGCCCCGCAAAAAATACTCTATTTCAGCTGCTCAATTCTCTCGATTGGACTGATGATATCGGTTAGTCGGATTCCGAATTTTTCGTTCACGACGACAACCTCGCCACGTGCGACAAGTTTATCGTTCACTAAAACCTCAAGCGGCTCACCTGCGAGCTTAGAGAGCTCGATGACTGATCCTTGGCCGAGCTCTAAAACTTCGCGAATCGACATTTTAGTCCTGCCGAGCTCTGCAGTCACTCGAAGCGGGATGTCTAAAACAAAGTCTAGCGACTGGACAGGGCCACTTTGTGTTGGCTTTTTTGCTGGAGCCGCACCCCCAGCTCCACCGCCTAGAGCTCCAGCTCCGCCTTGAGGCTCGGATGCAGCTGCGACAAGAGCGTCGCCCAGCTTGCTGGTATCCATCTGACTAACATCTGATGCTGGATCGTTCATCCGATTTCTCCTTTAAATTAGTTCTCGTCAATCACACGAGTCACTTGCGCTGCTCGATTTCCGCGTGAGACGCCAAAAAAACACTTGTACTTATCTACTCCCTCGACCTGAACAGATAGCTCAGCATCACAGTCCTGACCGAGAGGGATCACATCTCCCACACTTAAGTTAATGAGATCTCCAACGGTAATTTGCGTCTCTCCCAAATTAATCCCGACTTCTACACGAGTATTTCTAAGGTGCTCTTCCATCATTTCGGTCCACTCTTTGTCGTGGCGATCTGACTCGGTCTGGAAAGAGGCGTTGAGCTTTTGTTTAATCGGCTCAATCGTCGAGTACGGAATAACTAGAGCAATCGTGCCGCTCGCGTTTTCGAGCTCAACTTCAAAAGTGGTCGAGATGATCACGTCAGACGGAGGCACCACGCCCACGAACTGAGGATTCACCTCCAAGCGCACAAAAGAGATGTCGACTTTATGTACGGGAGCCCAAGCGTCCTCAAGATCGCGGATCGCAAGCTCCATCACTTTGTTCATGATCGAGAGCTCAATGCGCGTAAACTCTTTACCCTCGATTTTTGTATACGGTCGGTCTGTTCCTCCGAAATAGCTATCCACCAGCGCGTAAGCCAACTTTGACTCAAACACAAGGAGTGCAGGGCCCCGGAGGCTCTCGTAGCGCATGATGCACATACAACTTGGGATCGGAAGAGTGTTTACGAACTCGCCGAATTTCAGAAGATCGGTTGAGATGATCGAAATTGAGGCGATTTTTCTAAGCGAGTTAGAGAGTGACATCCGAAACAATCGAATAAATCGCTCGTAAATAATGTCGAGCGTGGGCATGCGACCACGGATGACCCGGTCTTGATTGGTCAGGTCGTAGGGAGTGGCCTCCACTTCGTTTCCACCCTCAACACCACCACCTGTAGCACCCCCTGCACCGTCTCCCCCCGCAGCACCTCCTACACCTGCTGCACCTCCAACGTCTACATTGCCGTCGGAGACCGCATTTAAGAGAGCATCGACTTCGGCTTGGGTTAAAACTTGATTCATTCTCTCGCCATCCTAGCTCGAGTTAACCGTTTAAGAGTTGATCACGAAACTCGTGAAATAAACGCCTTTTACTTTGCCAGTCACCAAAAATGCATTGAGTGCTTTTTGAATCTGCTCTTTTAAGTGATTCTTGCCTTCAATTTCTTTAACGTCTGCTGGAGTTTTACTGTTGATCAAGTCGATCACCGTATTGCGAACTTGTGCCATCTTTTGGTTGACCTCTTTCTCAGTCTCTTCTGAGGTCACTTCGACGGTAACATTCACACGCGCGAATCTGGGGTTCACACTACCAGGGGATTGCAGATTCACCGTGAACATCGCGAGTTCGACTTTAAAGACTTTTCCAAGCTCTGCAGCAGTAGAGGCTTTTGCAGAAGCGCCGCCTTCGCTGTTCTGGCCTTCTTTTTTATTCTCGGTAGGTGCTTCGTTCGCGACGATGTCAGTCACTCGGGGTTGGTGTGCTTCTTTTTTAAAAGAGATAAAGACGACGCCCGCAACACCAAGCGAGATCAGAAGATTGACCGCAGTGAGGATCAGGACGAGTTTGCTGCCACCGCCACCAGAGGTTGCCTCGGGTGCGGAAGACTCGTCGGTAGTTGTATCTGCCTCTTCTGAAGCCATGCCTAGAACAGAGTTTGCCGCAGAGAGGCCGATAGCGGCAAGTCGGCAAGAATGTTCTAGGACGAAATTTATTGGTTGGGTGTAGAGCAACGGGTTGTTGCTCTACACCCACTGTCAAATCAATGGCTCAACTGTCAGTTTAGTTACGCTTTAAGCTAATCACTTCCTGCATCATATCGTCAGCAACTGAGATCACCTTTGAGTTCGCCTGGAAGTTACGCTGAGCTTGCATCAGGTTAATGAACTCATTGGCAATATCCGTTGTGGACGACTCAATCGTCTTTGAGCTAATTGTTCCACGACCGCCAGAGCCAGGCTGACCGACCGTAGCTTGCCCGGAGAGACGAGACTCCCGGAATCGGTTTTGCCCCATCTTGAACATGCCCTCAGGGTTCTCAAACTTCGCTAAAGCAATCTGTGCCAGATTGATATTGGCGCCGTTTGTGTAGGCGGCAACCAGCATGCCGTCGTCACTGAAACTTAAGCCCGCAAGCGTTCCGGTAGTGTAACCATCCTGAACGGTCTTATAGGCCTCAGAGTTAGATCCGTACTGGGTCAGTTGCAGACCATCTCCACCTTGCGAGATTGGCTCGCCGAAATTGAACTTAATCTCTTGATCCGGCAGCGCCCCTTTATTGAAGTTAAAGGTCGACTTCGAGACTTCATGATCTTGCAAGCGTCCGTCGGTCGTAAAACGCAGTCGACCACTTGCTTGCTCTACCATCTCACCTTTCTTACCACCCACTACTTCGTCACCTTTTGCCATCGCACGGTACTCCCACTCGCCATCAGCAGTTTTGTTGAAATAAACTGTAACGACGTGTGCAGTTCCTGCGGAGTCATAGACAGTAGCGCCTGTAGCAAAGTGCGAAGTTTTCTCTGGATTTGTAGGATCAAACTTCTTGCCTGGATCTGCGCGCAGATCGAGGTTCATGTATAGACCTACAGATGAAGTTCTTTTTGCATCCACCACAGTGCGCCCAGCAGCGATTGGACCAAGCTTTGAAGTGATTTTTCCTTCGGCATCGGCTTGAAATCCCATCACGCGATGACCATCGACGTTGATCAGCGCTCCGTCTTTATCGAAATGAAGTGCACCGTTACGTGAAAAACTTCGACCATCTGGCCCCTCAAGAACGAAGAAACCATCCCCTGTGATTGCAAGATCTGTTGCGCTTTCAGTCTGCACGATCGAGCCTTGCGTGAAAATTGGGTTCACTGCGGCAAGGCGAGTTCCACGCCCGATTTGATTACCGCCTAAGATCCCCTTCAGTGACTTAGCAATCACATCCTGAAACTCAGGGCGTGAAGTCTTAAATCCAGTCGTGTTCGCGTTGGCAATGTTATCGCCGTAGATCGAAAGAGCCTCACCGAGACCCTGCATACCAGTAATGCCTGTGTACATTGATCCTAGAATACCCATGACGAGACGCCTCCTTGCGTCAGTTTGATGTCCAAAGCCCGTCAATCATTCGGGGCTTCAGTCAGGCTTCCCATCTTGGGTCCAGCCTGTGTTTTACAACTCTCTCTTTCTGCAATCACACTTCAGGCGATCACAGCTCCATCAATATTCGTAAACACATTTCCATTCATCGATCCTCGATCTAGAGCTGTGATCACCGTTCGGTTTTTCACGCCGACGATGAACGCACCCTCATCTGTTAGGATCAAGGCTTCTTCAAGTCCTTTTGAAGTCGCTTTATCGACCGCTCCATTGATTTTCGCCATCAAGTCGGAATTCATTCCTATTTTTCGCTCTTTCAATCGCTCAGATGCATGCGCCGAGAACTTCAGAGGCTCTCTCACAGGAGTCTCAAGAAGTGCTCGATCAAGAGCCTGATCAAACTCGCCAGGCACCGAAGGACTCTTCAACGCACCCGGCTTTCCAGGTTGAATGACGCTCGTTTTTGGGATCTGAGTTACGCTGGGATACAAAATCGTGCTCATCTACTTTACCTCCTTTCTGCTCTCAGAAGAGAGAGCTTCTCATTCACGCTTAACTTTCAGCGTTTAAACCGTTCGGAAACCCTTTCTCCTCAGGCTTTGCTTCAGCACTAGGAGTAGGTGTGGTTTCGGTCCGTTTAAAGTTCTCCAGAGCTGAGCGAGATTCGGGATCAAGCTGCGACGGATCTTGAATTGTCTTTGAACCTTCGCCCTTTTTGAAAGTGAAAAAATTTGGAGTGCTGCTCTTTGCAGCAACTGGCATGATCCCCGAGTTTGATGCTTGAGGAGCGGAGTGGCCGATCTGATCTTCAATCTTCACGACGTTTTCCATTGTGATTTTTTGTTGATTCTTGGAGTCTCCGATCAGAAAGACGGCCTCATCACCTTCGAAACTCACTCCAATCACACGCGCTTGAAGCTGCGCACTCACGCTGAGTGGCTGACCTTGTGCGCTTTCTGCCTCGACTTTCATGACGTAAGTTCCTGCCTTAGCCGGCATTGTATTATCTTTTTTACCATCCCAGACAAAGGTATTTAGCCCTGCCTTCTGACCTTCAAAATCTTTTGTATACGCCACTTCACCGTTAGGCGCGATCAGCTGTAAACGAACACGTGCCGCGTCTTCAGGCAAAACATACGACAGGCTCGCATTCTGCCCTTCGACATGCGGGAACCGGTTGCGATCCACCGTGATGGTCTTACCGATCAACGAAGTCATGGTCATTCGTTCGATTGGTTTATTCTGACCTGCCATTTTTTGAAGGTTTTGATTCACGTTTTGGAGCTGTTCGACTGAGGTGATCTGAGCGAGCTCTTGTGCAAGCTTATCGGCATCGAACGGCTTTGTCGGATCTTGATGCTTCATCTGCGTGATCATGATCCTAAGAAAGTCATCTTTCCCGATCGTCTTTTTTATCTCGCGAGGCTTTGTCGGTTTTGCCCCCATTTTCGACTGAATATCACTCCAAACCTCTTGAAATCGCTTTGGCTCTTCTGCTCCTCCGGGAGCGTTTAAAGCAGCATAGGGATCTCCCTTAGCGACCGTAGGAGCCTGTTGTGGGAGACTCTGAAGTGCGTTTCCTAGTCCGTTCACTTTTTATCCCCTCTTAAACCATGACATCTAAACGACCGGCCGCTGCTGCACGAGCTGGTACAGCATTGCTCTGGGCCTGAGTGAGCCCTCGAACTGCTCCGCGCTCAGACCAAGGCCCTCTGTCCTCACGCGATCCCTGAGATTGTCTAGACTCAGACTGTTGCTGATATGCATTCCAGCCTCCTTGATCAGTTGCTCGCTGATCCATTGAGAACGCTGAGTCTGTAGAGCTGCGTTGAGGAGCTACGCTCACATCGACTTTGGAGAGATTCAGATCTAAACTTCCTAGGCTATCGCGAAGATACTTCATACTTTCTTCGATCACGCTTTTTGCCTTAGCGTCTGACGCCTGGATCTTAAGCCCCACGCGATTTCCAACCGTGGCTACTTCTAACCGAATTTCACCGAGATGATCTGGGTTGAGCCTGATTTTAATGTTGCCACCACCTTGAACCTGGGCACTTCGAATCCCTTCCGAAAGTCCAGCAAGTGACTGAGAGCTTAGTCGCTCACGCGCCATAGCTCCTTGAACGACATGTCCGGTCAGCGCGATGGTGGCCACGGTTTCGGGTTTCGGTGTGCTCCCTGCTGCAGCAATCTGCTGTTCAAATGCGGTGAGGGGGCGCCCTTTCAGGGGGTCGATCTCGCTTTTTCGAATAGGCGATTTCTCACTAGCCGGCGAGAACTCGTTTGATGAGTTAAACGATCTCTGTCCTCCGGCTGAAGACTGCTGCTCACCGCGAGATGAGCCGACTTGCGAGGCTCCAGCTGCCATCAAAAAGTCTGCACCACTCCAGGAGTGAGGAGTGCCACCGCGCTCAGAGGAAAGCGCTCTGCGTGCAGAGTCATCCGGAGGTGCAATCGATAAGCTCTCAATCGTGCCCTGAGCAGAGCCGACTTGATCTTGAAGATTCGAAATACTTCTCGACGCTAAAGCTTCACTCGTAACTTGAGTCTCCGCCGCATCGGCTGCGGCCTGAGCCTGAGCGAGGAGTCCTTTAAGTTCAGATTGAATTGCATTGCCCTCAAGCTTCTTTAAAGACTCAGCATCCAAGCGTGAGGGCATTTTTGCTTCAGAGCCCTGCTTCATAAGCTCTTGGATCATGGCGGGCTGTTTTCCACCAAAGACCCAGTTAGAGCTCCATGGATCGCCCGAGGCCGAAACGCTTGCGAGCTCCGCTTCACGCGACAGTTGCAAAGCACGCATCGGGATGGGTTTTTGCTCATCACCTGTTGCCTGAGTCCCTTCAGTTGCTGAAGCTGCAAGCCTCTGCACAGAGTCACGAGTCTGTATCTCTGCTGGGGGAGTGCTCAAAAAAACCTGATCAAATGGCAGCTCACTTTCCGGAGTCTCTTCTGTCCGCGCTTGAGGCTTTGATCTCATTGGCGGCCCGGACATCTGAGGAATCGAAGCTGCACTCACAGGGGTCATCATGGGCTTTTTCCTCCAGCCGATGCTGGTGTTCGCTCGTTTTTTAGTCGCGCACCCGTCATCAGCATCGAGAGCCGCGAAGATTTCGCGGGCTCCATCGAATTAAAAATTTTGGCAAGTTTTTCGACTGAAAGTTTCGACAAAGTATCTACTGCTATCGGCTCTTCCATCTGAGTGATCATTTGAGCTGCGTTTTTTGGGCTCATTTTTTCAACCGCTGCAACCATCTTGGCGATTTTCTCTTCGTTGGCAGCTCGTTGGGCTTGGTCTAGACCGACGACTTCCTTACGCAAAGCCTCAAGCTTGGTAATCTGTTCAAGCAAAGCGGTCTCGCGAGCTTTAAGCTCTTCTTCGCGTTTTTCAAAGTCTTGATTCCGCTTTAACAGGAGATCTCGTTGAGCTTTGAGATCACCAACGACTGCCGGATCCGCCAAGCACTGATCGTCTCGTGAGATTGAAGTTGGTTTTGATGCGGCACGGGTGGCAGGCGCTGCTTCTTCGTGAGCCGCCTCTGGAGCGTCCTCGGCCCAACCATAAATAACACCTACACTCCCGCTGATCCCAATGATGAGAGAAGCGATGATGAACCCGTATTTCATCCTGCTGCCTCCTCATGAGTGATCTTGCTCATTCGCGCTCTCATCACATTCAGATCGTCTGCCTGCACACGCTCATAGCGATTACGTTGCACTCGATAGTCACTCAAAGCTTTTTCCCGGAGTTTCTCCATCATTTCTGTTTTTTTGCGGGCTTCTGTAAGTTTGCGCATCGCTTGATCGACGCCTCTTTGGGCACGATTAATTCGAAGCTCTGCATGAGTGATTCGTGTTTTCTGACCTTCAATGAAAAGATGCTCTAACTCAAACGCAGATGCACTTGTCGCATTATTTTTTGCAAGCTCTTCACGGCGCATGAGAGCTGCGCTAAGTCCAAAAACGAGGCTGTTTTTAGCCTGAATCTCAGCCTGCATCTTCTGGCGCGCCTGAGACAAAGCAAGTAAAGCTTCTTGCTCTTGTGCCTTTCGAACCTTGCGGACTGTCTCTAGGGCAAATTGAAACTTTTTCATGTTTCTTCCCTTAGTGTGGGTTCAGTTGAAAATTCAAACCAGACTGAACGTTTTGCCTTGTTTGTAGAGGAGAACTGCCGAGCGGCAGAAGGTGCCGATATTTTACTTTTGGGTCGAAACTGACTCGCTTGCGCGAATAATGGCTTGCATCTGAGATGCTGTATCCGAAAAGGTCGTACGATCGCCAACATCTTGCCGCAGAAAAGCGCGGATTCGCGGATAAACCGCAACTGCCTGATCCACTTGAGGATTGGCTCCTTTTACATAAGCACCGATGTTGATGAGATCCTCAGTCTGACGATAGATCGACATCCACTCTTTGATCTGCCCTGCCCACTTTCGATGCTCAGGCGAGATCACAGCGTTCATCACCCGTGAGGCCGATTGCAACACATCGATCGCAGGAAAGTGATTCCGCTCGGCCAGTCGACGTGACAGTACGACGTGGCCATCTAGAATGGATCGTGCAGCATCTGCGATCGGCTCGTCCATGTCGTCGCCTTCGACCAAAACCGTATATAGACCTGTAATAGATCCCGAGCCTGAGCTCGTCCCGGCGCGCTCCAAAAGTTTTGGCAGGGTTGAGAACACACTCGGAGTATAACCTTTGGATGCTGGGGGCTCTCCCATCGCAAGTCCAATCTCCCGTTGCGCCATACAAAATCGGGTCACCGAGTCCATGAGCAGGAGCACATTCTTGCCTTGATCGCGAAAATACTCGGCAATCGCGGAGGCTAAAAAAGCTCCACGCATTCGAAGAAGCGGCGATAGATCAGAGGTTGCAACCACAACGACCGAGCGAGCAAGCCCCTCCGGTCCAAGATCGCGCTCAATAAACTCGCGCACCTCACGTCCACGCTCGCCGATCAACGCAATCACGTTCACATCCGCACTCGTATTACGAGCCATCATGCCTAAGAGCACAGACTTTCCAACGCCAGAACCCGCCATGATCCCGATGCGTTGCCCCTGCCCGCAAGTGAGAAGTCCATTTAACGCCCGGACCCCTAGATCTAAGGGCTCTTCAATCATGCGCCGCTTGAGAGGGTCTAAGGGTCGACCGTAAAGATCGCGCTCCTGGAACTCCTCCTCCCCGGCATGAAGATCAGATAGACCGTCCATCGGCACTCCACGCGCATCAAGGACCCGCCCCAACAACGCAGACGAGACAGGTACTGTCGATGAGCGTCGCTCAAGCGTCACTCGACTTTCATTGTTCACTCCGTGAGCGTCAAGAAACGGCATAAGCAAAACACGACGATCCCGAAAACCAACGACCTCAGCCTCGATCGGCTCCCCGTGCGCGGGATGGATTTTACACACCGCCCCTACTGCAGCACCAGGGAGATGCGCTTCATACAGCAAGCCCAGCGATTTAGTCACCTTACCTGCCTCGTGATAGAGGATAGTCGACTCCAGGCGACGCTTGTATTTAGTTGGATCCAGTTCGAGGTTCAATGGATTGGGTTCCCTGTACAGCATTTTGGAGTCGGTCGAGCTGAGTCGCAATCGAGGCGTCTATCGAGTTCCACTCAGTCTCGATTCGCACTCCTCCATCCTCGACCTCGTCTGACGCTTCGATCTTGAGATTCTTGAGTGAGCCTAAGCTCTTCTCAATCCCTTCGCGCGAAGCTTCCATCGCCTCGAGATCCCTCGGATGAACTTGGATACAAACATTCTCGCGAATACCTGTTTCATCAAATACTTGTCGGGCAAGACGCAAGACATATTCTCGATCCGCACTAATCTCTTTGAGTGCCAGCATCTTTGCCATCTGAAAAGCGACGTCGATGAAAAACTTTTCATTCTTCTGAAAGAGCGCGGCCTTCATACCGTCAAACTCTTCTAAAATTCGATCTAAGCGCTGTAAGCGCTGGTCGGCGTCCGCCTTAAACTGGGCATAAGCTTTTTCGACACCCTTCTCAAGGCCCTGATCGTAGCCGATTTTCTCGGCGTCTTTTTTTGCCTCTTCGCGCAGTCGCTCAAGCTGAGTTGCGACTTCTTTCTCGATGAGCTTTTGCTCCTCTTTTTCAAACCCTAATGAGTCAACAATCGAGCGCTCAAGAGCAAATCGACTTGATTTTTGATCACGTGCTTTGCGCTCGGGATCCGAGCTTGCGGTAATGCCGGTCTCCTTCTTGATTTGAGCGTAGTCACGCTTTTTAAGATGACCTAAGTCCTGAAACGTATAGGGCTTCGGTTCACCAGACTGCGGCGAGACTTCTTTAGACCCAAAATTGGGCGAGAACGGCTTTGGCATCATACGAGAGCATCCGCATCGCCGCCGCGGCTAATGATAATCTTACCCTCAGCTTCAAGACGTTTTGCGATATTGACGATCTCTTGCTGTGCCGTCTCCACATCTGAGAGACGTACCGGTCCCATGGCTCCCAAATCCTCGCGCAACATGTCTGCAGCACGCTTGGAGATGTTTTTGAAGATTTTTTCCTTGATCTCCTCAGGTGCAGTCTTAAGGGCCATGACCAGTTTATCGTTCGGGACTTCTTTAAGCAGCGTCTGCATGCCGCGGTCGTCGATAAAGATGATGTCCTCGAACACGAACATAAGTTTCCGAATCTCCTCGGCAAGCTGAGGATCTTTCTCCTCGACACGTGCCATGATGTTTTGCTCGGTGTTTTTGTCCATGACGTTGAGCATATCTGCAATCGGCTGCACTCCACCCAGTTGTTGGGTGTCGATTGAGCCGAGAGTTGCCAGCTCTTGCTTGAGCACTTCGTCGACTTGCGCAATGAGCGATGGAGAGATGTAGTCGAGCGAGGAAATCCGCAAGACCACTTCCGTCTGTATGCCTTCAGGAAGACGCTTAAGAGCGTCGCATTTCTTATTCGGCTCCAAGTGCGCCAGAATAAGAGCAATCGTCTGTGGATGCTCACTGACGAGAAAGTTTGCAAGCGTACGAGAGTCGACAAGCTCAAGCGCTTCAAGAGTGCGTGAGCCTTCTACGACAGAGAGTTGACCTAGGACTGTTTTAGCTCTTTCTTTGTTTAGAGTTTGGAGTACAAACTCTCGTCCCTGCGCATGTCCAAAGATCAGCGTATCTTGCTCGGAGATCTCTTTATAAAAGTCTTCAAGCACTAATTTCACAATCGGAATGGGCACTTTCGTGACCTGTCCCATCATATTCACGAGCTGTTTTACGTCGTTATCTTTCATCGTGCGAAAGACCTGCGCAGTCACCTGATTGCCAAGATAGTTGAGGAGGACAGCGGCCCTCTCCATTCCACTCATATCTTCATACACTGCAAAGCCCATACTCTTCTCCGTGCCACCTTAGGCAGTCTTATTTGCGTTCTCAGCTGCTTTCTTTTCACTCGGAACGCGTAGCCAATCCCGAAGCACGAGAGCTGCTTTGTGTGGATTAGAGTCCACAAGAGTGATGATTTTTTCTTTAATCATTTCGCCCTCGACTTTCTCTGGATCAATCTCATCAGGGAGCTCAGGTACAATGTCTTCAACATCTTGGATGTTTTGAGATTTTTGTAACCTTTCGAGCTCTTCAATAGTCTGCGGAAGGAACGTATCCACACTCTCCGTGGTGTTATCAGTAATCCACTTGATAAACGGCCGTACGATAAACAAGAAAAACAACGCGATCACAAGTCCGATCACCGAATAGATCACAATGTTCTGGACGTAAACGCGTCGCTCACCGTCAGCTAGAATCCTGTCTGCTTCCTCGAAGTCTTCGCGGGCGAACTCCATGTTCTTAATTTCAAGCGAGTCTCCTCGCTTGCGATCAATTGCGACTGCTGAGACGACCAGATTTTCAAACTCTCGTAACTGCTCAGGGGACCAGGACTCAGAGCTTGCAACAGTACGCCCTTGTGCGTCTGGCTTTTTAACTTTTTTACCGTCTACAACAACGGCCACCGAGAGTTTGGTGACTCGTCCCGTGGGATGCGTCGTTCGTTTAACTGTGGAGGGAACCTCGTAGTTAATCGTTTCTCTGACCTGTGAGTTATCCGTTCGGATCCCTGGAGGTGGTGCCGGTGGCTCCCCAGGAGTGTTTGAGGCCACACCTGCTGCTCCACCTGGAGCTGGGCGAGAACCACTCATTTGGTTGTTATTTCTCACTTCAGAGCGCTTGGCTGCTCCGTCTGCATCGTAGGTCGTTTGAGTTTCTGAAACCTGAGAGAAATCAAGTTCTGCAGAAACTCGGGCAATCACTCGCCCCTCGCCTACCACGGGAGTGAGCAGGTTTTGAATCGACTGTTCATACCGGCTTTCAAGCTCTTTCTTAAAGTCGAGCTGTGTCGCCGTCATCGCAACGAGCGAGTCTTGTGAGTTCTTGGAGAGAACCTTTCCGGTCGAATCCATGATGTTGACACTAGAGTGCTCAAGACCCTCAACAGCGCTTGCGACCAGGTTGCCAATCCCATAGATCTGCTTTTCGCCGAGCTGAGTACCAGGCTCAAGATCGAGTACGACAGATGCCGTAGGCTTTTTTGTGTCCTCGATGAAGGTGCTCTTTTTCGGTAGCGCCAAGTGTACGCGAGCACGCTTCACGCCACGCATCGCAGAGATCGTGCGCATTAGCTCTCCTTCTCGCGCACGCTTATCGTTGATCGCTTGGACGAAACTCGTAG
>JBILEK010000021.1:0-34417 GCA_044352155.1 Bdellovibrionia bacterium
CTCCAAGCACAAGACAGGACGCTAAAATCCTGTTAGTAGATAAGCCTTCATGACGACAAAAATGACCCCTGTTCCAGTCAATGAGCCAGTTCGAGCTTATGCTCCGGGCGACGCCGCGCGTGCTTCGATCAAAAAACGTCTAGAATCGATGCGCAACGAGCGACCTGAGATCTCTTGCGTAATTTATGGAAAAGAGATTCGAACCGGAAATACTCGAAAGATTTCGCTTCCTCATGATCACCGCACACATGTTGGCTCATTCCATCTTGCAGGTCCCCAAGAGCTTCAACTTGCAATCGAAGCGGCGGAGCGAGCCAAGCCCGCTTGGGAGGCTCTGAGTTGGAAGGAGCGTGCAGCGATTTTTCTTAAGGCCTCAGATCTCTTAGCGGGCTCGTTTCGCGATGAGCTCAATGCCTCAACGATGCTTGGGCAATCCAAAAACATCTTTCAAGCCGAGATCGATGCTGCATGCGAGCTGATTGATTTTTTTCGGTTTAACGTCGCTTTCTATGAACAGATCCTTAATGAACAGCCTCTCTCCCCTTCGGGGATGTGGAACACCATGGAGTATCGCCCACTCGAAGGTTTTGTGGCTGCGATCACACCATTCAATTTTACCTCAATTGCAGCAAATCTTTGCGCTGCTCCAGCGCTGTTAGGAAACACGGTCGTCTGGAAACCCTCTGACACGCAGATGCTCTCCGCTTACCATACCGTTCGACTCTTTGAAGCTGCAGGACTCCCCCCTGGAGTGATTAACCTCGTTCCAGCCGAAGGACCGATTGCCGGAGAGACACTCTTGTCAGATCCGAGACTTGCAGGCGTACACTTTACGGGGTCAACCAATACTTTTAGGTGGATCTGCAAAAAAACCGGAGAGAACATCGCAAAATACCGCTCTTTTCCACGTCTAGTGGGAGAGACGGGCGGCAAAGATTTTGTTTTTGCTCATCCTAGCGCAGAGCTTGAGTCTTTAAAAGTAGCTCTTGTTCGAGGAGCATTTGAGTATCAGGGGCAGAAATGCTCAGCGGCATCGAGAGCTTATATTCCAAAGAGTATTTGGTCTAAACTTAAGGAGCCTTTGATCGAAGAGATTCGTGCACTGAAGATCGGAGACGTTCTTGATTTTAGAAACTTCGTAAACGCGGTGATTGATGCTCGTGCGTTTGAGCGAATCTCAGATGCCATTTCGTTTGCGAAGTCTTCTCCAGATTCTGAAGTTCTTGTTGGCGGCGATTGCAACTCGGAGCAAGGCTACTTTATCTCGCCAACTCTGATCCATGCACGAGATCCTCTTTTTAGGACCATGCAAGAAGAACTCTTTGGTCCAGTGCTCACGGTGTATGTCTATGACGACTCCAAGCTCAGCGAGACTCTTGAACTCTGTGATCGCACTTCACCTTATGCACTTACGGGAGCTGTTTTCGCCCAAGACCGTGAAGCGATCGTAGAAATTAGTGCTCGACTTCGTCATTCGGCCGGTAACTTCTACATTAATGATAAGCCCACGGGTGCGGTCGTAGGACAACAGCCTTTTGGTGGAGCACGCGCTTCGGGCACCAACGACAAGGCTGGCTCACCTTGGAACCTCTTGCGCTGGACTTCTCCCCGCACAATTAAAGAGAATTTTCAGCCACCACGAAGCGTGCCCTACCCATTCCAGTCAGAGGCTTAGTGGGTCAGCAATCCCTGACTCTCAAAAGTCCAGCCACAAAGCTTATAAAGCAAACGCATCCCGACGTTTGCATCCCACTCGTCTAAACCCTCTTGATCGTCAGACGGCGGAGCAACCTCGTTGAGATCAAATCCGACAATTTTTCTTCCTGAACGGGAAACTTGAGTGATGAGATATACGGCCTCCTGAAACTCAAGTCCACCGGGCACAGGTGTGCCAGTGTTTGGGCAAAGCTTAGGGTCTAATCCATCGATATCAAACGAGATCCAGACCTCATTTGAGAGACTAGAAACAATCTCTTTTGTGATTGTCGACCACGTTTGTCCTTCAAATTTTCTTTTTTGAATTTCCGAATCAAAAAAAATCTTTGCACGAAACTCTTGTTCGCGAACAAAGCGGATCTCATCCTCGCAATAGTCTCTGATCCCGACTTGAACGATTTTTTTCACCGAAGGAATTCGAGTCAGCACATTATGCATGATTGAGGCATGAGAGTACTCAAAGCCGCTGTAAGCTGCTCGCGTATCGGAGTGCGCATCAAAATGAAGAATCGAGAGTGCCGGATACTTCTCTGAAGCTGCCTGAATCGCACCAAAAGGTACCGAGTGATCGCCCCCTAAGACTGCTGCAATCTTACCGCCCCGCAAAAGTCGCGATGTCTCACTATAGACCCACTCATTGATCCGATGGCTCGCTTTGTTTACAAACTTCAGAGCTTGGTCAAGCTCATTCCCTTTCTGACCCTGAGCTTGAAGCTCCATCGCACGCTCGGCTTGGATGCGGGCTTGGGCGTTAAGCTGATAGATTTCTTCCGACTGTGGAAGCAAATGGATTCCGGGTTGGTACGGATGCCTAAGCTCAGCATCAAAGAGATCTTGTTGCGCGCTTGCTTCGAGGATGGCCTGAGGACCGCGATGTGCGCCGGCGTGATAAGAGGTTGTTGCATCCCAGGGCACTGGCAGGATCACCAGTCGTGCCTGAGCCTCACTGTAAGGGAGTCCGAAAATTCCAGAGTCTTTGGTCGCCGCAGCGTTTGGGTCAAATTCCATTCAATCGCTCTACCGCGGATGAGTCAAAAAATCATCTGCGTAAACTCCAGGTCGACTCCATCATCCCGCGGATCGAAACCGATCCAGTATAATTTCCAAACAAAACCAGCCCTTTCCTCTGGCTTAATCGCTCACGCGCGTACTCAAGAGTCTTACGTAAATCCTCTGAGTACACAGGTACGGCACGAGGCCATCGATAAATCTTAAGGCTCATTTGATCGCCGCGCCAACCCAAGGTCGAGGCAAACTCAGAGCGAACTCTTGCCTCAATCTCTTGATCACTCAAGTAAATTGCTGTCGGATCCAAAGTTCCTCCAAGCATCGCAGTAAATGAGTGAACCTTAGGATCCCAGGTCCGTTCCGAGAAGGAACTTGAGTTGAACAGCACCCCTAACACCGAGCGCTGCTCACAGGGGGCAAAAAGGACGCCCACCCCTTTTGGAGACCGTGAAAAATCTTTGGCATTGGCCCAAACCGTCGCGCTCACAAGAGGAGAGTAGCGGATTTGTTTTAACCGCATAGCAAGCTCCGGCTCAACCGCCTCTAACAGTCTCCCTGCGCTATGAGCATCTGTGCAAACTGCGACGTTACCTTGAGGCAAAGTCCGGAGCTCGTGATTGAGCGTTAATCGATTTCCGATCTTAAGTTCAAGAGCGCGGACAAAATCTTGCATCCCTTTACGTGGAGCAACCATTGGAGCGCGCCTCTTTTTTGGACGATTCCGAAGCACTCTAAAAAAAGAGCTTCCTTGAGGTACGCTTAAACCCGGAAACGCAAGCTCCTGAGAGATTTCGTGCGCTTGAGCTCCAAACACTCCGACCAAAAATGGACGTAACAAGTACTCAAGCGCAGCCTCTCCGATATGAGTTTTCGCCCACGACTCTAGGTCACGCCCCGCCTGGTGCTCGCGCGAGAAAATACGCTTGCTCAAATCGATTAACTCAAAAAAAGTGAGTGGAAATCTTCGCATGCGTCCGTCTCGGACAATGTATCGAGCGCGCTCCTGAAGCGAAACTAACTCCACACCTAACAGATGCGCCCACTCAAAAACCTGAGGACTTGCCAGAAGCGAATGAGCTGCACTCTCAGAGATACCCAAAGGTGTAGAGGTGGTTTGGATCAGGCCTCCGACGCGGTCGTTTTTTTCGATCAGACGGACGCAATACCCAAGATCCTGAGCGCGAGCGCCGAACAGTAGTCCTGCAACTCCTCCTCCGACAACGCACAGATCTGAGGAGGAACTCTCTAACTCCCCAATCATACAGTTTTAGAAAAAAGCTCAGTACTCGGCGCCTTGCGAACGAGACGTGCATCAAACGCCATACAAACATTGCGCAAAAATGCTCGGCCTGACTCGGTAATCTCGCATGTGCGTGGAGAGAAACGTACAAGTCCGTCCTTCTCTAGCTCTCTTAACCGCTCGGGAACACCCTCAAGAAACTCAAAGGCCGCATCCTGAGATCCCCAGCGAGTCCGCATCTGAGTCATCAAATCTAAAACATGCCTTCGCAAGGAAAGATCCTCTTGGGTGAGGACATGACCCCTTAAAAGTGGGATTTGACCCTCTAATACGCTGCGCTGGTAGGATTCCAAATGTTTTTCGTTTTGCGCAAAAATTTCCCACGAGTCTCCAATCGCAGAGACTCCAAGCCCAATGAGCGGCGAGACCAATCGGGAGGTATATCCCATGAAGTTTCGATGCAGAGATCCTGTTTGAGAGGATTTCCAGAGACCATCGCTTTCGAGAGCAAAGTGATCCATGCCGATTTCGCGATACCCAGCACTCTCAAGCATTGTACGACCCAGCTCGTAAAGCGCGCGTTTATCCTCTCCTGACGGGAGATCGGCTTCAGTGAATCGCCTTTGACTGGGTTTGATCCAAGGAACATGCGCATAGGCGTAGAAAGCGATTCGATCAGGCCTTAGGCGCATAACGGCTGAAATCGTTTGCCTTATACTCTCCTGAGTTTGAAAGGGGAGTCCGTAAATTAAATCAAAATTGATACTCGTATATCCCAATCGACGCGCGTCTTGGGTCAACCGAGAGACCTGCTCTTCGCTCTGTACGCGATGTACGATTTCTTGAACTCTAGGATCAAAATCTTGAATACCTAAGCTCAGACGTCGAAAGCCGTAACGCGAGAGTGCCTCTAGCTGTTCGGCTTGTGTGACGCGAGGATCTGCTTCGACCGAGAACTCGACCTCACTCTGAAGTTCTGCCCGAGAAAGCAGCCCTTCCATCAGATGCGAGAGCTCACGGACACTTAAAAACGTGGGAGTCCCCCCGCCCAAATGCAGATCCGCTAAAGGAATTCGATCTCGCCCTAAAGAGCGCAGATAAAGACTCCACTCAGCCAGCACGGTATCCACATAAGGCAATGCAACACCGTGGTTTCTCGTAATTCGAGTATTGCAGCCACAGTACGTGCATAGACTTTCACAAAATGGGATATGCACGTATAAAGCGGCACCCTGTCCGCGAGAAGACGAGGCGTTAAGCGCACGATCAATCGAGTGAATCCATTGATCAGCTGTCGGGGTTATTTCCCAATAAGGCACAGTCGGATAGCTCGTGTATCTCGGACCTGGAACATTGTATTTAGCCAGTAGAGCCTGACTCACGAAAACATCTCCTTCTGGAGACGTAAAAAGAGTCGCACATTGTCTTCAGGGGTTTTTGGAAGCACCCCATGCCCAAGACCACAGATCCACCCTTCACGACACTCTTTTGGAAGCGCAAGGATCCTTGAGAAAACAGTGCGCAAACGTCTCTCAAGCTCCTGCGGATCTAAAAAAAGCCACTCGGGGTCGATGTTTCCTTGGAGTGCAACCTCATGATGCCAATCTCGTAAAACCTGATCCATCGGAGTGCGCCAGTCCACACCCCAGGCGCGAGCGCCAAGCTGGCGTTGGTGCGTCCAAAACTCTGCTCCGGTTCCCTTACTGTAGTAAAGGATCGGAAACTCTGGACATCGCCTATGAAACGCATCGAGCACTTTTCGGGTCGCAGGCACAACGATCTTTGAGTAATCCTGGGCGCTAATCTCTCCTGCACACGTGTCTAAAACTGCAAGCACGTCGATTCCGGCTCGAGCTTGCAGCGCCATGTTCTCTGCAAGCAGCTCGGTGATTTGATCGCAGAAACCTTCAAATCGTCCATCTTTAAGCGCTTTTTTAGAATCCGACAAATCCCCTTTGTGCGACCCAGAGACGGCATAAAAAAACAGAGTGAGTACTCCGCCCACAAATCCAAGTAACGCCTTCTCTGATGAAAGCTCCTTTCGGATCAGACGAATCGCATCCGCCTGAAAGCCCATCTCTGCTGCGCGCTCAGGTCCACCTTTGAGTTTTTTTAAATCCTGTAAAGACTTCAAGTGCCAATCGAGTTGCGGACCTTCAACGTACTGCAGACCCATCCCCATCGTTTCCAAGGGAAACAGTAGATCTGAGAACAAAATCGCAGCATCAAAGTCAAAATCGCGAATCGGACCCATCGTGGCTTCGCAAGCCACTTCTGGTTTTTTACAAAGATCGACAAAAGAATGTTTCTTACGAAGTTGCTGATAGTGGGAGTGATAACGCCCAGCCTGCCGCATAAACCAAACGGGAGGTCGTTTTTGATTGTTTCGATGAAGGGCTTGGACAAGTAAACGTTCGTTCATTTTCGAGCCTTTTCAAGATCAAGTTGGTAACCCACTCCGCGCACACTTCTGATTAAAGTCGGTGTTTCTGGATCGGCTTCAATCAGTCGTCTTAACCTTAAAATAAAATTATCGATCGTTCGCGTCGTCGGAAACTCATTTTCAGACCAAACTTCATTCAGGATTTCATCGCGACTCACGACTTGCCCTTTACGCTCAACCAAGAGCTTAAGCAGCATACACTCTTTATGAGTTAATGCGTGTTTCTGCCCTTCGCGAATCGCCTCAAACCGAGAAAAGTAGACGCGCGCCTGACCGAGTTGTATCTCGTCTTCAGCCCTGCCAGACCACTCGGTCAGCGACTGTGCTCGCTTTAATCCATTACGGATGCGGAGGAGGAGCTCTTTTAAATGAAAAGGTTTAACGACGTAATCCTCTGCGCCGAGCTCTAGTCCACGCACACGGTCCTCTGGATTTCCAAATGCAGTTAGAAAAATTACGGCTGTTTGCTTTGAGGACTCCCTGAGCTCCTCTGCAACGGAGAACCCGCTTCCATCAGGCAAACCTACGTCCAAAAGCGCCAAATCAAATCGATGCGCACTCAAGAGCGCTAACGCTTGTGCGATGTTTTGAGCCCACTGTACGACGTATCCCTCGCGTTCAAGTCGCTCAACTAAGGTCGAACCTACGTTTTTCTCATCCTCAAGGAGTAAGATTCGACCAGGGATCTCATTCATGGCTTGGACCATCCTCGGCGGCTGCAAAAACTAACTCAACCCGAAACCCCCTGCCTGTGCTCGTAAATCGAGCCTCCCCCTCCATCCGGTGCATCAGTGCACGGATCAGATAGAGCCCTACGCCAGCACCTTGCGATTTTGACCCTTTCTCAAAAAGCACTCCTAAACGAGAGTGAGCTAAATCGCTGTGTGCTCCGCCGTTTTCTAAAGTAAGAATCACTTTAGAGTCACGCAAGGACGTGCGAACCTGGAGATCTACGGGTGAGGATCCAGAGTGTCGAACTGCGTTTTCAATCACATTACGCAAAATCGTTTGCAAAGCTTGCGTATCCGCTCGAACGCTTAGGTCATCCATTTGTAAATCGATGCGTACGTTTTGGTCAAAAGCGCCTTCCGTCGAGTTACGAAAGAAATGATACAAAAAAGGCTTAATTCTTAGACTCTGAAGATGAAGACTGCCTCCTCCCTCAACCCGTGCGAGCTCAAGAGTGCGCTCGACCTGAGATTGAAGGCGATGCGTATCAGACATCATCCTCTCAATCAGAGACTTTGTTTCTGTGCTTGAACCAAGATGATCAGCAATCGATTCGGCCTGGAGCCGGATACTGGTGAGCGGGGTTTTAAGCTCATGCGTTAGAGATGCAAAAAAAGCCTGCATCGCTCGAGTCCGACGCTGATCGCGCATATGAAACCAAAAAATAAACCCTGTGCTCAAAAAAAGAAAAACCAGAAAAAAAGTCGACTCCCAAAACAACATCCGCTGCGTACGATGCCACTGATCCTCAGCCACTTGATTAAAAATCCCAAGTTGTTGCTCAAGCTCAACAATCCGACTCGACTGCTGCTGCAGAAGGCGCCCCCACCACGCAACAAGCAACGCGACCGTCAGGAGCCAAACTGCGTGAATCGCAGTCATCCAGCGATAGCGGCTCTGTGGTACTCGGGTGAAAATCCCTTGAGTCGTCATACGATCTTTAAAACTTGCTCATACGCTGAGCAAAGCGCATCAAAATGCGCATCCGTATGGACTGTGGAAACAAAACCGACTTCAAAACCACTTGGTGCGAGATAAAATCCCTTTTCTAACAGCGCATGAAACACTCGCGCGAAACTCTCTTTTTGAATTGCCGGGATATGTTCAAGCCGACGAGCGACGCCATCAGGAGTGCTCACCTCTCCACTGAGCATCCAAAAAATAGATCCAAAACGCTGCAATCGCACGGGGTGTTTCGCGTATCGACGTGCGATGGATTCGAGCTCAGAGCATAGGCGCGCACATTTTTTCTCTAAATCATTCCAGGGTTTTTCGCGCTGAAGCTTCTTAAGCATTGCAAGTCCCGCCAACATGGCAACTGGGTTAGCGCTAAGCGTTCCTGCTTGATAAACAGGGCCTGCCGGTGCGACTAAATCCATCAAGTCCGCGCGACCCCCATAGGCTCCCACAGGAAACCCCCCGCCAATCACTTTGCCGTAACAAACGAGATCAGGCTTCAATCCCGTGATCTCTGCCATCCCACCGAATGCTGATCGAAATCCTGAAATGACCTCGTCAAAGAGCACTAATGCACCGTTTTTGTGCGCGATTTTAAAGATCTCTTTTAAGAACAACTCTCTTTGCAAGAGAAGACCATTGTTCGCGGGAAGCGGCTCGATCGCTACCACTGCAATTTGATCTCGGTTTCGGTCAAAAATCATCTGAAGCGCTTCGACATCATCCAGGGGGGCCACAAGCGTATCGGCAGCGATTGCTGCAGATACTCCCGCTGAGTCGGGTGACGCCATATCCGCAAGTCCTGATCCTGCTCGCACGAGCAAAGAGTCCAAATGGCCGTGGTAACAGCCATCAAACTTCACGACTTTGCTCCGTCCTGTGGCCGCGCGAGCGACACGAAGAGCTGACATCACTGCTTCAGTTCCAGAGTTGACGAAGCGTACTTTTTGAGCAACCGGAATGCTTTGAGTAATCAGTTCACCAAGCTCAAGTGAGTAAGGCTCTGCGGTTCCATAGCTCCAGCCCCGAGAGAGAGCGCTCTGTACTGCCTCTTTCACCTCTGGGTCTTGGTGACCAAAAAGAAGAGGCCCCCAGCTCATGCAAAAATCAATATATCGATTTCCGTCGACATCCGTGAGCTCCGCTCCATGGGCAGAGCGAACAAATCGCGGAGTTCCACCCACTCCTCGAAAAGAGCGCACTGGAGAGTGCACGCCTCCTGGCGCGACTTTTTTGGCTCGCTCAAAGAGGGCTTGGGACTGAGAAATATTTTGGTTCGTCATGAAATCTCCGACTGTTTAAGCCACTCACGCGCACTACGCGCACCATAAGTAATAATGATTTGCGCACCTGCTCGGACAAATGAAACCCAAGACTCTACGTGAGCGTGTGGGCCAGACACTAAGCCCTGCTGCGACATCAGCTCAATTGCAGCAAACTCTCCACTCACCTCATAGACCGCCCAAGGATTTTGGATTTTTCGCGAAAGCCTCCACAAAACATCGAGATACGCTAATCCTGGTTTGACCATCAAGATATCTGCGCCCTCGCGGACATCACGGATTGCACTGAGATATGCGTCGCGCGGTCGAGTTGGATCGATTTGATAAGTCGATCGGTCTTTAAGTTTACTCCCTTGAGGAGCAGAGTCCGCTGCCACACGGAATGGACCATAAAACCGTGAATGAAATTTTGCAGCGTAACTCATGATGAGTGTCCGATCGTCGCGGATGTCTTTAAGAGATTCGCGAATGGCCTTGATCCTCCCATCCATCATATCGCTGGGAGCGATACAGTCGGCACCCGCCTCAGCATAGGCTCGTGCAAAATCTGCAAGAGCAACGACGGTCGAGTCGTTCTGAACGTGGTCCTCGCAGTCATTTAGGACTCCGCACTGCCCATGAATACTCGATGAGCAAAGACAAACGTCTACAGCAAGAAAGAGATCGGTCCCGAAGTTACGTTTTACTGCAGCGATTTGCCGAGCAGTAAAATCGGGAGAAAATTTTTTCGTCGCTTTTTTTTCGGGAACCCCAAATAGCAAAAAACTACTCACGCCTTGTTTGAGGTCAGACTCGATTTTTTTTAAAAGTGATGTTTCAGTTTCTCGATATACTTGAGTCAAACCCGCTATCGACTCTGGAGACTTGAGACCTTCAACAACAAATAAAGGCTGCATGAGTTGATCAACGCTCAGACGGACTTCGCGCACGAGTCCGCGTACGATCTTTCCTTGCCTAAGCCTGCGTAAAGTCATGGGGTAAGCCATCGAAGCCACTCCTCTCGGTTTGGAAACAAGTCAGGCTTGAGTCCCCAGGCTTTGAGTCGATCAGAGGTTTTTCCAGGACCGCAGGCGTGATGTGCTGCAGGAGGAACTTCGGCTCGAAACAGCTCAAACTGTGATGCACTACTCCAAAAAATATGGGTCACTCCATTCGAACGAAGCGCTTCACGTGCAAGCTCCTGCTGCGCAGTATTTATGGCGCTTGAAAGGCTGTAAGTCGATAGAGCTTTATGCACTCCTGCTGCAGTCCAACTCGATAACGCTTGATCGTGGGTGAGCACACACCAGTCACGAAGTTGGAGCACTGACTGTTTTAAAGTCGGCTCGATCCACGCGAATCCTCGTCCCTCGGCGCAGCCTTCGACCCAAATCCCCTTCTGCGCCATCCGCTCCCAGGAGGGCACGCCTGATGTCCACACTCTTGCGCCCTCCCAGTCTACAACACTCTCCGCCGCGCGCGAGTGAGCGACAAAGACAGCTCCCCTTGCTGATACTGGATGAGTTGGAGCTTTGATTTCTTGCTCCATTTTTTTTCGCCAAGCTGAGCCATCCCAAAGGACCGGCTTTCCAGGGGGTTTGATTGGCAAATTCCAGCGCAACTCGCGAATACGATTCCCCTCAGTTTTTACGCCCGCAACCCAGAGCAACTCACCAAAGCGAGAATCAAACTCTGCGTAAGCCCCTAAAGCCTGATGGCAACCGCCTCCCCACTCTGCCAAAACCGCTCGTTCGCTTCGCACACTTCGCTCGACATCCGGGTCGTGCAGAGAGCGTAAAACTCGGCGCGCCTCAACATCCTCAGTGCGACACTCGATTGCGAGCGCTCCTTGCCCGGGTGCCCCGGGACACTCACTGAGCGGGAGAACCATCCAAAGCTTGCCCTGAAGTCTTTCGCGCAGCTCTTTTTGTCCGGCTTGATCATCCCAAAGTCGCTGAAGTCCTGCGAGCGCCAGAACTGCTCCATCCAAGGCAAGGTCATCAATTTTTCTTAAACGCGAGTGAACATTTCCACGAAGATCCACTCTCTCAACTCGCGCCATCGATTTCCCGAGTCTTGGCAGAGCGCGCTCTAGAAACTGCGGTACGTTTTCTTTACGACGAGGTGCCGAGCTCCCGATCCGAATCACGTCTCCCCTCCGAAGTCGATCGAGCACACGATCAGAGAACACGACGATATCCTGAGCTGGAGCACGCGGAGGAATCGCTGCAAGCGCGATTCCCTGAGGCCGATCCAAAGCGAGATCCTTGAGAGAGTGAACGGTGAAATCCGTTTCTTTTCGTAAAAGAGCTTGATCGAGTTCGGCGACAAAAAACTCTTTGCCCTCAATTTTACTCAAAGGAATGTTCGTGATTCGATCCCCTTGGGTATCCATCCCCACAAGCTCGACTCGAACCTCAGGGTTACGGCGCTCAATTTCGCGCGCAATCGCAGCACTTTGAGCCAGAGCGAGGAGTGACTTTCGGGTTCCACATCGCAGGACTCGACTCATAGGATTACGCAAACAGAGCAAGATCTTCCCAACCATGCGGAAGAGTCATCGATACTCCTCCTAAGTTGCGAAGTTGAGAGCGATCATCGCATGCTTTTCGCGCACGCCCAAGCTGGAGAGAGCGCGCTTCGCTTTGCTCTTTTTGAAGCGCGAAAACATCGTCAAGAAACTTCATCCCCGGATATCCTGCGAAAGCATCTGCCTCATCAGCACTCGTACCTAAGTGGATCAGTGAGCGCGGTGCATGAGCCCTCGCATTGAGCCATGAGATCCGCTGCAGATCAGATGCGCGATCAGGTGGAACACAGAGCAAAATATGATCGCCTTGCATCCACGCTTTCGCGCTCTCGTCGGGCTGAAAGGGCTTCACTTCCAGATGATGAGATTGCAAAAGCTCACCACAAAAATCCTGTAAGTGTGAGGCTGTTCGATTGGTGATCCAAAGCTCGTGCTCAGAGAGATAAGGTAGAATCGACTTGGCAAGTGCCCCCGCTCCCACCACAAACACCGACTCGCCCGGACGAGCTGCGATCATCTGCCGCACGAGGGTTCCGTAGGACTGACCTCCTAATCCCTGAAGATGATTTGCTCGGACTTCTTTGATGTCTTCAAAAATCCGTTGAATCCATGGGTGAAGCTCTCGCGCCAAAGAGCTTTTCTCTGATTCAAATGTTTTCCACGACTCCTTTAACTGCCCAAACACATCGGTCTCACCTAGAATCGCGCTTTGAAGTCCGCACCCCACTTCCAAGAGCAGCCGATATGCTTCACGCCCCTCCAGAGCACGGACCGAATGCTCGGAGAGCTCGCATGCAGAGGTGATCCACAAGTCACGTAAACAGGTTTTCAGATGAACGGCTCGAACATGCGCCATCCCCTCCATCCCGGAGTGAGGTTTAGGGGCATGAATCACCCTTAAGTCTTGAATCAACATGGATAGGTTTTAGAATACTGGATTTTACAGCGACGATTGTCACCCGATCGTCATAAAAATCGGGTTTTTGACTCAACCCCTTTCAGTCATTGAGAATATCTAACGTTCAGGCGATCTTAGGCGAACAATGCCTCCCTCCCATTGGATCCTCTATTGTGACGGCGCAGCAAGCGGGAACCCTGGCCCCTCGGGGTGGGCGTACTTGGCAATCTCGTCTGAGAAGCAGATTTTTGAGGATGCTCAAGCCGTGGAACGCTCCACGAACAATGCGATGGAGATTCAAGGTGCGCTCGAGGGTATCCGCGCGATCTTCAACCAAGACCCACAAGCGCATATCGAAGTCCGGACCGACTCGCAGTATCTGATCCGCGGGATCACAACTCATCTTCGGGGTTGGAAAGCACGCGGCTGGATGACTTTACAAGGTAAGCCCGTCGCTCACCAATCCCTCTGGGAGGAGCTTGAGCGTCTAGGTGGACCTGCGCTCGACTGGGTTTACGTACCCGGTCATGCTGGTTTTGTCGGAAACGAGCGGGTCGATACGCTGGCGGTGCTCTGCTCCAAAGGCTCAAAACCCGCCCTGTACTCAGGTCCTGCAGAAGGCTACCGACTCCCCCTACGCGAGCTGCTCTTGCCCATCCCCGACATCCGAAAATACCCTAACCCCATCTACCTGAGCTATGTCGACGGACGACTCTTTCGAGATCCGAGCTGGTCTGAATGCGAAAAACGCGTGAAAGGGCGGTCTGGGGTAAAGTTTAAAAAAGTTGAATCTGCTGAAGAAGAAAATCTGACCCTCAAAAACTGGGGAGTCGAGCCTTCTTGACGCACGAACGGCAGTCCGAACCAGTGAAGGCTCTCCTTTGGATGGCCGTGAGCGGATTTTCGTTTGCGTTGATGGGCGTGCTTGTAAAACAACTTTCAGCAAATTTTAGCTCAATTGAGCTCGTTTTTTATCGCTCAGTTTTTAACCTCGCTTTGATCGGAGTTTGGCTTCGGTTTCAAGGTGTCGCGTTTTTCCCTCCGGGCCGGAAAATTCTGCTGTTTCGTGGAGTTTGGGGATTTTTAGGCCTGTTGAGCTATTTTTACTCCCTCTCGGTCTTGCCACTCTCCCTTGCCGCTTTGCTCGTTCATTGTGCCCCCATTTTCGTTCTGGTGGTCGGCATGGGATTTTTAGGGGAGCGGATTTCAGGCCTTCAATGCGCATCGATCTTTGGGGCGCTCGTGGGATTAGGGCTCCTGCTCCAGGCGGATCTCCAAAAACTTGCAGGACCTGGGATTCTGGTCGGAGTCGCGTCAGCCTTGTTTCTCGCTCTTGCCCAAGTCACGGTAAGAGCTTCAGTAGGCCGCTTTCCTAAGGTCCTCATTGTATTTTATCTGGTTTCGACCTCAACCCTGCTTTCGCTTCCGATTCTCCTAATGAGAGGCTCTCGAGCACCGGAACTATCCGAAATCCCAATGCTTTTCGCCATGTCGCTTGCCGCCGCTGGGGGGCAAATCGCATCGACTCATGCGTTTGTGTTTGCCCCTGCCGCCGTTGTGTCTGCGGGTGGCAGCTTTAACGCGGTGTTTCCAGTGCTGTTCGGTGCCGCTTTTTTAGGTGAATCCCTGGCACCTCCGCAGTGGGCGGGGGCCATTTTGTTAATGACCGCGATCTTGGGTTTAACTTTACGGCACCCTGAGCCCACGAAAGAGTAAACATGTGCCTCTGAAATGAGGTATACCCCCCAACCATCAAACGCCATGAACTTTGAACTCCTCCAATCCGCGGTAGAGCAGGTTGCCCGTATTTCGCCCAAATTCCATTGGGTTGGCGTTTACCTCCTCCAAGGGGACACTCTGAAGCTAGGACCCTTTGTAGGTGAGCCCACAGAGCACACGCAGATTGACGTTGGAGTGGGCGTTTGCGGAACGGCGGTGACAGAAAATGCGGATCAAAACGTTCCAGATGTGCGCGCGCGGGACAATTATCTCGCCTGTAGCCTGAAGACGCGCTCCGAGCTGGTGGTGCTCATTCGTGATGCACAAAAAAAAGTCGTAGGACAAATCGACATCGATAGCCACGAGCTGGCTGCGTTCGGGCCACAAGAGGAACGCGCCGTTCGTGCAATTGCAGATCAACTGGGGGAATCATGGAGCGAGTAAGAAAATCAAAGATAAAGCCAACGGTAGACTCAATGGTGTTTTCTTCACCTGAGCAAAGACTTCTCCGATTTCTTGTTTCGGAGTGTACGACCTCTTTCACTCCACGTGTGCTCTCCTCAAAGCTCAAGGGCGTACGAGGCTTGGGTGGAACCGAGGGGATCAACAAGATTCTCAAACAGCTCCAAGAAGTAGGTCTCGTTCAGTTCCACGACAACAATCGTGCAGTTGGTGCGCACAACGACCACGTCATCGTGCGTTTGCTCAAAACGTTTGTTTCAGTCTGCGATCTAGAAGGCGTGCAGCAAATGATCGAGCCCTTAAGCACGAGAGGAGTCCTGTTTGGCAGTCGGGCGGTCGGACAGTGTCGCTCAGATAGCGACTACGATCTTTTTGTCGTCACAGACTCTCCTGATCAAGTTCGAGAGCTTGTCGAAACCCATCCGCTCGGTCGACGCATTGAGCTTGTCGCTTGGTCAACGGACGATTATCTTCACATCCAAGAAAAAGACCCAGGCCTTGCCGAAAAAATCCAAGGCGGAGTCGTGCTCTGGGGTTCGACTTGGTAAGGAAGTTCCAAATTCTTCTGATCCTGGCTCCGCTGATTCTGCTCCTCGATCAGCTCACTAAAGCATTGATCTTAAAAAGCTTCGCACTTCATGACTCTATTCCGATTTTGCGCGGCTATTTCAATCTGACGTACGTTCAGAACCCGGGCGCTGCCTTTGGGATCCTCTCAGCCACTGATGCCTCCATCCGAGGCCCCTTCTTTGTCATCGTCCCCGCGCTCGCGCTCGGCGTGATTGGTTATCTTTTTTTCCGCCTCCCTCCGCGTAGCACTTGGATCCCCACTGCACTTTCCTGTGTGATCGGTGGAGCAGTCGGAAACCTGATCGATCGTTTTCGTTTTGGCTATGTCATCGATTTTCTCGACTTTCACTGGCAGTACAAAGCCCATTTCCCAGCATTTAATGTGGCTGACATGGCGATCAGCGTGGGTGTGGGTGTGCTCATTTTAGATCTGCTCTTTGAGCGCGAGAAACAGGAGACCCCTCATGCATCCGATCCTCATTAATGTCTTTGGGATTACGATCCACACGTATGGTGCGATGATCGCACTGGGTTTTTTGGCAGCAGTTTCTTTGCTTCGTTCGCTTTCAAAGAGAAGCGCTCTTCCTGTTGAGAAAATGGCCGACTACGCGTTCTGGGCTCTTCTGGTAGGATTTATTGGGGCGCGCGTTCTTTTTGTGATCACGCGATGGGAGTCGTTCATGAGTGATCCTATTGCGATTTTTAAGGTCTGGGAGGGCGGATTAGTTTTTTACGGCGGACCGCTCACGGCCATTCCATTTTCGGCTTGGTACTTTCGTAAACATCGTCTGCCGTTTTGGAAAAGTGCTGACGCTTCCATTCCGGCGCTCGCGCTCGCGCACGCTTTTGGTCGAATTGGATGCTTTGCGGCTGGTTGCTGCTATGGACGACCTACCGACAGTGCGGTCGGAGTAAAGTTTGACTCTCCTCTCGTTGATCAGGCTTTAAGAGGAATTGCTCTTCACCCTACCCAGCTCTATGAGGCTTCAGCACTGTTTGTGCTCACAGCAGGGCTGGTTTGGATTCATCGAAATCGCAAGTTCGAGGGACAAGTGTTTCTTACCTATCTTTTCGCGTATCCATTGATTCGGAGTCTCATTGAGATCTACCGCGGTGATACGATCCGGGGATTTGTGATCGACGGATGGCTTTCGACAAGCCAGTTTATCTCTATTTTGATCGTGGGCATCGCGTGCATTATTTTTGCGGCTCGGTACAAGCAACTTAAGTCTTCATGAAATTGACGGCACTCGTACTCTTGCTACTCACGAGCCTGCCATCGATCGCACAGATCTCTGAGCCGCAACGTATTTTACCTCTCACTCCTTCTCTTGCAGAGATGAGCGCTGAGATCCTAGAGTCTGAGTGGGAGCGTATTGTAGGGGTCACTGAGTACGCTGATTTCCCCTCAGTGATTCGCAAGCGACCCTCCATTGGGTCCTATGCACGACTCCAAATCGAGCGAATACTCTCTCTGAAGCCTGATCTCGTCTTAGTGACCTCTGACGGAAATCCCAAGGATCAGGTCTTAAAGTTGAAATCACTTGGTCTTCGCGTCGAGGTTTTAGATGTTTTCTCGCTCCAAGATATCCCAAAAACCTATCGATCACTTGGGAGGCTCTTGGGTCGATCGCAGCGAGGAGAGTCAATCGCGCAATCTTTTGAAGCACGACTCTCGACGCTTCGACCAGATCTTCGCGGTAAGAGGGTTTTTGTTCAGCTCGGTCAGCATCCCCTGATCGGCGTAGGTGGAGGAACCTTTCTTGGACAAGCCATCGAGCACATCGGTTATAAAAACATCCTTCGCCCGGAGATCGGAGCTTACCCTCGATTGCAACGAGAGTTCGTGATCAAGTCAAAGCCTGATGCGATCGTTCTTTTAGGGTTTCAGCCGGAGTCTACTGATGCTGCTGACTCTCAGGCTGCCTGGAGAGCGCTTAACGTACTCCAGTCTCAGCTCGTTGTTGTTCGCGGATCTGAGCTCATGCGCCCCACTTCTCGCCTCTTGGATGGACTCATTGCGCTGAAAAAATCTTTGGAGCGAGTTCCATGAAGACTCGCTTGATTGTGCTTTGGATCACTTTTTTTCTACTGAGCTCACTTGCTTTGACCTCAGTGTTTCAGCGCGGCGAATGGGATTCAGCGATTTTTTGGTCATTACGCCTTCCGCGCTGGGCACTGGCCGCCTCGGTGGGAGCGGCGCTTTCGCTCAGTGGTGCTCTACTTCAGTCTCTCTTTGGGAATCCTCTTTGCGAGCCGTATACGCTTGGGATCTCTTCAGGGGCGGCGCTTGGGGCTGTCGTTGCTGGATCGCTCGGAGTGGGAGCACAGATCTCTGGAGTGTCACTTCCTGCACTACTCGGCGGTCTCTCATTTACTGCGATTATCGCGCTGCTCGCTCAACAAAAAAAGATCGGAGATTGGCCACTTCTCCTATCGGGAGTGATGCTGAGTCTTTTAGGCTCGTCGCTTGTCGCACTTTGGATGTCCTTTATGGATCCAGCAGGGATTACTGGTGCGATGTCTTGGCTCTTTGGTGATCTAACGCGCGGTACGTGGGCAGGGGCTTTGTTGCTTTTCAGTATTGTTTTGTTTTCACTCTTTTTTTTACGCTCCAGAGCGCAAGGACTTGATGCACTTTTACTGGGGAGTGAGGACGCGCGTACCATGGGGGTTCCTCTTGATCGCCTCAGACTCGAACTGATTGCTCTTACTTCGATTCTAGTGTCCGTAGCAGTGAGTATGGCGGGGATCATCGGATTTGTCGGGCTTATGATTCCTCATCTTTGTCGACGTGCAGTGGGAACAAGGCATAAAAGAATGCTCCCAATCGTTACACTTGCAGGGGCTGCATTTCTTACTTCAGCCGATAGCTTGCTTGTGAGTATTTTGTTTCCGCTCGAGGTCCCCATTGGAGTTGTCACCGCTTTAGTGGGAGCGCCTGCGTTTGTTTGGATGCTCTTTAAGGATCCAAGTCCGCGAGGGATGGGGCTGTGAGTCTTTTGAAAGTTGAGTCGATTCGATCAAAAGTCGAAGATCGCGTGATTTTAGATGGGGTTGATGTCCATCTTGAGGCTCATGGCTTAGTTGCTCTATTAGGACCAAACGGCTCAGGGAAAACAACTCTTCTTAAGAGTATCGCTGGAGTCTCAGAGTGCGGCTCGCTCAAGCGCATTTCGCCTCCGAATGTTTCAGATCTTCTGTACGTCGGCTCTGGAATTGAAACCTCATTCCCAATGACCACTGAAGAAGTTTTTCTCGCCGCAGGGCTACGGGATGCTGATGCCTGTAGAGCTTTACTTCAAGAGCTCGACTGCGACCGTATTTGGGGAAAAGAAGTCCGAAGACTCAGTGCAGGTGAACGACAGATCTTGCTTCTGGCGCGATCTTTTTTGCGTGCACCCAGCGTCTTGCTCTTGGATGAGACGCTTTCAAAGCTCGATCTCCACCATTTAAGTCTCGCCATCGAAATGCTGAAGCGCTTTTGTCAAAAAGGGGGGGCTGCAATTTGGGTGTCTCATGACTGGAATCTTTCACTTCAACACTCTGAAAGTGCGTGGGTGCTTCTCGAGGGACGCTGGATCGCACGCGGAAAAGTTCAAGAAATCTTGTGGCCTGATGTTCTAAGTCAAGTGTTTCCCCGCTCCAATGTTAGAGCAAAAATGCAATCAGGCCGCGTGAATATCGCGCTTGGATCTACTTTACTTTAGAAATACATCGTCGCGCTGAGTTGATGTGCACTCGCCGTGGGCACGCGTGCGACTGGAGAGCTCAACATTCGCGTAAACGCATAGTCAAGCGAGATCCGAGGCGCGATCCAACCGAGACCGAAACTCCCCCCTTTGCCTTGAGTACGAGCAAACGGGACCATGATGTTTTGGAATGTGCCCCCACGAAGATAAAAATCCGTCATCACCTTAAACTCTGCGCCTACAGCATAGCCCGCTCGCTCTCCAGAGCTCGTGTTGGGTGCATACTGAGCGTCTGCCATGAGAGAGAAAATATTCATTACGTTAACCTGAGTCCCTACGACCACTCGACGACTCCAGTTTTGACTTTTTCCCTCCTCAGTCTCTAGAAGGTGCTCGCCTACAACTGCGAACTGAAATGACTCTACAGGGATATACGTCATCCCTACACTCACATCTTGTGCAGATCGAACACCTCGATCTCTCGACATAAAAAACTGAGAGCCAACTCCAATACTTAAGCGTTCTAAGAGGGCTTTAGAGGCCGCGACATGGATATGTGACCCCCCGTCTTTTACCGTATAGCCTACCCCAGCCTGAAACAGCGGTGAGCGTCCATCCAGAATCGATACGTTGTACGCACGTGCGCCGTACTCTGGAGTGCCGCGGTAAGTACTCCAACCCAACGCGAGGCTATAGGTCGGAAGAAAAGAAGCAAAAGAAGGATTTAAGTAAATTGAGTCGTTTAGAATTGGATTAGCTCTTGATGCACCGCCCAGCGCAGCGGCTCGTGGAGACTGATAGTCACTCCCAATCGCACCCAAGCTCCAGAGAAGCAAAACTACGGAGAGAATCCTGATGGTTTTCATTCCTGAGAGAAGTACATCCTTTTGCAACGAATGAGAAGGAAAGCTACAGTGACTGCATGGACAAAGTGAAGCGCGCGATCATCCCAGCAGCTGGGCTTGGAACCCGATTTCTCCCTGCGACGAAAGCCATCCCGAAGGAAATGATCCCTATCGTGGATGTTCCCATGATCCAGTTTATCGTAGAAGAGGCAGTCCGCTCTGGCATCGAAGACGTGATCCTCGTCACCGCACGACATAAAGAAGCGATCGAGAATCACTTTGATTTCAACTACGAGCTCGAAGATACGCTTGAAAAAAGGCACAAAGACGACCTGGTCGAAGCCTCACGTCAGATTGCAAATCTGTGCAACCTCATTACAGTTCGACAAAAAAATCCTCTCGGCCTTGGACACGCTATCCTCACGGCTGCACCTATTGTCGGTCATGAGCCTTTTGCAATCCTTTTGGGTGACGATATGATCGATTCTGAAGTGCCCTGCACCCAACAGCTCATCGATGTTTTTAACAAGGAAAACACCTCAGTCGTGGGGATCATGGAAGTTCCACGCATTGAGACTTCCAAGTATGGGATCGTTAAAGGATCAAAGCTGCGTGAGGGTCTCCTGCGAGTGGATGCGGTCGTTGAAAAACCTAAACCCTCTGAGGCGCCCTCTCAATTCGCAATCCCTGGCCGCTACGTACTTAAGCCGGAGATCTTTGATTTGCTTCGTCTAGTTAAGCCTGGCGCAGCTGGAGAAATACAACTCACCGATGGTCTTCAACTCTTAGCGCGCTCAAGCGGACTGCTCGCTTATCAATATCAGGGTGAGCGATACGACACGGGTGATCGAGTCGGATTTATTGATGCAACTTTGGAGTTTGCGCTGCGACGTCCCGAGTTGAGATCGTCAATAATTGCTTTGATGAAAAAGCATTTAGAAAAGCACGGCTGAGGAGAGATCAAGAAATGAGTCCAGTTTTCGCAATCGTGCTTTATCTTGCTCTTGGCGCTTTAAACGCAGATGCTGCGATTCCGCCGAGCTCGACGATCATCAAGCGCTTGGCTTTAAAACAACAGGGGCTTAAGCCGATCCGAATTCAGGCTCGTTTAATTCAGTGGGAGAACGATACACCTAGCTCTGTTCAACTCCGCGAGACCGCTTTGTATGATCCAAAAACAAAGACCCTGACGACTGAGCTTGTCACTCTCGATGGACGCCTCGTGTACAGCCTACGTCGTGTTTTGCGAGGATCGGCCCCTGCTGAGTCGCCCCCTACTTCTTGGCTACTACTCTCAGACGACGCTGACTCGATCACCCGAACTCTCAAGAGTCACTTCATCCCCATCCGCACTGAGTCTGAACTCAGTGGCTTTCCAACTGAAAAAGAGAAACGCGACTCTGAGCTCACTCGACTCGGACGTCTTGACGGGAAGATTGCATGGGTGATCGGTGCAAAGCCAGACTCAGATACCCAAGATCCTCCTGAACTTTGGATCGAAAAAGATGTTTTCAATCCACTCCGTTGGAAAACTACAGCTGCAGAAGTTCGTTTTGGAAAGTCTCAAGCGTTCTCTGGAGTGCTTTTACCTGCGGAGCTTAGACTCATCATCGGGACCCATACGCACGCGCAATTGATTATTGATCAAGTCGTTGTTGAAGTAGACCCAAAATCGTCTGTAGAGCGAAAGACTGTTTTCTCAGAAGACGCAATCTCCTCTGAAATGCGTGATCTAGTCCGACTCTATTCTAGATATTTGCGCTGATGTCTGACTGGGTTGTTTCGGTTGCTATTCCTCGACCACTGGACCAGCTTTTCACTTATCGTGTTCCTTTGGATCTTCAGGAGCGTATTTGTCCTGGACAGCTCGTGCGAGTCTCATTTGGTCGCGATCGGGTATATGGATTTGTTGCTCATAAGCCGATTCCCTTAGAGTCTGCTCAACTCGCTCAGGGCACCAAACTAAAAGAGATAGAGCAAATCATCGACGAAGATCCTGCGATCAAAGGGGATGTCGCCACTCTCTGTCAGTGGGCCCATGAGTACTATCAAGCACCACTGGGAGAGGTTTTAAATAGCGCAGCCCCTCATGCCGCGTTGGGCCTCAAAGCAAAAAAAACGCGACAAAAAAAATCCAAAGTTCCCCCACTCACCCCTCGAGTCGTCGCGCTCTCCGTGCAGCAGCAATCCGCAATTGAAGCAATTCTTCAATCAAAAAAACCAGTTTCACTGCTTCAAGGAGTTACCGGAAGCGGAAAAACCGAAGTCTATCTCGAACTCGCTCGTCGCTGCTTGGCTCAGGGTCGATCTGTACTGATTCTCGCTCCAGAAATCGCTCTGACTCCTCAGCTTCATGAACGATTCGAAACTGGCCTTGGCTCTGAAGTCGGTCTTTGGCATTCAGCGCTTCCAGACGGGCAACGACATGAGCAGTGGCTTGCTCTTCGGGAAGGACGTCTTCGTGTTTTGATTGGAGCGCGATCTTCGGTTTTTGCACCGATTCAGGACTTAGGTCTGATCGTCGTTGATGAGGAGCATGACCCTTCTTTTAAGCAAGAAGATCGCTTTCGCTACAATGCACGTGATCTGGCGATTGTGCGTGCGAAAATCACTTCCGCTCGGGTGATCCTTGGCTCAGCAACACCGAGTCTCGAAAGTTTAGAAAACGCTCGCTCCGATCGTTATCAGAAAATACTGCTCACTGAGCGGCACGCTCAAGCGAGACTGCCAGAGATTGAGATCGTCTCACTCTCTGAGTCTCCACTCGTTATGGAGTGCCGATCGATCCTTGCTGAAAAAAGCTTAGACACTCTACGCGAGACTCTTCGCGCAGGGGAGCAGGCGATGGTGTTTCTTAATCGTCGAGGCTTTGCGGCTTTTCTTGTGTGTAAGGACTGTGGTGAAGTGCCCGGGTGCCCGAATTGTTCGCTTTCACTTAGTGTACATCTTCGCCACAAAAAGCTTCGTTGTCATGTGTGCGCACATCAGGAACCTCTGCACACTCTTTGCGAAAAGTGTCAGAGTCACGAGCTTGAGCCCATCGGAGCTGGCACTGAAAGTTTAGAAGAGGACCTAAAACACCTCCTCCCTGAATCAAGGATCATGAGACTTGATCGAGACCTGATCACAAGCGCTAGTCGACTCGAAAAGGCGCTAAACTCCTTTAAGTCGGGCGAAAGTAATTTGCTGCTTGGCACTCAAATGCTCGTCAAAGGACATCACTTTCCAGGCGTAACCTGCGTGCTTGTCATTCTTGCTGACACCCTGTTTCGGTGGCCGGACTTTAAATCTGCTGAGCGCGCTTACCAAGTTCTAACCCAGGTCTCCGGTAGGGCGGGCCGTGGCGAGAAGCCCGGTCGCGTCCTCCTGCAGTCTTATGCACCAGAGCACCCGGTCATCCAGGTCGCTTGCGGCAAGATCTCTGTAGATGAGTTCCTAGAGAGCGAACGAGATCTAAGAGCAGCTCTTCGCTATCCGCCTTTTGGCAGACTCGCTCGTCTACGGGTTGAAGCCAAGAGCTCCGACCTAGCACAAACGCAAGCTCAAGAGATTTTCGAATCCCTTCAGTCAGCAAACGAGCACGATCTGGATATCTTAGGCCCAAGTGAGGCTTTTTTGGAGCGGATGAAGGGAGTTCATCGCTGGGATTTGCTTCTTAAATCCCAGGCTGTTGCAGTGATTCAGCGAGCCGTACTGCGTGCACGGCATCTGGCGCGGACAAGAAAGATCACACTGGTTGTCGATATTGATCCGAGTGGAGTAGGATAATCTCTAATGACTAATGAGGGTGGAAACTTTGGACGCCTACGCTCTTCGATTGAAAAAAAGATCGAGCAGGCCAAAGAGGAGCGCAAACGGGACATGTTCCGTCGGCGCATTGATATCGCCCGCATGGGCGTTGCCGATTACGAAAACAAAAAATTTGTAGAAGCCACCAAAGCTTTCCACTCTTATATCCAGATTCTTGAGGAGTGGAAAAAGGTCCCCCCTGGGGGATTAAGCCCGTCGCTGTTTGACAAAAAAAACGACTTACCTGAGCTCCTCCTCATCACGGGTATTTTTTGGGATCTTGTGAAACTCTATGACCGCACGAAAGGCGATCGCGCGTTTAACGAGTTTAAACTGAACTTAGCGAAGTACATTCTTTTTGTTAAAGGAATGCCTTTTGAAGGTCTTTGCTTGGAGACAATGCGCAAATACATCCAGCTCGATAAACCAGTGCACAAAAAGGAGTTCAAGGAAGCGTTTAAAAAAATGGGCGGATCAAACTGCTTTGTCGCAAGCGCTCTGGTTGAAGAGATCGACATCGACACGATCCCAGCTTTACGACGCTTAAGGGATCAACATCTCCTTGTCTCAACCTATGGGCGTCTCTTTGTTAGACTCTACTATCGAGTAGGGCCTTTTTTGGGTGAAGTGATTGGACGTCTCCCTCAACGAGTTCGTGTAAGCCTAGGTTCAGCGCTGGATCTATTTTCTCGAAGATTTTAGCGGAGGAGAGAGCCCGTTCTTCCTGGCCTAAAAATAAAATCAGAATTTGACACATCCATCCAGATCGAAAGCCAGATAACCGAAGCACGTCCCATGATGTTCTCAAAGGGCACAAACCCCCAATAGCGACTGTCATTGGAGTGATCCCGATTATCGCCCATCACAAAGTACTGACCTGCTGGGACTTCAATTGGACCAAAATTTTCAGAATAGAACTTCGACTTATCCGTCATGATGAGTGAGCGACTCGAAGAAAGCGTATCTTCAAAAACTTCCAGATCCTCTCGAACGTAGCTCTCGTCATTAGCACGCGAAAACATCTCAGGAAAACTATCGAGCACTTTTGTTTTTAGAGCCGAGTCGATCGTTTTACGCTCTACTGCTTTGCCGTTGATGTAGAGGGCTTTATTTTTGAGCTCAATTCGATCGCCCGGAAGTCCAACGATCCGCTTGATATAGAAAGTCGGCTCATCTCTCGGGTAACGAAAAACAACGATGTCCCCCCCTTTTGGCTCAGACCATCTAAAAAGGTATTTGGGCTTAAAGATGTAGTTTACGATGGGGATCCTTGTATCGGTAATCGGTACGATCAGCCCATATGCGAGTTTGTTGACGAAAATATGATCACCGATCAAAAGAGTGGGGATCATCGAGCCTGAGGGGATCTTGAAGGGCTCAATCACTGAAGACCGAATCATCATGACCAGGAGCAACGCAAAAGCCAAAGAGACAATATTGTCGATTAGCCATTTGCCAAACGGCTTTTTGGAATCCTGATTTTTTCCGTCTTTCTCGCTCATGAGAGCAAAACAATACTCTGTCTTAACGAGGGCGGGTATAGGAAAATGGGATGATGCGGCTACTTTCCCGCTACATCACGGGTCTCTTCCTAAAGAACTTCTTTGGCGCAGCAATCGGGCTGGTCACGCTGCTTGTTTTTCAAGGCATCCTCACCAAGCTTTTAGAGGGCGATTTCCCAGGGTCGCAGGTTGTGATTTTTCACCTCCTCCTCGCGCCTGAAATTTTTGTCCAAATGACGCCGCCCGCAGTCCTCATTGCAACGCTCATCACTCTTGCGACTCTCAATAGGACTAACGAGCTTGTCGCCTGTTACTCGATCGGGATTGGTCTTAAGTCTATCGTAGGTGTCTTACTGTCACTCGTGTTCATGATCTCGTCGTTGACGTTGAGCTTACAAGATCGAATCCTCCCACCCGTTTTTAAAAAGCGAAACACTTACTACTGGCACACCATGCAAAAACGGCCTGACTTTTCGCTCGATGTGAAACAAGACAAAATCTGGTATCGATCGAAAAATCTGATCTACAATCTTCGAAGTTTTGACCCCAAACTTCAAAAAATTTACGGAATGTCGGTCTATACGTTTGACCGTAACTTTGATCTCGTCCAGATCGTGCACGCTCGGCAAGCGAGTTATGATCAGAATCGATGGAAGCTTCAAGACGGAACCATCACCATCTTTGATGAGTCAGATCGCTTTCCACTCACTCAAAAGTTTTCAACTCAGCCTCTTGAAATTAACGAGAAGCCCTCTGATTTTCAGGAAATCGAGCGTGAAGTCGATAGCTTGCGCATTCGAGAGCTTTGGCGTTACATCGGCAAAATCCGAGAGGCCGGCGCTGACACCCGAGTTTACGAAGTGAAACTTTGGTCCAAAATCAGCCAAAGTTTTATCCCACTTGTGATGTGTATTCTTGCCGTACCGTTTGCTGTGCGTCGTCGCCGCGAAGGAGGAATGGGCCGGGATCTAGCGATCTGTTTGTTTATCACGTTTTTTTATTGGCTTTTGTACTCGGTCGGATTATCCCTTGGAGTTAATGGCGCGGTGCCTCCAATTTTGGCTGCTGCTCTGCCCAGTCTGCTCTTTGCGGCACTCGCGGCGGCTCTGATTCTGCGAAAGCGCGTCTGAAATTTTGGATTGAATCGAGATGTCAAAACTCAAGATCTATACTTATCCCGACCCAGTGCTCAAGGAGAAGGCCAAGCCCGTTGAGCGCGTTGAAAAACCACTGCATCGCCTTGCCGACGATATGTTGGAGACCATGTATGACGCTCCAGGGATCGGACTTGCTGCAAATCAGGTAGGTGTTCTTCAGCGAATCCTCGTCATCGACGTCGATTGGGAGACGGATGACCCCGAGGGGGAGGGATCAGGAGAGGGAGCTTCCGGAGGTGGCGTCATCTTGCACCGAAACCCGAGAATTCTCATCAATCCAACGATCGTCTATCGTGAGGGGGAGGCCGCAATTTCTGAAGGATGCCTCTCTGTTCCGGAGTACAGAGCGGAAGTAAAGCGCTCTGAAAAGATAAAAGTACAGTACCAAGACATCGACGGACTTACCAAAACGATGGATGCAGATGGGCTTTTAGCAATTTGCGTCCAACACGAGATGGACCATCTGGATGGAAAACTTTTTATCGATCGCTTGAGCCCGATCAAGCGCGAACTTGTGCAGAAAAAACTTGTAAAAGCTCGTGCCGAGAATGATCCGGAGTTCGTAGAGACGGTGCTAAAAAACAGGCCCCGCGGAGGCACCTAGATCACTGTGCGTGTCTTGTTTATGGGGTCACCTGAGTTTTCGATCGCAGCACTCGATGCGCTCCATGCTCACCACGAGATCGTCGGCGTCTACACTCAGCCCGATCGCCCTGCGAATCGCGGTCAGCTCCCGACCCCCCCTCCCGTGAAGAGGCGGGCACTAGAACTAGGACTGAGCGTATTTCAGCCTCTGCGCGCTAGCGCTTCAGAAGAGATCTCTCGAGTGCGCACGTTGCGCGCGGATATTGCGGTTGTGGTTGCCTATGGGCAGTTACTCAAAAAAGATTTTTTAGATCTCCCCAAGCTCGGATGCGTAAACATTCATGCTTCGCTACTCCCACGCTGGAGAGGCGCTTCTCCCATTCAAATGTGCTTATGGGCGGGAGACACTCAGACCGGTGTCACGACCATGCGCATGGTGCAAAAACTTGATGCCGGAGACATCCTTTTGAAAAAAGCGATTCCAATCACCGCACAGGACACGGCGCTAAGCCTCCATGATCAACTCGCTCAGATCGGAGCGGAGTTGATTTTACAGACCTTAAGCGGCTTAGAGCGTGGATCACTTCACAATACAGCTCAAAACGAGAGCGAGGTCACTTATGCGCCGAAAATTCTTAAATCGATGGAGTGGTTGTCGACTGCCCGCACAGCAGAGCAACTAGATCGACAAATTCGAGCGCTGACCCCGTGGCCAGGAACTGCAGTACGCCTCGCAAGCGGTGAGCGACTACGGATCCTCCAAGCGAGACCGAGCGCTGAGAGCGTGCAAGAAGGGCAAATCCTCGAACGCGAGAACCGTGTTTTTTTAGGTTGTAAGGGAGGCGCTCTGGAATGTCTTCGACTCCAATGGGATGGAAAAAAACCCCTCGATGGTGCGGCATTTTTGAATGGATTAAATGGCCGTGGCAGCACCCTACCGCTTCAGGTAGAGTTTCCGGCGGAGGTCCCCGATGAGCTTCCTTGGGAAAAAGCGCGTTAAACCCTCAATCCACGCTCACGAAGGCCGGATTGCTCCGTCAATCTTATCTGCCGATTTTGCTCGACTTCAAGCTGAGGTGAACGAAGTCGAGTCTGCAGGGGCCGATTGGATTCATGTCGATGTGATGGATGGACATTTTGTTCCAAACCTAACCATCGGACCAGTGGTGGTTCAAGCGATTCGTCCCCACACGTCTTTGCCTCTTGATTGTCACCTGATGGTTTCAAAGCCAGAAGATTGGGTCGAGCCCTTTGCAAAAGCGGGTGCTGATCTCATTACTGTGCATTGTGAGGCGACTTCTCATCTGGATCGACTCCTACAAAAAATACGACAATCCGGTTGCCTTGCAGGAGTATCCCTTAACCCTGCAACCCCAGTTGAGCAGATCAAAGAAGTGCTCGACTGCGTTGATCTTGTTCTTGTGATGAGTGTGAATCCAGGTTTCGGAGGACAAAGTTTTATCGAGAACTCTTTGGCTAAAATCGAAGCACTCTCTAGACTAAGAGAAAAAAGAAATTTCATTATCGAAGTTGATGGAGGAGTGAACTCATCAAATATCGGCGCTTTACGACAGGCGGGTGCGGACGTCTTTGTTGCAGGATCAGCTATTTTTTCGATGCCTGATCGCACCGTGGCGATGGAGAATCTTCGCAAAGCAATGAGGAAATCAGACCAATGAAATCAAAGCGCATCATCATCTCTCTTGGAAAAAATCCACTCAAACTGCAGGATCTCCTCGCAGTAAGCGAAAAGAGGGCAAAAGTCCGCTTCGATCCTCAAGCAAAATCACGCGCCCTAAAGTCTTATCGATATCTACAAAGCGAGCTCCGCAAGGGGCATGCGATCTACGGAGTCAACACAGGCTTTGGACTTTTATCCCATGTCCGTGTCTCAGATGCAGAGCTTGGTCAGCTGCAAGTCAATCTCTTGCGCTCTCATGCGGTCGGAACTGGAGAGCCCATTGATGATCGCGCCACTCGTGCCATGTTGCTTTTGCGTGCAAACACGCTTGCACAGGGGTTTTCTGGCGTTCGTCCACTAGTCATTGAACAAGTCTTAGACCTTCTGAATGCAGATGTGCTTCCAGTGATTCCCGAGCAAGGCTCAGTGGGTGCAAGTGGAGACTTAGCGCCACTTGCGCATCTCGCTTTGGTTTTGATTGGCGAGGGGCGCGCAAAATACAAAGGTAAAATCCTCTCTGGAAGACAGGCTCTTAAGCGTGCTCGCCTCAAGCCCATTGTACTTGGCCCAAAGGAAGGTCTTGCGCTCATCAATGGTACGCAGTTTATGGCCGCTTTAGGTGCGTTGGCACTGCTCGATGCCGAGAGGATCGTGGATCTCGCCGATTTAGCAGGCGCGTTATCGCTTGAGGCGTTCCGCGGTACGACCACCGCGTTTTCGCCGGAGATTCATCGCGTCCGTCCTCATCCAGGTCAAATCACGAGTGCAGCGCGAGTCCTTAAGGCCTTAACTACTGGCGGAAACAGCTCCATCGCTCGAAGCCACGAAAACTGCGGAAAAGTTCAAGATCCCTATAGCTTTCGCTGCATCCCCCAGGTGCACGGCGCAAGTCGCGATGTTTTTTCGTTCGTCCGCGGAGTGATCGAGCGAGAGATGAACGCCGTTACGGATAACCCGTTAGTTTTTGCCGCAGAACAAAAAATCCTGTCTGGAGGAAACTTTCACGGTCAAATTCTGGCGATTGCGCTTGATGCTCTCGCAATCGCGGTCGCGGAGCTTGCGAGTATCTCAGAGGAGCGAATCGCAAAACTTGTCAATCCAGCGCTCTCAGATCTTCCAGCGTTTTTAACAAGAAAAAGTGGCCTAAATAGTGGCTTTATGATCATCCAGGTTGCAGCTGCGAGTTTAGTCTCTGAAAATAAAACTCTCTGTCATCCCGCAAGCGTGGACTCAATTCCAACCTCAGCCGACAAAGAGGATCACGTCAGCATGGGCGCGTGGGCTGCTCGAAAGGCGCATCTTGTCCTTAGAAATACGCGAAGAGTGATTGCAATGGAGCTTTTGTCGGGAGCGCAAGGGATTGATCTTTTGCGTCCTCTGCGTACCACTGCACCTCTCGAAGCTCTTCACCGAAGGATTCGCGAACATAGTGCTGAGCTGAAATCTGATCGTGACCTCTCAGAGGATCTTTCGAGTCTGGAGCGAGCGATCTTGAATGGGGTGCTCTCTGAGTCATAGTCTTCGCGAGAGCGGATTAAAAAACAGCGCCACCGAGCTCGTGGGTTTGCACACTTGGCTCAACCTCAGGAGTCGAGCTCGGATTGACGTCTGAATCTACTAATGTCTCTTGCTGTACTGGGGTGGATTCAGTCTTTGGAATCTGACTCGCAATCTGCTGATCCGCGTAAAGGACTGCCTGGCCTGGGGGCATGCGGCCTTGCTGACTATTAAAATGAGATAACCACTGCTCGATGAGTGAGTCACCATTTGCAACGACCGAGTACTTCTCTGCAAGTCGAACTGCCATCTCCTCATCTAACTGCGCACCTTTGCCATGCTCAAAAATACGCACAAATTTTTCGGCAAGTTCTGTCGATTGCTCGAGCGACTGATAGCGATCTGCCAAATTAAACGCGCGCCCTTTGCCTAGGCCACTGCGGAGAGCTAGGTCAAAAATATTTTCATAACGAGTAAGAACTTCCGCACAATCACTGAAAGCGTAAATGCGCTCAGCAAACGCCATGGATTCGGTAACGGTCTGAGGAGATGAAAGCGTCTCCTTCGTTTTTACAAAAAACCGATACGCTCTGATGTATTTATCGAGTGCAGCATGATTCTGGCTTATGGCACCGAAACGATCTGCAAAACGAGCGGCGTCCTCCACACTTGCACCTAACCCTGCTTCGGCACTCTCAAGCGGCGTGCGAGCAAAGTTAAAGGCTGCTTCTCTTGTCAGCGAATCTAATATCGGGAGTGCAGAGACAGAAACCCCTTCAGACTCTGGATCAATCTTGGGTCGGGCAACGGCATCAAGATTGACCACAGTGATTGATCGATCTCCATTGCGAACGACCTGCGGGCGACACGCCCCAAATCCCACGAGCATGAGGACTGAGCAAAACCCTAAGTTAAAGAACAGAAGAGATTCGTATTTTTTAGGGGCGCGCGGGCGCATGTGCTCTATCCTCTCTCCCCAAAACACAGCAATGCGAGTGCCAGATTCAACACGCCGAATCATCCCTCAGTCGCGATTCTGGCGCAGATGAGGGTCGATGTAGTGTCTAAACTTTAGACACTAGATCGGCGCATGAACGCGACGAATGCCTCGAAAACATCCTTAAAATCCGCTACAAATTCAGAATGAACGTTCGCACACTTCGCGCCCCCACTGGTCCAAACCGCACCTGCAAAAGCTGGCAGCAAGAAGCCGCTCTGCGGATGCTGCTGAACAATCTCGATCCCGACGTAGCCGAGAATCCTGCGGATCTTGTCGTCTATGGTGGTAACGGAAAAGCGGCACGTGATTGGCCATCACTTGAGCGGATTTTAAAAACTCTCCATGATCTTGGCGATGATCAGACGCTTTTGATTCAGTCAGGAAAGCCGGTTGCAGTTTTCCCGAGTCACGCCATGGCTCCTCGCGTACTTCTTGCCAATAGTTGGATCGTTCCCCACTGGGCGAATTGGGAAAAATTTCGTGAGCTCGATCGAAAAGGGCTCATGATGTACGGCCAAATGACAGCAGGATCATGGATCTATATCGGCACCCAAGGAATCGTGCAGGGTACGTACGAGACGTTCGCAGAAGCGGCTCGCCAACACTTTGGAGGCTCGCTTGCTGGTCGAGTACTTTTAACGGCTGGCTTAGGAGGAATGGGGGGGGCCCAACCTCTGGCCGGCGCAATGGCGGGAGCCGTCACACTCTGCATTGAAGTTGACCCCACGCGCTTACAGCGACGTTTGGAGACTCGTTACTTGGATGAAAAAGCCAACAACCTCAATGACGCACTCGAGAGAGTGGAGCGGTATCGACGCGAAAAAAAGGGGGTTAGTATTGGACTTGTCGGAAATGCAGCTGAGATCTTATGGCAGCTGCTTGAGCGCGGATTTAAGCCCGATCTATTGACTGATCAAACAAGCGCTCATGACGAGCTCAATGGATACATCCCAGCAGGGATGAGCTTGGAGGAGGCTTTCGCACTTCGATCACGTGACCCTAAGTCTTACATTGAGAAATCAATCGCCAGTATGGGCCGCCATGTCGAAGCGATGCTTGAGTTTCAAAAACGGGGCACGCAGACTTTCGACTACGGCAACAATATCCGTGCTCAGGCACTTCGAGCAGGCGTAAAAAACGCTTTTGATTTTCCAGGCTTTGTACCTGCTTATATTCGGCCACAGTTCTGCGAAGGGCGCGGGCCATTCCGATGGGTTGCGCTCTCAGGTGATCCTGAGGACATTCGCACAACGGATCGAGCGCTCCGAGAACTCTTTCCTGAAGACCGGAGTTTGCAACAATGGCTCTCACTTGCAGAAAAGCGCGTTCAGTTCCAGGGACTGCCGGCTCGTATCTGCTGGTTAGGTTACGGGCAGCGCGAAAAAGCAGGCCTCCTCTTTAACCGTCTCGTTGCCGAAAAAAAGGTAAAAGCGCCCATCGTTATTGGACGCGATCACCTCGATTGCGGTTCAGTCGCCTCCCCAAATCGTGAGACCGAAGCCATGCTCGACGGCTCAGATGCCATTGGCGACTGGCCGCTTCTCAACGCGATGATCAATGCGGTCAACGGGGCTAGCTGGGTTAGTCTGCATCATGGTGGAGGAGTGGGTATGGGTTACTCGATGCACTCAGGCATGGTGATTGTGGCCGACGGAACCCCTGAGGCCCAGATTCGTCTCGCGAGAGTTTTAAACTCCGATCCAGGCATGGGCGTAGTTCGACATGCTGATGCTGGATATCCTAGTTCAATTGATATTGCGCGTACCACCTTTCGTGAGCGAGGCGGATCGATGCCCATGCTAGATTGATCACGATGCCCACAAAAAAAAATATCCATGCGATCATTCATTCGAGCGAGCTACTCACTGGGGCAGGGATCAGATCAAAAGATGGTCGTCGCCCGACCGAAAGTGACTTAGGCCAGATCAGAGACGGTGCGCTCGTCTATGAAGAACTCGCTTCTGGCGCTCCGGGCCAAATTCTCTGGGTGGGTCCAAGCTCAGCACTCCCCACGCACTACCGTAAAGCAAAGATCAAAAACTTACGCAAAAAACAGGCACTACTCCCCGGACTCATCGACTGTCACACGCACCTGGTTTTTGCAGGAGATCGTGCGGATGAGTTCGCTCTGAGAAGTGCTGGAGTCACTTATGAGGAGATTGCAAGATCAGGCGGTGGAATTCAAAAAACAGTTCTTGCGACACGCCAGGCCTCTGAGCGCGAGCTTTTTCGACTTGCACAGCAACGTCTGAAACTGATGCGCTCTTTTGGAGTCAGAGTCATCGAGATCAAATCAGGCTACGGCCTTGATCTTGAAACGGAGCTCAAGTGTTTAAGGGTCACGCAACTACTAAAAAAAAATTTCCCAGATCTCCTCATCGTTTCTACTTACATGGGAGCTCACGACTTTCCAAAAGACATCGCGCGCTCCGATTACATTAAAGAAATCATCGGCCGCCATCTTCCCACCGTCGCGCGCCTTAAACTCGCAGAGCAGTGCGATGTTTTTGTGGATCGTGGTTACTACACTCTCACAGAAGCTGAGCAGATATTAACCAGGGCAAAGGAGCTCAAGCTTTCTGTAAAACTGCACGCCGATGAGCTCTCTGATACAGGTTCGGCGGCCTTTGCTTCAAAAATAGGCGCCCTTTCCGCAGATCATCTTCTCAAAATATCAAAGAACGGTATCCGTGGACTTTCAACATCTCAAACCACTGCCGTACTTTTACCTGGAACCGCGCTCTACCTTAAAACCGCTGCAGCTCCTGCGCGTTCTCTGATCTCAGCAGGAGCGCGTGTTGCGATTGCCACAGACTTTAATCCGGGCTCCTGCCCGTGTCCCTCTCTGCCCGCAATGCTCACACTCTCAGCTCTCCATATGGGCATGAGTCGAGCTGAGCTTTTTGCAGCTGTCACCTACAATGCAGCTTGCGCTCTTGGGCTTCAACGCTCTATCGGTACACTTGAACCTGGGAGAAGAGCTTTTTTTACACTAGCCCCTGGAGAGAGCTTTGAGTCTCTCTACTATGGTTTGGGTTATTAACGCTTTCTGGGCCATGTGGCGTCAAAATAGGCTGTTTTTTTGTACTTCACTTTGTGGTGAAAAAACCACCAACATCCGATCGCAAGCGGGAT
>JBILEK010000022.1:0-34380 GCA_044352155.1 Bdellovibrionia bacterium
GATCCTTCAGTATCAAGCGCAAGCGCGTCTGTGGATGGCGCTCAGTCATAAAAAACAAGACGAGCCGCAGAAGGCTCAGTACTGGTTAGGGAGCCTGATGGATCACCATCCGCACTCAAAAGAGGCGGCTTGGGTAAACTCAAAAGAAGGCAGGCGCACAGTCTCAAGCGCCACGAAGTCGGAGGAGCACCATGCGCCTGATGCGCACGAAGCTACTCATCACTAGTGTGCTGGTGATTTGTTCAGCGCAGGCAAAACCTGTTGAGCTTGCGCAGGGCGTAGCTGCTCCGTGCGCGATCCTTCATAAATTTGATGGCGAAGTGCAGATTTTAGACTCAAATCGGTCCACGCTTCTTCAGACGGTTCCAAAGTCATCGATCCCCTGTGGAGGTTGGCTCTCGGTGCGAAGTGGATCGGCCGCGATTACGCATCGACAAGGCTACGTGTTTCACATCGGAGCGGATAGCTTTTTACAGATTTTCGATCATGTCCCTGGCAAACAGAGTACGGGCGAGGATCAGATTGCTCTCTTTAAAGGAAAACTCATTGTCGAAGTTGAAAACGGCTCTGACGAGCTTCGTGTTTTGACGACCACCGGGCGCGCGCGCTTAAGTCACGGGACAACGCTCATTACTTTTGCTCAAGCGACCGAGCGCATGCAGGTGGTGTCGATTGATCGAAAAGCGACCTTAGAAAATCGCTTTGAACCCACACGAAAGATCACCGTCTCTGCTGGTGAGGTGACATCGATTGACTTCGATACGTTACGGGTAGTTCCAGAGACTCCTCGTGCTGTAACGATTGCGAGTTTGCGCGAGGTTTTTGCAGATTTTACGCTTGAAAAACGTATTCTAGAGCGCGCTCTGTTTTCGGCAACTCGTCGAGGTGAGCGAAAGTTTGCCTCTGAGATCAAACCGGATGAAGCCGTCGCCCGCGCACCTGCGGGCCTTGAGTTTAAAGACAAACACTACGAGCGTTATCGGCCTAAAAAAGACGATCCATCTGCCCGAGCTGCGTTCGTAGGTCGTTATCAAGGAGCAGTGCGCGTGAAGGCTGAAGCCCCACGTCCAAAGAGTGCGCCAAGAGTTTCAAGCGTTACACGTGAAAAAGATCACGAAAAAGAAAAGCTCATCGAAGAGCTTTCAAATCTCGAGGTGGATTGAAAGCTCTTCGAGTCCCAGGGAGGGAGAAATGAAGTTTCGTAGTAGTGCGATCGCTCTGATGATAGCCGCTCTAGGCACTCCACTGGCTCACGCAGGAGTCATAGAGCTTTCAGCTGGTTTTTTTTATAATCGAACCAACTACTCGCTAGCGGATTACAGCTGGAGTAAGCGCTTAGGGTTTTCGATTGGGTACTATTTTACCGAGAGTTCTCAGATCGAGTTCTCTTATCAAGACATGATTGAGCGGATGTTTGTGACCAACTATCAGGACACGACGTTTCATGATCGCGTATACAGCTTTAACTGGGTGCAGTCGATCTTAGGTAAGAAAACGCGCTTTCAACCTTACGTCAAAATTGGTGTAGGTCAGCTCAACCGCGACGGTTCGGGTACTTACGCAGGTGGGGGTGCGCCGCCTGCACGCTATGATGCCGTGACCGGTGTGTTAGGAGGAGGGTTTAAGTTCTATTTTACACAGACTTTTGCGCTTCGGACGGAGGCGACGAGTTATCTCGCCAAAGGAAACCTCGCCTCATGGAAAGACAATATCGCCGCTTCAGTCGGCCTCTCTCTTTTGTTTTAGTTTTTTCTGCAGCTACTGCGCTCCTTTCAAGTACGGGATGCTCGAGCTTGCATTTCGTATCTCAAGCTGCACATGGACAACTTAAAATCATTCAACGTGCGCGTCCGATCGAGGATGTGATCGCTGATGAGCGCACTCGCCCTCGCGTCAGCCGCTTGCTTAAAGAGATTCCATCGATCCTAGCTTTTGGTCAGAAGTATGGCATCCAGCCGACTCCCAACTATCGCGAGTACGTAGCGTGGGATGATCCGTATGTCAGTTATGTCGTCACGGCGTGTCCTGAGTTTGAGTTCAAACCTAAGGAGTGGAGTTTTCCGATTGTGGGATCGTTTACGTACCTAGGCTGGTTTGATCGAAAAAACGCAGAGAGCATGGCGCAGGAGCTTCGCACGCAAGGGTGGGACGTTGATGTTCGAGGTGCAAGCGCGTTCTCGACGCTGGGGTGGTTTAGGGATCCCGTACTTTCGACGATGATTCCTCCAGGTGAGGAGGCGATGGGTGAGCTCGTGAACGTTCTTTTGCATGAGTCCGTACACGCGACGCTGTACATTTCAGGGCAGTCTTACTTTAATGAGGCTTTGGCCTCTTTCGTCGCAGATCGACTCACTTCTGAGTACCTTCGCGAGCGATTTGGCGCGCAGTCTCCTGAGCTTCAGACTTATCTCAAGAGCTCAGAGCTCAGTGAGCGTCGCTCTGAGCGCATGCACTTGGCGTTTGAGCAGCTCTCGCATGTTTATCAGAGTGCTCAGAGCTTAGAGGAGAAGCGTTCAGAAAAGCGGCGTATTTTAAAAGCGCTGCAGATCGAGCTTCAGTGGAAAAAAGAGCTCAATAACGCAACGCTTGCGCAGTTTCGGTTTTATGGTCTTGGGATTGAGGAGTTTCCAAAGCTTTGGGAGCAGACGGGCGGATCATGGGATGTGTTTTGGGAGAGGTTAAAAAAATTGAAATCCACGTCGTTTCCAGTGCCTCAGATGGAAAAATTTGGTGTCGTTTTAGGTCTTTAAGAGCCTTAAAAAACCTAAGAAATAGAAACGCCCACCGGGGGGACGGTGGGCGCTCATCTGAGGACTAGGGTTGGGGAAGAAACTTTTACTCCTGGCAAGGAAGAGTGCCGTTTGTCTGCACACAGATCTGAGCGGTGACTTGGTGATTTTGGTACACGCTCTTCATGGGGCACATTGCATTGTACTGAGTGGGGTCTAAGCTCAGCTGGTACCACCACTGACAGTACAGATCGTAGCGAGGATTGGACACGGTGATCTGTGCCCCTGCACTCCCGCCGAGAAGAGAGCTAAAGTCAGTGGTTGCGCGAGTGGGAGCTTGGGGGCAAAGCCAAGTGTTTCCGCTCTCAAGGCGCATAACAGGCGCTTGTCTCACCGATCCGGAGAATGCGACTTTGTAATCAAAGCAACCTGCGTTGAAGTTGTACTGCTCATAGCCTGGAAGGGTGTTCGTGGTTCCTGACTGTGGGCGAACCGTGACTCGAAGGATGCTATCTGCGCCTGGAATTGCAGGCGTGGTGTAAGTAAATCCGTTGGCAGAGTTGAGCTGAAAAGTAAAAGTGTAAGGTGGATTCGTTGGGCTTGGAGAGGGCGAAGGACTTGGCGTAGGAGTTGGGGTGGGGCTTGGTGCGGGTGTGGTGGGGTCTGAGATCGAAGCGACTCTCTCCTCGGCGCGGGTGTAAGACTTACCTCCGCATCCGCTCAGTGCAGCGAGGGTTACCGGAAGGCTAAGCCAAAGGCCGAGGCGTGAGGCAAAGCTCCAGGGACTTTGAGTTTTAAACTTGTTTTGGTTTTTGAGGCTCCCCTGAACTTTCATAACTCTCTACTCTCCTGCTTTAAAGAGAGAGCAAGGGCGCTGCCAACGCGTAAGCGTGCTAAACTGCAATTGAGCGTTCTCGATCTGTGAGATGGCAAACAGCTGTCAAAAGTTTTGACAGAGTTTTAAGGGCACTCCCGCTGACCGTTGACTTGGATGCATACGGTGCCGTTGATCGTGTGATTTGGGTGCACGTTTTTCATTGGGCACATAAAACTGTAGACCGACTGCCAGTAGCTTGGATTTGAGTATTGATAGTAAGACCACTGCTGCCACCAAATCTGGCAGTAAGCATCGTAGCGAGCGTTGGAGATTGTGATCGTATTGGTTGAGCCTCCGAGCTCGTTTGAGAAGTCGGTCGTCGCTCCAGAGCTAAAACCTTGCGAAGCGGGGCAAAGACCGTCGTTTCCGCTCGAGATCCGCAGAATCGGGCTTTGGCGTGGGGCCATGGTGTTGAGCTGCACTTTGAAGTCTTGGCAGCCGAAGTTGATGTTGTACTGCTCGTAGCCCGGCACGTTCACTGTTGCACTTGTGCCGGAGTAGATCTTCACGCGGAGAATGGAGTCCGCACCTGTGATCGCGGGAGTCGAGTAGGAGCCTTGACCTGAGATCTGAAAGTTAAAGGTATATGGAGGAGCGCCACTTGATGAGCCGGATCCTGAGCCCGATCCAGACCCGCTACCCGAGCCTCCGCCTGATCCAGAGCCTGCGACAGGGGGCTGGGCCTTGGGATTTGAGCCGCAGGCGGTCGCAAGGACTAAGCTCGAAATCAGAAGCAGCGTTTTTGAAGTTATGGCGTGAGGACGTCGCATAAAGTTCTCTCTCTTCCATCACAAGAGGAGCAAGCCAGGTGCCAGGTGACACACCCATTTAGAGCCAAAACAGGCTAGAAAACTGTCAAAGTTTTAGACAGTTGTTGTTGGGCTACTTGGACTTCGCGCTCGAGGCGAGCACCTTCTCCGTGTATGCGAGGAGCAAGGTGGAGAGCAGAAACACGAAGTGGATGATGATTTGCCACTTCACGACTTCGATCTCTTTATTGCTGATGTTGATGAAGGACTTGAGCAAGTGGATTCCAGAAATCCCGACCAGTGATCCCGCAAGCTTGACCTTCAAAGTGCCTGCGTCGATTTTCTGAAGCCAGTCGGGGCGATCCTCGTGGTTGCCGAAATCGATGCGGCTCACAAAAGTCGCGTATCCGCCGATGATGACCATGACAAGAAGGTTCAGCACCATCGTCACATCCACGAGAGTGAGGATGCCGAGCATGACCAGCTCCTCGGAGAGCGTGTGAATCGATGAGGCCAGATGCATGAGCTCTACTAAGAACTTATACGTATACAAAGCGGCGGCTACGATCAGACCAGCGTAAGCGGGCGCTTGGATCCAGCGACTTGCGAAAATCGATTTTTCGAGCACGCTCTCGAAGACGGAAGCTTTCATAGGCTCTCATCACTAGCAGAGTCTTGGTGATGTTGCTTTGCGTAATGTGAAATGGTCGTTGGCTTTTTTGACGGTTACTGTACGATTTCCTTCAGGACAAGGAGCGTCTAAACTTTGAGAAAATCCTTCATCATCGACACGAACGTCATCCTCTTCGACCCTCAAGCACTTTTTAAGTTTGGAAACAACGATCTCATTATCCCCATTGCAGTGATTGAAGAGATTGATCGCTTCAAGCGCGACATGGGTGAGCTCGGACGACATGCGCGCCAGTTCTCGCGCAAGATCGACGAGATGAGAAAAGACGGTGGCGAGCTCTCCCGGGGCGTGAAGCTCCCCGGAGGTGGCACGCTGCGTGTTGAGATGAGTGCGGGTGCTGTGCATCTTCCTGACGAGCTGCAGATGGATAGCGCGGATAACCGTATTCTTGCAGTCGCGATGGCGGTCCGTAAAGACAACCCCAAGCAGCCCGTTGTGTTCATCACCAAGGATACAAACTTACGCATCAAAGCCGATGCACTCGGTCTTCAGGCCCAGGACTATGAGCCTGCTAACGTTGAGCCTGACGAGCTCTACAGTGGGTTTGTATCGATCAATATTGACTCTCACTTAGTGGATGAGTTTTACGCCAATAAACGCCTGACCCTCACCGAAGGCATGGTGAAAGCAGGAAAAGAGGGCAACCCAAACCCGCACTTAAAGCCAAACCAGTATGTGCTGCTCAAAGATTACGCAAACCCAAACCACACGGCGATGGGACGTTTCTCAAAAGAGCTCGAGAGCATTGTTCCGATCTTTAAGCCAGCGGATGGGATCTGGGGAATTTTCCCAAAAAACGCGGAGCAAGCTTTTGCGATCGATGCTCTGCTAAACGACGAGATCAAGCTCGTAACCCTGGTCGGTAAAGCCGGCACAGGCAAAACTCTGCTCGCCATCGCAGCAGGCTTACAAAAGACGGTCGACGAGAACGTGTTCTCGCGGCTTTTGGTCTCGCGCCCTGTTTTCCCGCTCGGGAAAGACATTGGTTTCTTGCCGGGCGATATCGAAGAAAAGCTCAACCCATGGATGCAGCCGATCTACGACAACATTGATTTTCTTTTTGGAGCAACCGGCAACAAGGGGCGTCGCGGCGCAGGTCGCGGGTGTCAGGAGCTCATGAATCAAGGGCTTCTCCAGATCGAACCCCTGACCTACATCCGTGGTCGCACAATCCCGCAGCAGTACCTAATCGTGGATGAGTCCCAGAATCTGACTCCGCATGAGATCAAAACGATCATCACGCGTGCAGGGGACGACACGAAGATCGTGTGCACGGGCGATAGCTTTCAAATTGATAACCCCTACGTCGACTCAGCAAACAACGGACTTGTGTATCTAGTGGATCGCTTCAAGGATGAGTCGATCTCAGCCCACATCACGATGGTCAAAGGTGAGCGCTCAAAGCTCTCGGAGCTTGCGAGTAATCTGCTTTAGTCGTTATCAGAGTTGGGTTTGCCGGTTTTTAGGTACTCTCTGAGCTCAAGCTCAAGATGCCTCCGGTACGAGCGCGTGAGGACTCGGAGCGCCTCGGTCTCGGCGTTGCGCTCAAGGGCTGTAAACAAGATCTTGCCTCGCACCATCATCTCAGGGGTGAGTGAGTCTCGCGAGGAGCGCTCTTCCTGAAAGCGGACCATCTCGTTTAAGAGCTCAAGCTTACTCATGACCAGGATCTCGGCTTGGTACTGAAACTCGGCCTCCTCAGCAGAGCGGAGATCGCGTGCAGCTTTTAGGGACAGGACTTGACCAGAAGAGGACATAGGAGCGGGATCCTTTCGACGAAGTACGTTCAGCGTGTCGGAGCCGGAGAGAGCAACTCTTGGGCCAGGCGTTCAGACTTAAAGTCCGATTTGAGGAGTTGAAATTATTTAATAATTACAAATGGATGGCCTGCACCCTGAGATAAGCACAGGAGGCGGAGCGTTTCTTTTTTACCTGCAACTGTACTGCGATTTGACAGTCGGAGGGGAGGAGTTCAAGTTGGATCTCTCCTGTGGCAAACCGCTTAGCGAAAGAGACTTCCCCCTATCTACTTCAGCACCAAAACAATCCGGTGGATTGGTACCCTTGGGGCCAGGAGGCGCTTCATCGTGCGCAGCGTGAGGATAAGCCGATTCTCCTGAGTGTCGGGTACTCGGCCTGTCACTGGTGCCATGTGATGGAGCATGAGTCGTTTGAGAGCATCGAGATCGCGCGACTCATGAACCGCGATTTTGTCTGCATCAAAGTCGATCGCGAGGAGCGCCCAGATCTTGATCAAATTTACCAAAACGTGGCGCAGATTTTTACGCACGGCGGAGGGTGGCCGCTGACCGTGTTCTTGGCACCGGATCTTAGGCCTTTTTTCGGCGGCACTTACTTTCCACCTGAGGATCGTTACGGACGACCTGGGTTTGGGAGACTTCTTGAGGCACTGGCGAGAGCCTGGCAGGAGGATCGCGTAAGTGTGCTACAAAACGCAGAGAAGATCGTGGCCCAGATCCGCAAGATGGAGAGTCTGGAGCCTTCGCCGGCCGACGTGAAGCCCGATCTCCGGGGTGCGATGGAGCAGTTGCTCTCGGGCGTGGATTGGACGAACGGGGGAACGATCGGCTCACCGAAATTCCCTTCTCCCATGACCTGGAGTTTTCTCTGGCGCGCGGGTCATGCGTTTGGCTCGGAAGAGGCGCAAGCCGCAACTCGCCTCACTTTGGTGCGCATGGCTTGCGGTGGGATTTACGACCACTTGGGTGGCGGTTTCTCGCGCTACTCGGTCGACGAAACCTGGAGCGTCCCGCATTTCGAGAAGATGCTCTACGACAACGGGCTCCTTTTGAAGCTCTACGCCGAAGTGCTTTTGACGGCGGACGCTGTGCCCGCGTTTGAACGACGCTTGTTCACGCGCGTACTCGATCAGACGGTTGAGTATCTCTTGCGTGAGATGCGCGCACCGTCTGGGTTGTTTTACGCAGCCCAGGATGCCGACTCCGAGGGCGAAGAAGGGAAGTTCTTTGCCTGGAGTCCAGGCGAGTTGCCCTTGGAGCTTGGGCGGGTGCTGGGAGTAACCGAGGGAGGAAACTTCGAGCATGGAAAGACCGTGCTTCATCTTGCAGGTGATCCGGCGCTCGCACTCGAGCGCGTGCTCACCGATCTTGCGCCGGCCGTTCGGGCGGCGTTTGAATTGCGCGAAAAGCGCGTACGCCCGGGCCTGGACGACAAGGTGATCTTGGGTTGGAATGGGCTTGCGATCTCGGGTTTGGTTTGGGCTTCCGAGGCATTGGAGCGCGAAGGACGTGTTGAGATCGCTCGCCGATCTCGAGAAGCAGCGGTGCAGGCGTTTGATGTCCTCGTGAGTTTAGGTGCACGTTTGCCGGCGACGATCCAGCGGGGCGAGTCGAAAGGGAATGGCTTCTTAGACGACTATGCGTTCTTGGCTCTCGCAGCACTCGACATCGAACGGATTCTTGGAAACGGGCGGGGCCAATCGGCGGCGAGGTCGTGGGTGGGCCAGATTCTCGATCGATTCACGGCCGAGGATGGAATGGGATTTTACTTTACCTCGCACGACCACGAGAAACTCCTCGAGCGTCCTCGTAGTTTGCACGATCAAGCAATCCCGTCGGGGGTGGCAGTGACACTCCAGGTCCTCTTGGGTTTGGGTGAGATGGTGAATGCGTCCGAAAGCGAGCAGTTGGTGGGCGTGGCTCGCGCGCAGCTCGAGCGCCTCGGCGGGAAGCTCGAGCGCTCATCTTACGGGATGAGCGAGCTTGCGTCGGCGGCTTTGCTCGAGAAGCTCGGGCCAGTCACCTGGTCGGGCCCGGACGTGGGTCCGTCGTTTCAGCATGCGTTTGTATTTCGTAAGCCTGGCGGCGGAGTTCCTCAGATTTGCCATCGCGGTGTTTGCCGAAGAGAGGCACAAGGCACGCGCGATCTGTTGAAATCCTAGGGCGACGTAGGGTTTCCTCCATCTCTAAGTTTTGCTGTCCCTGCCTAAGGATCTAATATGCCGCCTCCGAAGCCTCTTGATAGGGTTCTGAGGCTTTGGAGCTACAGATGATTTGAATCATGAGCGCGACGCTCAAAGTGGATTACTCGTACTGATCGAAAAAGTCCTTAAAGGCTTCCTGCGAGAGCTTTTGAAGGAAACTCATTTTCGGCGGTAAGCGCTCGACGTGAGTCTTCGATGTGGCAAAGGCTTCGCCCTTCTTCGTGGCGACCGCAGTGCGCACATCGCCGCCTTGGAGATCTGCAAACTCGACGTTAAACTCGACTTCGCCGCGTAAGGCTTTTACTTTGTAGAGGCGCTTTGATTTTTTCTGACCGGTCTCTTTCTCGTAGAGCGAGTCTTCTTCTTCGAGCTCGCTGTAACCTTCGTGCGCGTTTGCGTCGAACTTGAGTACTTTCACGCGTAACGCCCAATCCGCACCGGCACCTTTGGCGATCCCGCGCCAGTCCAGAGGATCTTGCTCGGGCCGCGCACGCGAGGTGGCGAGGTCTTGTTTTGAGATCAGCTCAAAGGATCCTCGGCGGAGAATCTCGTTCACGATCCCGATTTCGGCTACCGCTTGGGACGTGCGCTCGCCTTCAATTTCAACCAGCGCTACTTTTTTGCCTAAGAGCTCCGAGATCTCGGGAGTTCTTTTGCCGATCGATGAGCAACTGGTCGCAAAGACTAGGAGCGCAAGACTAAGGACCGACGTGCATGAGGATCTTAAGTTCATGGCGAAAGGTGACCTCGATCTTGTTGGGATGGATAAGTCGATTGACAATTCCGTCACCAAACGAAGGATGCGAGAGTTTGTCGCCGATCTTAAAAGAAGTCTTCGTCGAGTAGGGGCGCATCGCGGCTGCAGATCCATCCATGAGCTTTTGCCACTCGTCTTCAAAGGCGATGACTTGTTTGGCTGCAGCTGCGGATTTGCGACTAGGCTTTGCAGCTGTGGGCTCGGTGATCCCCTTGGGTGCGCGAAATACGTGGGTTTTTTTGCAAGTTCGGCACTCGACTTTCGCGATGCGATCGCCTGTCATGGACACGATGGTCGAACCAAGGTCCATCTTACAGCTGGTGCAATAGGCCAAAGTCTCTTTGCCAGGGGAGAGGGAATCTTTTGTCATAGGTGTGCTTCAGGGTATATAAACTCAGGGTGGAAAATCAAGTTCCGCCGCAGGGTTATCCCTCGAAAACCACACGTTCGACTCTGCTGGAGCGCGCGAAAGAGGCCCCTACGTCGCCCGGCGTCTATTTGATGCGGGATGCGTCGGGCGCGATTCTTTATGTCGGAAAGGCCAAAAGTCTCCGCAATCGCGTGATCACTTACTTTCAGCCCGCGCGCCACGAGCAAGCTCGCATTGAGATGCTCGTGATGGCTGTGGATCACTTCGAAGTGATTCTCACCGAAACAGAGGCTGAGGCTCTGATTCTTGAGTGTACGCTGATCAAAAGACATAAGCCAAAATTCAATATCCGTTTGAAAGATGACAAGTCCTATCCCTACATTCGGATCCAAGTGGAGCAAGCCTACCCGCGACTCGAGTGGACTCGTCGCGTGAGGCGAGACGGATCGCGTTATTTCGGTCCCTTTCCGTCGGGCTGGGCTGCAAAGCAGATTTTGCGTTTACTCAATGAGACGTTAAGGCTTCGCGACTGCTCGGAGAACACCTTTCGCCATCGCTCGCGTCCGTGCATCCTCTATCAGATGGAAAAGTGCTCGGCTCCCTGTGTGGGACACGTCAGTACGGCCGAGTACGCCGAGAGCATCGGACACGCAGTGCAGATTCTTGAGGGTCGAAGTGGCGAGCTTGTTTCGGCGCTGGAGCGCGGCATGCGCGACTCAGCAGAGCGCCTGGAGTACGAGCAGGCCGCCTACTACCGCGATCAGTTACAAAATCTCGAGCTGGTCACGCAGACGCAGGGGGTACTCGATACACAGACGGATCGTGATCGCGATGTGTATGGCCTTGCGCGTGAGGAGTCTGATGCAGTGGGAGTAGTGCTGGTCGTTCGAAAAGGAAAGCTCCTTTCAGTTAAGCACTATCACTTACAAAACACGGACGCATCGCTCAGTGAGCGAGAAGTGCTTTTGAACTTCGTCGTTCAAAATGTTCTTGAAAGTGCGCAAATCGAAGAAGAGTCCTATACGCGCGCGCAGGAGGTGCTTTTGCCAGAGACTCCGGAGGATCTTGAGACGCTTGAGAAAGTTCTCGCTCAATCGGGGATCTCCGTGCGTACATCGGCAAGCGAGTCTGATCGCCAGCTTCTGAATGTCGCATTTGCAAACGCAAAGCACGCGCTTGAGCTTGCACGAAAGCGCGCAGCGGGCCACGGGTCTCACGCGCTCCAAGAGATCATGGAGAAGCTCGATCTCGAGCGACTTCCTTCCCGAATCGAGTGTTACGATATCTCAAACATTCAAGGCTCAGATCCCGTAGGTTCGCGCGTGGTTTTTATCAACGGAGCGCCTGATAAAAACTTGTACCGGCGGTACAAAATCCAAACCGTACAAGGACAAAACGACTTCGCCATGATGAAAGAGATTTTAGGGCGCAGGTTTCAGCATGCGGATGATCCGTTTCCTGATCTCTTGGTTGTCGACGGTGGCAAAGGTCAGCTCGCACAGGCGAGTGCCATCTTAGAAGAGCTCAACGTGCAGGCTGTGGAAGTTGTCGGGCTCGCCAAAGCGCGCACGGAGAGCGACTTTCGCAAAAAAGAAGTCGAGTCCTCGATGGAGCGCATCTTTATCCCGGGGAGAAAAAATCCAGTCGCACTGCTTCCTCACACAGAAGCTTACAAACTCTTGACCCATGTCCGCGATGAGGCACACCGATTTGCTGTAAGCTACCATCGACTCCTAAGATCGAAACGAACCATTAAGAAAGGCGATTGAAATGACAAAGAGAATCTGGATTTTAGCGCTTCTTCTCTCGGGTTTCCCTCTGGCATCTGCAGCCGAAGGAGTGGCGGGGCCAAAGTTTGGCGGACTTCTGCAGATCTGGAATGCATCCGATCTCGGAGTGTCCACGGGGAGCGCCAGTATTCGCGTACGTCGCGCGGAGTTTCGAGTTTCTGGATCTCCACTGCCCAAGCTCGACTATCTCGTGATGGCGGACACTGCAAAAACTCTAAGCTCTTCGGGTGATAATAAAATTCTTCAGGACGTTCGCATTGGTCTGAACTGGGAGTCGGGATTTGCGTTTTGGATGGGGCAGTTTAAGGCGCCGACCACTCTTGAAGGGCTTCGCTCCTCGGGAGCACTCTGGTTTCCGGAGCGCTCGCTCGTCTCGCGTACGTTTGGAGATCAGCGCCAGACGGGCGTGCAGTTTCGGCACACCGGTGGTCCAGTACGAGGGTTTTTGATGTTTTCAAACGGAGCGACTGGCAATGTCAGTGACCCAAACTATACGAAAGATGTTTCTGCGCGTGTGGAGACGGTTCTGGTTGAGGACTTGACGATCGGTGCTTTTAGCGCAGCAATCGACTCGGACTGGCGTCGTGCGGGACGCTATGGATTGAGCCTAAACTACGAGGGCGAGGGGATGGGTTTTTTGGGTGAGTGGGCGCGCGGTACGGATGCTGGCGAAGGATGGGCGCTTGCGGTCTACCGCAGTCTAGGTGTGAAATGGAGAGCCGCTCTGCGAGTTGAAGCCCTTCGAAATTCTGCGCGCGTGACCGGGGAGCGTATTGAGGTTTCGATGAACCACCGGATTTTGGAGGACCTGCTGAGCTTTCAGTTGAGCGTTGCTCACACCAAAGATCTCACGTCTGCAGGCGGAGCTTCGGGCGCTCCGAGTGCAGGTCGAGGGTCAGTTGGACAGGCGAACTTAGCTTTTCAAGTGCAGATTTAACGCAGCCCACAGCTCAGCTGGACGGCAAGAATTGAGTCTCCCTCACGCGTAAGACCACTTGATGCGACGGAGAGGGTGGCTTCGCCACGGCGAGGGGCCGCACCACTTGTCCAGCTCGTGCGCTCTTCTTTTTTTAAGTGCATGTAAAGCTCGGTATTGTACTCGTGGTCGTGATGCTCATCGATTGCGAGATTGAGCTCGGCCAGAAAGCTCTCACCTGAGGGGAGCGCTCCGCGAACCAGCGCTCGGCCAAATCGGATCTCCGAGCTTGCGCTTGTGATGTCTTTCCACTGAAGAGTGCCTTCGCGGGTGCGGACTTCGTATTGAGCCTTGCACTGAAGTGTGGTGGGTTCGGCGGCGAGTGCAGAAACCGGGAGAGCGGTTAAGAAAGCGAATAAAATCTTGTTCATCAGCGGGGGATTAGCATAGCCTGGCTCGGTGCGTCAACCTTCAAAAAGCGTGGGCAAAACCTTCCCGTTGAGTCCCTGGGGGGGCCTTCCGAAATGGTTCTTGGAGGGACGATTCCCATGGCGACAGATTCCAAAGCGCAGCAGCGGTTGTTCAAAGAGGCTCCCCCGGCACCTCAGACTCAGTCCATGGGTTCGGCAGAGGAGCTCTTAAAACGCTACAGCCACTGTAAGCTCTGCGGCGGTAGGCTGCACTTCGCTTACATGACCGACTTCGGCCGTAACCTCACCACGGAGACGGCAAAGTGCCCCGAGTGTGGATTGAAGACCCACACGATCCTTCACAAACTTCAATAGACTAAAAGTGCAGCGTCGCTTTGAGAAGAGGCGCAAAGGTGCTGACCTGTGCGCGTGGATTGAGCGTGAGGCCGTTTTCCTCGTCTAGATTCGCAGAAAAATACTGAAAATAGGCGCCGACGAGAACCGGGCCGGCCACACTCCAGTTGTAACCGATTTGCGCAGACAGACCGCGGCCGGAGCGCTCAAAACCTGTGGAATCGTCCTTCACTGAAAGTAAGTAAGCGGCCGTCAGTTCGAAGCCGTCGATCAGTAGTCCGCCCTTAGGGCCCCAGGCGCGCGCGGAGCGGCCGCTTGCTGAGTTTCGGGCGTCGAGCAACTGTCCGCCAACAAAAAAACCTTGAGCAAACGTGTAGCCCGCACTGTAGTCCGTGAGCAGGTGCGTGCGCGAAATCTCTGAGCCATTGGACGTGCGCTCGGTCACAAAGATGCCACCAATCCCGCCCTGAAGCCAAACACCGGCCTGCGCGGGAAGGAAACTGAAGAGAGTGGCGAAAAGGAGAATGGGGCGAAGCACTTCGGAGACTCCTTTGACATCGCTGAAACTATCACGGATAGTCGCGTGGATGCAGGAAAAACAACGCTCCGCACGCCATCTCCTTCGAGAATGGAAAAAATACCTTCCGCGTCACACAGTTGTGATGGCTCGGAAAAAAGTACAGAGCGTGCAGGTCCAACGGCAGGACACGCGCAGCTCGGAGCTCGTAGTTCGGGGCCCACGCCGAGCGCCGCTCGCGTTTGTGACCTGCGATTCGGACGCGTTTGAGGGCGCGACAGGCGCGCTCCTCACCAAAATGATCGAGGCCCTCCGCCTCCGACGGGACGAAGTCGGGGTGATGGCACTGCGGGGTGGGGAGGGTGCAATGAACGCACGGGCTCGGCTTTTGGAGCTCGAGCCTCGGGCGGTTGTCGTCTTAGGGGTGAGTGCGGCGCGGGCACTCGTAGGTTCGGAGCTTTCGCCCGGCGAGAGTGCGTCTCTTGGCGGCGCATCTGTATTTGTCACCTACGCACTCGAGCAGTTGCTCGCAGATCCATCGGCGAAAAAAGAAACCTGGACCCACCTTAAGACTGCGCTTGCGCAGGCTCAGTTGTCCCACGAGTAGCCTTTGGCGATTCCGAAGCGCGAAGGCTTTTCTGTGCTTCCGCGCAGCTCGCCGAAGTCCCGATCCTCACAGAGGATAAAAACGAATGCAGTTAAGGAGCTTGCGCCGAAAGGAGGCCCAGGCTCTGGAGCTCTTCCTTTGAAAGTTCGCCCTGATAAAGCTCCTCAAACCACCCCTCGCTCAGTCCTTGCTCGCGCGCGGACCAGCCCGAGGGTGCATCGATGGGTGGGAGGAGTTGCTCAAAGAGAGCGCACAAGCTTTCGTTATCGTCGATCACGGCTTCGACCATGGCAAGCAACTCTTGCGTTTTGTCGCGCGGGATTTTGATGCCGGAGCGTTCTTCAAACGCCCGCTCGATCCAGGGTAAGGAGCGAAGACCCAAAAACAGCGACCACGCGCAAAACAAGCGATACGAGCGTAGGCTGACGGGAAGGTCGAGCAAGTACTGCACGGCGCCGCGCGCATCGTGCTCGAGTGACTGCAGGACTTCGGGCCGCGAGGGGATCAAAAAGCGGCCCTCGCCCTCATCGATTGTTTGGTCTTTGAGGAGGTTCACTTTCTGTAAAAAAAGTCCAAAACGGTGCGCGTTGACGAAGATCTCGCGCGGGATCGTCCATCCTTCAGGTGCAGCGGTGACGACGAGTTTGGTGAGCAGTTCGCCCACAACACCCGCGACAAAGAAACAGTACTGATTCACTTCGCGTAAGCCCCGTAGCTTGAGTGCTCCGTCGACTTTGCGTGCGCAGAAGTACGCCATCCCACGGCCCATGTTCTGGATCGACGTGGCGAGGGACTGACGGATTTTCTGGGGGAGAGAGTGGTAATCGCGAAACAGAGTGTCGGCGTGTTGCAGGAGTTCGCGCTCGCCTTCGGGAATTTCTTGTGGGAAGGCTTCGCGCCACTCGCGCACTTCGCGCGTTCCCGGGGTCTTGTGGAGAAAACGCAGAAACTTCGAAAAATGTTCAGACTGCTGTTTGGAGTTTTTCCACGGAGCATCTTCGACGGTGTCGAGAACTCGGCAGAGGAGGTAAGAGAGTCCAACCCAGTTCCGCAGCGGGCCTTCGAGGCGTTCAATACAGAACGCAAAGCTGCGGCTCACCCGGTTGAGGTGGGATTGGTAGAATTCGGCCTGAGCGGCGAGGTCCCGGGGTGCTTCCATGCAATACCGAGAGAGTTACCATGTCCGCAATCTCAGCGTGCAATGGAATCGAGTGTCGCGCTGCGCATCTTAGAGTGGGACGTAGGGGAGGTGATCGCCCATTTCGTCAGCGTTTTCGCCCCGGTTTAGGGTATCGCCTCGACCGAGCTGACCCGATCCGTTACTGCCCCAGCACTTCACGCCGCGGTTGTTTAAGATCGCGCACACAAACGGCTGAGTCGTCGCGTACTCCCGTCCGAGTGCGATATCGATCGCGTATGCTCCGTCTGAGCCAAGGTTGGTCGCAGCGAGGTTCGTGCCCATTTCATCACTTGCATCGCCACGACTCACATCAGCTCCCGTGGCCGACCCAATGCCTAAGACTCCGTTCGTGTTTGCTCCCCAGCACTTCAGCGCGTTGTTGCTCAGGATCGCGCAGTTCGTGTTAAAGCCAGAGGCGATCTTGGTAACCGTCTGTCCGTCGCCAAAATCGAGTGCTAAGAGGTTTGTGCCCATCTGGTCCAAAGAGTGACCTCGATCTGCCGTATCGCCTTGGCCGAGCTGGCCGCTACTGTTGAGTCCCCAGCACTTCACTGTGCCACCTGTTAGGATCGCGCAAGTATGACTTGTGCCGGCGCTCAGCGCAGTCACCGTTTGAGTCGCACCGAGATCGACGTAGTTGTTGTAGGTTGTCATTTCTTCAGAGCTATCTCCCACATCCGCTGTGGGAAAATCGCTCGAAAGACCCAACCCGATCTGCCCTGAGGCGTTTGAGCCCCAGCAGCGCACGCGACCGCTCGCGACGCGCGCGCAAGTATGTCCAACGGTGCTATCGCGCCCCCCGAGCGCAAAAAGGGTAGGAAAGTCAGCACCAAGACTGACGACTGGCAGCGAACTTGTTTCTCCAGGGGCGTCTCCGTACTGAGTCGTGCTGTTGACACCGCTTTGGCCAGACTGATTGCGTCCCCAGCATTTTCCGTTTCCGTCCGCCAGCACGGCGCAGGCATTGGTGGCTCCTAGAAAAATGTTGGTCGCATCACCGCTGCTGCCAAAGTCCACGGCGGGCAAAAAATCTCCCATTTCACCGGAGGCATCTCCTTTGTTGATTGTAGTTGCGAGGTCAAGTCCGAGTTGACCGCGAGAGTTTCCTCCCCAGCACTTGGTGGTTCCATTATCGAGAAGCGCACATACAGACTCTTCGCCGGCGGAGATTTGGGTTGCCGTACGGTTAGTGCCGAGATCGACAAAAGGGAGATTGGATCCCATTTCGTTTGCAGCATCACCCATGTTGGCGAATGCGCCGACGCTCGTTCCAGTTCCAAGTTGTCCGAGGTTATTGCGTCCCCAGCATTTTACTCTGCCGTTGGTAAAACGCACACAAGCAAAGCCGCCACCGGCCACCACCTGGGCGGGAGCGTTCACAGAGATGTTCAGACTGATCGAGTTGCTGTTGGAGTCTGCGACTCGGAAGACGGCGGTTCCGCTCGTGCTTCCTGCGGTAAAGGTCGCCGTATCGGCGTCCACGGGAGTGACCAAGCCAGGACCCGACACAACCTCAAAGGTTAGGGGGGGTACACCTCCGGTTGCATCAAAGGTCTGTGTGTTCATCGATGCAAGAGTGAGTGGTGCGTTGGGAGTTAAAGCCAGTTGGGTAAAGAGAGTGATTGTGGCGCTTGCTGTGTTGCCTTCGGAGTCGGTGACGCGAATGGTTTCGTTCGGACCCACGGATCCTGGGGCAGTGTAGAGGCCAGTGCCCGAGTTGATCGTGCCTGCACCCGGTGCGACGACGCTGTAAGTGTAGGGAGTAAAGCCGCCTGATCCCACAAAGCTCTGCGAGTTTCCAACCGTCATGTTTTTCGAGTGGGGAGAGAGTGTGAGGGTTGCCGCAGTGATGAGGGTTGCTTCGACGAAGTTTCCCTCGTTGTCTGTGACCCGCACCACGGTCGTGTCCGGGGTGCTTGGAGCGGTGAACACACCAGTTCCAGCGATGATGGATCCGCCTCCGCTTCGGATCGAATACACTTTCGGACTAAATCCTCCGGTCGAGGAAAAGGTCTGGTTTGCGTTAACGATTAAGTTTCTTGCGCTTGGAGAAATCGTGAGAGCTGCCTCAGTGACAACGGTTGCTTGCACGAAGTTTCCTTCGCTATCAGTCACGCGCACGACGGTCGTGTCAGCAGTAGCGGGTGCGGTGAACGCGCCTGTTGTAGCGTTGATCACTCCGCCGCCGCTGAGGATCGAGAATGTCTTCGGATTAAATCCGCCGACAGAACCAAACGTTTGGCTTGCGTTTACGAGTAAATTTTTTTCGGGCGGCGTGATCGTGAGAGCTGGAGCGGTCGTGACGGTTGCTTCCGTAAAGTTTCCTACACTGTCGGTTACGCGGACTACGGTCGTGCCGGCAGTGGTGGGGGCGGTAAAGACGCCGGTACCAGTAACGATCGAGCCTCCGCCGCTCTGAATCGAATACACTTTCGGATTAAATCCGCCGGCCGAAGAAAAGGCTTGGTTTGTGTCGACGATTAAGTTCTGCGTCGTGGGAGAGATCGTTAGTGCGGCCGCAGTGACCACCGTTGCTTGCACGAAGTTTCCTTCATTGTCAGTGACACGGACCACTGTTGTGCCTGGTGTTGCGGGTGCGGTGAAGTCCCCTGTTGTGGAGTCGATGCTCCCTCCACCACTTTGAATGGAGAAGGTCTTTGGATTGAATCCTCCGCTCGCGCTAAACGCTTGGTTAGCATTGGTCAGTAAGTTTCTCGCGGTCGGAGAGATCGTCAGATCAGCGGCGGTTGTGACGGTCGCTTCTGCAAAGTTTCCGGCACTGTCGGTCACGCGCACAACCGTTGCGCTTGGAAGTCCAGGGGCTGTAAACGCGCCTGTGCCCGCGCCAATTGATCCGCCACCGCTTCGGATCGTAAACGTTTTTGGGTTAAAGCCTCCGCTCGAAGTGAAAGTCTGGTTTCCGTGTACGAGCAGATTTCTAGCCGTGGGAGAAATCGTCACCGGGCTTGCGATCGTGATGCTTGCGTTCGCCGTGTTGCCTTCACTGTCGGTCACGCGAACCGTGGCTGTACCCGGAGCGCCTGGAGCCGTGTACGCCCCAGTGTTGGAGTTGAGCGTTCCAGAGCCCGAAGTGAGTGAGTACGTATAAGTCCCCATCCCGAACTGTCCGGCAAACGTGGTGGAAGCACCGACGATAAGTCTTGGTGCTGAGGGAGTGATGGCGAGCGTTACGTAAACGACAACAACCGCTTGATAGGACTTTCCCGTGGCGTCAGTGACTTTGATGAACTCAGTCCCCGGGGTCCCCGAAGCGGTGTACACGCCACTCGAATTGATGGATCCGGATCCGCTCGTCACTTCAAAGGTATAGGGTGCGGTGCCGCCTGCGACGACGAAAGTGCGGCTCTTGTTGATTTCGACGTTCGCGCCTGAGGGGAAAAGTGTCGGCGAGGAGGGTGTCGCAGGCGCGCTCTGCAAAGGGTTGACTGGCTGTACGTTGCCGCTGGATCGATCCGAAAAACAGCCCTGAAGGCCTGCGGCCGTGAGAGCTAAGCTCAGCAGTTTTAAAAAGGCTTTGCGCACGCTGATCCTCACTCGACGTCTCGCCTGATATTTTATATTTCTTTAGATTTCTTAACAACCTAAGGGGGTGTCTTCGGGGACACTGATCGTGGGGAGTGAGTGCGCGCCGATTCTCCTGGAGTTTTGGGCTTAAGGCTCTATACCTAGGGTCTCGTAAGAGAAGGAGTTCTTCATCATGATCTTCGGAAGTCTACTGAGCCTAATTATTCCGATCCTCATCGTCCTCAGTCTTTGTGTGAAAGTGCTCAACGAGTACGAGCGCGGAGTAGTGTTTCGGTTAGGTCGAATCATCGGCGCAAAGGGACCTGGACTGATTTTGCTCATCCCGTTGGTGGATAAGATGATTCGCGTTGATATGCGGACAGTGACGCTCGATGTGCCGCCGCAGGACGTGATCACGCAAGATAACGTCACGATCAAAGTGAATGCCGTGATCTACTTTCGCGTAGTGGAGCCCAATCGCGCAGTCGTCGAAGTCGAGAACTACTTACTTGCGACCTCAAAACTTGCGCAAACAACCTTGCGCTCAGTGCTTGGCCAAGTGGAGCTCGATACGTTACTTGCCTCGCGCGAGCAGATTAACCAGCGCTTGCAATCCATTCTCGATACGCAGACTGAGCCGTGGGGCGTGAAGGTGACGAACGTCGAAGTCAAACAAGTCGATCTCCCGACGGAGATGCAGCGTGCGATGGCGCGCCAAGCTGAGGCTGAGCGTGAGCGTCGTGCAAAAATCATTGCAGCCGAAGGGGAGATGCAAGCTTCTCAAAAACTCGGCGAAGCCGCTGAGGTGATGGCGCGCAACCCGATGTCACTGCAGCTTCGCTATCTCCAAACCATCCGCGAGATGTCGTCGGAGAAAACCTCAACCATGATCGTGCCGCTACCGATCGAGATCCTGAAGCTAATGGGAAAGAGCTAAGCCCCTCATTGTTTTCATGATTTAGCCCTCTAACTAGATGCACCTGCTCGAGCGGGACCCTTCTCCCCTAGACTTTTAAAAAAGGGGGTACGTCATGACTATTCGAGGTTTAGGTTTACGGGGACTTGGGGTTGTAGGTGTGCTGATTTTGGGAGGATGTTTTCCTGAGGGGAGCGATCACACTTTAGCTCACGCGACTTTGCAGTCGAGCGCCGTAGGGAGCCTAAAAAACTCTGAAACCAGCGAAGTTTGTGCGGTCTCTGAGTTTATCTCGAAGTGGGAGGACGGTGGCGAGGGCGCTGATGTGAACCAGGACGGCGGAGTGGATGGGCTTGATCTTGAGGCCTACCTGCGCTCCTGTGGCCAAGTGGGCTGCGATCGGAAGGCCTTCGATTACGCATTTGAAAACGGCCTTCAAACCGCAGATCTTAATGTGGATGGAGGGGTCGATTTTGCGGATGTCTCTGCGTTCGATGCGCAGTGTGGAGGACGGATTAACCCGCCACTAGCGTCCGATGTCAGGGCTGCGACGGCGGCGCAGGAGCTCTAAATCGCGCTCCAGGGGATCGAGAGTGGGAGACTTCTCGGCTTTAGGCTTGTTCTCCTGATCGAGAAGAATGATTTTTGGCTTCCACTCTCGAGCCTCATGATCGGGGAGCGCAGCGTAACTTGCGATGATGACTTGATCGCCTTCGCTCACGAGTCGCGCTGCGGCACCGTTGACGCAAATCTCGCCAGATCCGCGTGGCGCTTCGATCACATAGGTCGCAAAGCGCTGTCCGTTGGTGATGTTATAAACTTCGACGCGTTCAAAGAGAAGTAAGTCCGCGGCATCGATCAGGTTTCGGTCAATCGTGATCGAGCCCTCGTACTGGAGGTTGGCTTCGGTCACGGTTGCTCGGTGGAGTTTCGATTTCAGTAGCGTGCGTTGCATGCGGCCCCCTGCAGTGATACCTCTCGCCTCGTGAAGCGTATACACATGGTCGGCTTTGGCAGTCAAGGAAGCGCCTGGTCACAAAATCTCCGGGACTCGGGCTGGGAAGTGTGTGTGTACGCGAGCGCTTCGATGCCCAAAGCGCGGGCGCAGGGCTTTGAAGTGCGCCCGCTCTCGGAGCTTGGACATGGGCTTAGGGAAGGTGCGCGAATCGCACTTTTGATCCCGGATCGCGTGATCCCCGGTTTCTACCAGGAGATGCTCGCCGAGGTATCGCATCCTCTTCAACTGATCTTGGCTCATGGGTATGCTGCAGCTTTTGGGGGGCTATTGCCAAAGCATGCACACGCGCTCGCGCTCCTGGCCCCAAAGGCGATCGGTCCTGAGCTTCGGAGAGCCTATGTCGAAGGACGAGGGACTCATGGACTGAAGGCTGCAGTTTTCGGCGATGTCTCGTCGATAGCGCAAGCGTTAGGGATTACGCGCGAAAACCAGATCGCAGCCGATTTTCGATCAGAGACTGTGGGAGATCTCATTTCAGAGCAGCTGCTTTTGTGCGGAGGAGTGTTTCCCTGGCTTGGAGTGACGATGGAGCGCATGCGTGCGCACGGAGTCCCCGATGCGTTGATTCGTGAAGAGTGCCTCACCGAGCTTGAGCTTGTCGCGCGAGTGCTGCGCGAAGAGGGCGCGACCGGAGCGTTTCGCAAGATTTCGGAAGCAGCGCAGTTTGGGACTGCGCGGATGTTTGAGCGCTTAGAGCGTCTAGGGTTTATGGAAGCCGCAGCACAACAAGCCGAGGAGTCCGCAAGCGGAGCGTTTGCCGCAAAATACTCTCGCGAGGACTCCAGACTTGCGATTGAGCGATTCTCAAGCTGGCTTGAGTCAAAGGAGGGGCCTGGATGAGTACGCACAGCACGTCGTTAAAACCGGTAACAGTCCCGTGGGTTCTTGAGCAAAAAAACAAGCGCAAGCTCACGATGCTCACAGCCTATGACTACGCGATGGCGCGGATCCTCGACGAGGAAGGCGTAGATCTGCTGCTCGTCGGTGATTCGGTTGCGACCGTGGTCTACGGTGAGCCGAACACACTGGGAGCGACGATGGAGATGATGCTTCGGCACACACGCGCGGTCTCGCGTGCGGCCAAGCGTGCAATGGTGGTGGGGGACCTTCCGTTTTTGTCGTATCAGGTTTCTAAAGAAGAGGCCGTGCGCAATGCAGGTCGCTTTGTGCAAGAGTCAGGTGCTCAGGCAGTAAAGCTTGAGGGTGGAAGCGTGATGAAAAAAACAATCCGCGCGATCGCACGCGCCGGCATTCCTGTTGTTGCGCACTTAGGGTTGACTCCCCAGTCGGTGCACGCCATCGGCGGCTATCGCATGCACGGAAAAACGGAGACCGAGCGTGAGCTCCTGCTTGAGAGCGCGCGCGATGTGCAAGAAGCAGGAGCGTTCTGTGTTGTTCTTGAGTGCGTACAGCCAGAGCTTGCAGCTGAGATCACGCTCGAGCTTGAGATCCCGACGATCGGCATCGGCTCAGGCGTTCTGTGCGACGGCCAAGTGCTCGTGACTCAAGATCTGCTGGGGATGACGATGGGGCATGTGCCGCGTTTCGTGGGGCCAGTAGCGGAGCTGCGCGCCCAGATGCGCGAAGGCGTTCGGAGGTATATCGATCGCACTGAGGGGGCCTTAGTGAGAGAAAGAGGTCTGGATGCTTCTCGCGATTGACGTCGGAAACACCAATACTGTTTTGGGGCTGTTTAATGGGATCGGACTCCTGGGTTCGTTTCGCGTCTCTACAAAGCCTTTAGAGACTGCAGATGAGATCGGGATGAAGATCAGCTTTTTTCTGAAGCAACATGGCGTGCGCGTCGAGGGACTTCGGGCTGCAGTTGTAGCTTCAGTTGTGCCTGCAATGACAGAGGCTTTAAAAAGCGCGATTGCACGTATGCAAGGAGCGCCAAAAGTGCTTGTGATCGATTCGAGCTGGCCGTTTTCATTTCGGATTCAAGCCGAGCCCGCAAGCTCCGTGGGTGCGGACCGTTTGGTCAACGCAGAAGCTGCAGTACGAGATTATGGAACGCCTGTGATCGTGCTCGACTCGGGTACGGCGACCACTTTGTGCGCAGTGGATGCCTCGCGAGCGTATCTGGGCGGGGCGATCTTACCGGGAATTGAGATGTCGATTGAGGCATTGGTCTCAAAGACTGCGAAGCTTTTTAATGTCGAGCTGCGTGCTCCAGAGCGCGCGATCGGGCGCAACACGCCCGAGGCGCTTCAGAGTGGAGCGCTTTTCGGATACGCAGCGATGATGGATGGCATGGTTGCACGATTTCGCGAAGAGCTTGGTGAGCCGCGCGCGCGTGTGATTACTACAGGCGGAGTGATTCAGAGGCTTCAGGGATTGATGCGCGTTGAGACGACGGCTGATCCGGAGCTCACGCTTCGAGGAATTCGTTATTTGTATGAAGCCGTTTCCTGATCCTTTTTTGATCGAGTGCCTACGTGGATCGCTCAAAGGGCGAAAGATTTTGCTCGGAATCAGTGGATCGATTGCAGCGTTTAAGGCCTGTGATCTTGTGCGTTTTTTGCGCGCAGCGGGAGCTGAGGTTCAAGTCGTGCTCACCGAATCGGCCGAGAAGTTCGTGACACGGCTCACTCTTGAGACGCTCTCGGGGCGCCCTGTGCTCTGCTCGATGTGGGAGACGGGCGGACGCGGCACACATCACATCGAATTGGCACGCTGGGCTGATCTTGCAATCGTGGCGCCTGCGACTGCAAACACAGTGGCGCGGCTTGCGCATGGACGAGCGGATGATCTTTTATCGACGGAGCTCCTTGCTTATCAGGGAGCGTTGTTGATTGCGCCGGCCATGAACCCTGCCATGTACGCACATCCCGCCACGCGAGCGAACCTTGAGACTCTGCGCGCGCGGGGAGTGGAGATCTTGGGTCCTTCCTTAGGACTTATGGCGTGCGGCGAGCACGGCGAAGGACGCATGCTTGAGCCTCTCGAGCTTGCGATAGCGTGTGCTGGGGCATTGTTTGCTCCCGCGCGTGAGGAGACAGTGCTCGTCACTTTGGGGCCGACGCTCTCGCGGCTCGATCCTGTGCGCTATCTGACCAATCGCTCAAGCGGTAAAATGGGTGCAGCCCTGGTCTGGGAGCTTGCGCGAGAGGGCTACGCAGTTGAAGCGATCTGCGGACCGGTGCAGGTTGTTCTCCCGAGCCGTAGAGTGCGAGTGACGCAGGTGGAGAGTGCTCAGCAGATGAGAGAGCGTGCGCTTGAAGTTTGGCCCAAGTGTACAGGGCTTGTGGCGGCGGCTGCGGTTTTGGATTTTGGAGCGGCAGAGAGCGCAGAGCATAAATTAAAAAAGCAAGCCGGCGCACCAGCCGTGAGCTGGCAGGCGAGTCCAGATGTGCTTGCGGAGTTAGGGCGCCTCAAGCGCAAGGACCAATGGATCTTAGGTTTTGCCGCTGAGACGCAAGGAGCGATTGATTCGGGCCGCGCGAAGCTCTCTGCCAAGAACTGCGATGCTGTCTTTGTGAATGATGTTTCGCGCGCAGGCGAGGGGTTTGAATCGGATACGAACGCAGGATTGCTCATCACGCGGCAGGAGGTTCGGGAGTTTTTTCTGCAGACTAAGCCCGAGCTCGCGCGCATGCTTGTGAGCCACATGGTTGCCGATCGCAAGGATCAGAGAGTCGATGTCTCGACAAGGCATTGAGGTTTTTCGCACTCGCTCTGAGCTACGTGCTTGGCGCGAGACGATCGTAGAGGATGTGGGTTTTGTCCCCACCATGGGCGCTCTGCATGCGGGGCATGTTTCGTTGCTCCGACGCGCGCGTACTGAGAACGCTCATAGTGTGCTCTCGATTTTTGTGAATCCTACTCAGTTTGGACCGCATGAGGATTTTTCGAAGTATCCGCGCACTTGGGAGGAGGATCTTGCAGTGGCCCGCGCAGAAGGGGTCGATGCCGTCTTTGCTCCCGAAGTGGGGGAGATGTACCCTAAAGGTGCGTCCACATCAGTCGTGGTGCCGGGAGTGTCAGAGCCTCTGTGTGGGCGATTTCGGCCGGGGCATTTTGCGGGTGTTGCCACAGTGGTTCTTAAGCTTTTGACGTTGACGGAGCCGAGGCGGGCGTACTTTGGACTCAAAGATGCGCAACAGTTTTTTGTGATTCAGCGGATGGTACAAGATCTGTTTTTGCCCGTGGAGATCATCGGGTGTCCGACCGTGCGCGAGTCAGATGGACTAGCGCTGAGCTCTCGTAATCGCTACTTGAGCGCAGCAGAGAGGGAGGTTGCGCGTAAGCTCCCTGAGGCGCTGAGGCGTCTTGGCCCACTTTTTTTCTCGTCCGAACCTCAGTGGAGTGCCGCTCGGGATGCTGAGATTGGCAATCTATCTGCAGCAGGATATCGCGTTCAGTATCTGGAGCGCAGAGCGCTTCCTGATCTCTCTGAGTGGAGCAGTGACACTCGCTCAGGTCTGGTTGCGGTAGCTGCTCTTCTGGGGTCTACGCGTTTAATCGATAACTCCTTAATCGTTAACTCCAGGGTACAGTGGGGTCACTGAAGACACAGATTGCTTTACGCTTTGCTCAGCGAGACACTTTAATTGATCGTTTTATGTAGTACGTTAGGCGGTAAAAAAGTGAGACGATTTAAAAACACGTGGCTCGCATTAGTTCAGGCTAGCTTTTTTGTATCTCTGTCGGGATGCATGATTGTCCTTGAGGCAACGCCCGAGCTCAGTACGGCGCAGGTGAGGGTGGAGGAGCGACTTGAGATCTACCCTGTGATTGCGACTCTCCCTCTTGGAGCTCAGCGCCAGTTTGTGGTCACCCATATTCGCGCGGATGGAACCCAAGTCGATGTCACAACAAGTGTAAACTGGAGCAGTGCCTCTAGTGCGCTTTCGATCTCAAACACTAACCCTACAAAAGGAATAGGCACCGCAGCTCAGCTGGGTTCATCAACCGTGACAGCAAGTTTTGGAGGGCTAAGTACCAGCGCTTCAATCACGATCTCGGAGTCAGAGCTTGTGTCGATCGAGGTGACGCCCTCAACTCCCTCTCTTGCTAAGGGTCTCACTCAAACGATGACTGCAATGGGTGTGTACTCAGACTCAACGATTCAAAATCTCACTTCAACCGTGAGTTGGAGCTCGAGTGCAACCTCGATTGCAACGATCAGTAACGCCTCGGGAACTCAGGGGGTCGTGAGTGCTCAAAACGCTGGCTCCGCAGTGCTGACGGCGAGCTTAGGAGCGATCAGTGGATCAACGACTCTTACGGTAACGGCAGCGACTCTAGTCTCAGTCGCCGTGACTCCCACTAACCCTTCGATTGCAAAAGGACTCACTCAAGCGTTTACTGCAACCGGTACTTACACCGACTCGTCGACCCAAAACATCACCTCAGCAGTGACTTGGTCCTCCTCAAGTACGGGCATTGCAACCGTGAGTAACGCAAGTGGCTCTCATGGCATCACTTCAAGTCTTGCGGTGGGATCTACGACGATCACTGCGACCCTGGGAGCGCTCTCCGCCACAAGTACGCTTATAGTCACCTCAGCGGAGCTCGTGTCCATCGATGTGACCCCAGGTTCGCCAATTGTGCCGCTTGGAAACACTCGGCAGTTCACCGCGACTGGGATCTATACGGATGCAAGTACTCAAAACCTAACTTCAAGTGTGACGTGGAGCTCTTCAAGTGGTGCAATCGCTTCGATCAGTAACGCTGCTGGTTCAAAGGGTTTGGCGACTACGCTTGCAACTGGATCGAGCACGATGAGTGCGAGTTTGGGAGCGGTTTCGGGCTCTTCTACGCTCACCGTGAGCGCTGCAGAGCTTGTATCCATCGGAGTGAGCCCGAGTTCGCAAAGTGTTGCAAAAGGACTCACTCACGCGTTCACTGCAACGGGAACTTACACTGATAACACCACTCAAAACCTCACATCGACTGTCACTTGGTCATCATCGAACACAGGGATCTCAACGATCAGCAATGCGGCGGGCTCGCAGGGTCTCGCCTCCACCCTGGGCGTGGGATCCGCCACGATCACGGCGACGCTAGGTGCAATTCAAGGGACGTCGAGTCTCACGGTGACAGCAGCCACTCTCGTCTCTCTTGCGATCTCGCCGAGCAATCCTTCTGTTGCGCTGGGCTTGACCCAGCAGTATACGGCAACGGGTACTTACACCGATAGTTCGACTGCGGATTTAACGACGAGCGTAACTTGGGCTTCAAGCCATCCAGCAAAAGCTCCGATCAGTAACGCAGTTGGTTCAAAAGGACTCTTATCTACAGTGGCCATGGGATCAGTCTCAATCAGCGCGACGCTAGGAGCTGTGACAAGTAATAGTTCCTCTGTAACGATCACTGCTGCGGCTCTTGTTTCAATTGCGGTGACTCCTTTGGATCCGTGGGTGAACGTTGGATCGACGCGCTCACTTCAGGCAACTGGGACCTACTCGGATAGCTCGACTTTGAGCATTACAGACTCAGTGACTTGGTCCTCCGTCTCAACTGGGGTTGCCACTGTGAGCAACGTCGCGGGCTCAAGAGGTGTTGTGACAGGAGTTGCAGCAGGATCGAGCAATGTCATTGCGGAGCTCTCAGGCGTTCAAGGTTCTGTGACTGTTACTGCCCGAAACCCTGTAGCGATCACGAGGGTTGGGAGCGTTGTTACTTCTGCAGGAACTGAGAATCAGATCAGCTCTCTTAACGTCGCACTCCCCGCAGGACTGCAAGACGGGGATCTCGTGATCATTGGTCTTACTCGATATGGTTGGAACGCAGGGAGCTTAGTGATCCCCAGTGGCTGGGTGTCGATTCGAAGCATCACGACCGGAGATCTAAAAGCAGAGCTCTTTAAAAAAGTTTGGCGCACGGGGGATGCAACGACTGCCTCGTTTAGTTATCCAGGAGCCTGGAGTGGCGCACTGTCAATTGCGTATCGAAACGCGGTGGATGTTGAGGGTAGTCAGACGGCGACGGGTGCGAGTGGCGGGGTCTATACTTCTGGGACACAAACTGCGGGCGCAGCCGATTGGTGGCAAGTGAGCTTTTTTATCACTAACACAGATTACTACTGTGAGTTTCCTAGCGGGGGACCCAAATACCCAAATCCTTGCAGTGGCGCTGCGATCACAGGTGTGCAGGCTGGCAGTACGATCTCAATAGCAAGCTCGAAAGGTGCTGTTACAGGATATTACAACCCGATTTTTGCGATTGCGGATGTCACTCAAGCGAGTCCCTCGTTTGGAGCCCAGTCGGTGACTTCAAATATGCAGCGCCCTTGGGCTGTGATCTCTGCATTGATTCGATGGTGAGAGAGCGCGTGCGCGGGAACTTGGCGTCACGCAGTTGACGACTCTTGTGTCTGCAAGCCATTGAAATCTTGTGAAATCTTCGAGACGATTTGGGCATGCACTGGGGTCGGATGTTGTCGAGCTTGCTCGTTTGCGCATCCGCGATCGGATCGCAATCGGCTTGGGCTCGATTAGGAGTTTCGTGGGAGATTCTCTCTGAGCCCCCCTTTTCCTTTGAGGTTCTCTCCGCCGAAGTCGCTAACGAAAACATGCTCCGGTTACGAGGTCGATTCCAACTGAGCGCAGGAGAGGTTCTGCTTGCGCGTTATCGGGAAGGAGATTCGCCTCGAACACGAAAGTTCGGGACTCCCTCTGACCAAGGTGCGCGCTCCTCTTTTGCAATCGATCTTCAGTCCCCTGAGCTCCCGTTTGAGATTGAGTTTTCGGCTTGGCGTCCCGGGTCACGTGAAAAGCCAAAACTCCTACGCATCCGATTAATCCAACAAAAAAAAGGCGCTCGAGAAGGTCCATGTAAGTCAGATCTCGAGCCGATCGGTGCTTCGATTGAAGCTTTGGTGCTCGACTCTCCGATTCAGTTAAGCGAGGCAGATTCAAAGATCCGATTTGATTGCATATCGAAAACAGGGCGCTTGAGAGCGCTGTTAGGCGTTGAGGGATCAGTTGTGCGTCCGGGTTGGACTCTCGCACAAAGCTCCTCAAAAAAAAGTGCTCCGAACCAAAACTTCTTGATCGATGTTCCGATCGAAAAGGATCAGGCCCTCTTTCAGCTCACGGCAGTGGGACCTAAGGGAGAAGTGGCGCAGTCCCGCTACCGAGTGAAAATCTCAGATCCTGAGGCTTTTGAGATGGCGAAAAAAGGCGAAAAAAAAACGTCTTTCTCGTGGTCCCTCGGGATTGGAGTGTCAGGGATTGAGTACGAGCAGGGAGCGAGCGTTCGGCTCTCGCAAAAGAGCCTCACTCTTAAAACCTCAGCCGAGTATGCGTTACACCGTCGCTGGAGTTTGGGTGGCAACGTGTACACCAACGTTCTCACTCTCTCAAGTAACCTGGGTGACGTCTCAGCTCGGTTTTTGGGAGCAAATTTGAGATTAAGTTTTGATCCAAAGATCTTAAACTCGCCTTCGAGCCTCTGGATTGGGGGAGGGCTGTTTTTTAGTTCGATGACAGTGACTCGCCAGCTTTTTGGGATCACAACTTCACTGAGTGCGTATTTGTTTCCCAGTTACTCTTACATCAAAAAAAACGGATCAGTGATTGGGAGCTATTTTAAACTGGTGCCGATCGGGACAACGTTTTTTGATTTGTCTTTACTCAGTCGTGAGATCGCGCTGGGAGTCAGTTATACGACAAGAAAAACAAAAAGCATGCGCTACTCGTTCGGTCTTGATTATTCAAACGTGCTGATCCGATCTTCCGTCGCATCGCAGAAGTACTTGCAGACGCTGAGTCTCGGAGTGGGGGTTGTATTTTGAAGCCGCTTGCCGTGGGATCGCTTGCCTTTTTCTTGCTTGGTTTTTCGGTGCTTGAAGCTCAGGCGGCTCTCCCGCCTGAGCGACGCGCGCTTGTCTCAGAGTCTGGAGGGTTTCGAATCCGCGTCCGAGTGGATCGCGCACAAAACAAAATCAAGCTCCGAGGGATGGATTTGCGCTTTTCAGGCCTCAGTCTTAAGGAGCCCTGGCGGAGCATGCCACACTTTTCTCAGGTGGATGGTCTCTCGCAGTGGAGTGTCCGTTGTGAGCGAGGCAAAGTGATTGCGACTCCTGATCCCTCCGAGCGAGCACTCAGTACTGTGATGGTTCAAGGTGCGCTTGCACTCCAAACTCCAGCGGGTTTTCTCTCGGTCCGCGGCATTCCTCACCGTGAGGAGATCCGTGTTCATGCGACTCCGAGGGGTTGCGATGTTGTAAATGTCGTCGATATCGAGAAGTATCTCGATAGTGTCGCAAACTCTGAGTTCTCAGCAGAGTGGAACGCAAGCGCACTTGAAGCGCAGATCATCGCAGCGCGGACGTACGCTTATTTTCAAGCGCTTCAAGCGCATCGCTTAGGACAGGCGTACGATGTTGAGTCAACAGTCGAGGATCAAGTGTTTGGTGGATTTCTAGCCGAGCACCCCAAAGCGTCCCAAGCCGTCGATCGTACTCGAGGGAAGGTCTTAGTTGTCGCCGATGTGTCTGGTGGAGTGAAGCCTCTAAAAGCCTACTACCACTCAACTTGTGGCGGGCAGACGGTTCTTCCTGAGCAAGTTTGGGGTGAGCGCTCGGCGGGGTTTGCGCGTGGGGTGCGTTGCACGTCGTGTAAGCGCTCGCCTTCGTTTCTGTGGAGTCTTGAGCTTGGGGCCTCTGAGATCGAAAAGCAGGTTTTATCAGCGCTTGACCGACAGGGACCTCCGCGCGACTGGCCTCGCGATGTGCGCGCGCGCTTACGAGCGGGTGATCTTAAAGGCGTACAGGTCGTGGAGCGAGATCGTAAGACCGAGCGTGCACGCGTGATCGCGCTTTATTGGGGGCGTGAAAAGCTCCGGCTCCGCGCTACCCAGTTTCGCGCATGGATGGGAGCGCAAGCGTTTAAGAGCACAGCTTTTGACATCGCTGCAAAAGTACGAGCACGCGGCGCGAAGGACGCGGAGCTTGTGTTTGGGTTTTTCGGGAAGGGTTATGGCCACGGAGTCGGCCTTTGCCAGTACGGGGCTAAGGGGCTGGGCGAGCAGGGAGCCGACGCGCGCCGCATTCTCTCGCACTACTATCCCGATGCGCGCTTGCAAAAGGTCTGGTAGACGACATCTTGCGTGAGTACGTCGCTTTCGGATTATCGCTTTGATCTACCGCAGGAGCTGATTGCTCAGACGCCGGCTGAGCCGCGCGACTCGTCGCGGTTGTTTGTGCTTCACCGTGAGAGTGGGAGGATGGAGCATCGGACCTTTCGTGACCTCCCGGAGTACTTTGGGCCAGGAGATCTGATGGTGGCCAACAACTCAAAAGTAATCCCGGCGCGATTTGTGGGCCGAAGGGTGCTTGAGGGCGGAGCGGAGGGCGGGCGTTTTGAGTGCGTGCTTTTGGAGCCGCTCAGTCCACTTGAGTGGGAGACGCTGTGTGGCTCGTCAGTGAGGCAACGTGCGGGGATTCGGTTTCGTGTTGGGAGGCTTGAGGGCGAGCTCCTCGGGGAGCCATCGTCTGCGGGGACCGTGCGCGTGCGGTTTTCGGAAGATCCAGTGCGCTCGGGGTTGGGAGAGATTCCGATCCCAAGCTACATCGGTAGAGATGTAGGCAAGAGCGATGCAGAGTCCTACCAGACGGTGTACGCTCGAGAGGAGGGCTCAGCCGCTGCTCCCACTGCGGGTCTCCACTTCACTCCACGCGTGTTAGATGCCCTGCGCGCGCGTGGGGCTGTGTGGAGCGAGCTGACGCTTCACGTAGGGGTCGGCACGTTTCGTCCCGTGAAAACAAGCGATATCCGTGCGCATGTCATGCATGAGGAGAGGTTTTTTGTGCCTGAAACAGTCGTTTCAGCGGTTTCATCTGCAAAGCGCGTCTGCGCGGTCGGCACGACGACGGTGCGGACTTTGGAGAGTGCCGTTGACGCAAGTGGCTTGGTGCAGGCGGGGGCCTCGCGGACGCAGATTTATTTTTATCCAGGGTGCGGACGCGAGTTCCGCGTAGTCGATCGGATGCTCACCAACTTTCATCTCCCTGAGTCGACGCTTTTAATGATGATCTCCGCTTTTGCAGGTCGGGAGCTCGTTATGCGCGCGTATGAAGAAGCGGTGCGCAAGCGGTATCGGTTTTACTCCTACGGGGATGCGATGTTGATTCTGTAAGGCGCTTGGGTACACTTTCGGGAGCGTAGAGTCGTGAGTGTAACGAGCGAGGTGCTGAAGTGGTTCGGCTGAGTAGAGAGCTGCTAGGGTTAGTTTCGGCGATTATTTTTTCGTCTTGCTCGCTCACTCCGTGGGGTCAGCAGAGTCGCGTGTCGATTTTTTTTAGTCCCAATCACAGCCCGACTCCAGAGTGGAGAGATTTTTTAAGTCCCCACCCATTTTTGAGCGCTTACACTCAACCCCTTTACGCGTGTGTAGGGGTGAACATCGTGGGCCCAGGGATCTTTGATGCTGCCGGCGGGCAAGAGGATCTCGATGAGATCCTCGATGATCTCTACAGTGGAGAAAGCTCTTGTACTTACAAGGGGGTGCTCTCTCCGTTCGTTCCAACGTCGAGTGGATCTGGATCCGCTGAGTTGACGCTCAACGTTCCAGTCGGCTCATCACGCGTGGTGCAGGTCGCAGGTGCAAGTCCAAGTTCTGGTAGTTGTAACTTTGATGTCGATGGAGAGATCGATCTTTTTGAGTGGGGACGCGCGATCACTGGAATTTTTGGCCCAACCAACATTAGCGTGACGGCACACCCGGATACGACTTCGGGTCTCCCGATGCGGGAGATGAAGTGTGGAGGCGGAGATGCCATCGAATCCACCGAAGGAAAACTCCTGTGGTTTGCGGCCGAGGATCTATGTCAGGGCATCTCAGACGGAGTAGTCGCACCTTCATCTTGGAATTCGCGAATCCCTGGTGATGTTTTTATGAGTCGCAGTGGTGCGGTTACTTGTGAAAGTAGTAATGGACGCCGGGCAGCTCGAAGTGACGCAGCGGCTGAAAAATTCTTTGGCTCCTTTACTAACAACGATCCTCGGACGGGTAACCTTGAAGGCCTAACGGCCTTTGTTGTTAGTAAGTATCTCGGCACATCAGCTGGATATGGAGTTTCACTCTCTTTAAGTGCAGGATCGGATCTGTTTCAAGTCAAACATCAATATTTTTCGTCACCAAGCCCCTATAGCATGGATGAGTTATCTGTAAGTATTGGACCGCTTGTGACGATCAATAATGGAAGCTCACAACTTCCATATTCGACACTGCGAGTTTTTGGCGCGCGAGCGAAGCAGGGAGTGGGTGCAAAGTTTAGAGTCAAAGATAACTCCAATTTATTTGAGAATTTCTCGAGTGCGACACTATTGCGTTATAACTCTTTAAATTATGCGATGGTGTTTGATGTGAGTAGCTCTGTTGCTGCCAATGAAAGCGTTGAGGTTTATGAAGTGCTTGTGTTTAATCGAGCACTTTCAGATCAGGAGTTCGATCGAGTCTTTTCGCAACTTCGAAATAAGTACGGAATCTCTCCCTAATGGCCGTATCGACTCTCGTTGTCGGCCCCTTCCAGTGTAACTGCCGCATTCTTGTCTGCCCGAGGACCCACGCCGCAGCTCTCATCGACCCCGGCGACGATGCGCCTAAAATTCTGAAGCATCTGCGCGATCTCCGCGCGCGCGAGTACCCAAAACTCAAGGTGCGCGCGCTCTTTCACACGCACGCGCATCTCGATCACATCGGTGCCACTCGCGCCGTGTGCGAAGCGCTTGTAGCCGAGCAACCTGAATCACCGCCGCAAATCTTTCTCCACGCCGATGATCGCCCACTTTACGACCAACTCAAGATGCAAGGTGAGCTCTTTGGGCTTCAGTATGATGCTCCACGACCGCCCGATCGCACGTACGCCCACGAGGAGCGTCTAAAAGTAGGAGAGCTTAAGGTCTCAATCATTCACACTCCGGGACACTCGCCGGGGAGCGTTTCCCTCAGACTTCACGAAGACTCTACCATGGGCGCCGTGGAGACGGTGTTCTCGGGAGACACGCTCTTTCAAGGAAGCGTGGGTCGCACGGATCTCTGGGGTGCTAATCAGGAGC
>JBILEK010000107.1:0-3922 GCA_044352155.1 Bdellovibrionia bacterium
AGTTCGGGCGACCCTAAGTCCATCCAGAGGCCTCGGTGCTCGACCGCAAAAGCTTCGCCTCTGCGAATGGCTGGATCCAAGATCTCTTGTAAGAACTCTGAAGGCACTTTCGGTGAAACAGATCTAAGTAAACTCGGATCGACAACAGCCACGCCCGTATAGAACAGGGAGTTTTGTTTTTTGCTACCGTACCCGGTAATTCGTCCCCCTCCATCTACATAGATTTCTCGATATGCCTCAGATCCCTCACACGATCTCGTCAGCGCAAGCGTCAGCTTGGCTCCAGCACTGGCACTCAGCCTTTGGTGCTCTTGTGAGAGCGCTTGAAGATCCACGTCCTGAATCACGTCGGCATTGAGGACAAAAAAAGGCCACTCTCCTAATTCGGGGAGAGCCTTTGCAAGTCCTCCGGCACTCCCGAGCAGTTCAGTCTGCTCGTCTGAGAATCTCATCTCAAGCCCCTGACGATCAAGTGATCCAAAGCCCGAGCGCGCCAACGGAGCGAGATGATGCAAGTTGACGACGACTTTACTCACCTGAGCCGCATCCAATTGATCTACGGCGAATTGTGCGATTGGAACGCCCAAAAGAGGAACAAGTGCTTTCGGAACATCGCGCGTAAAAGGACTGAGGCGCGTACCTAGCCCTGCGGACATGAGCATTGCACTAGAAATAGTAGTAATGAAACAAGACCTCTCGTAAGCGTGAATACTCTGGGTAGCGAAGAAGCACGCGCCGAATATTCTCAAACGTATTTCCAATATACTTAAGATAAGTGGTGACGCCTCGTTTATTTTGGAACGAGGCAAAGCTGCCAATAGCTTTGAAGTTTCTCTGAACGCACATGAGATCAAAAATTCTCTGAAAGTGAGCGCGCTGTACCACTTGTCCTCGAAGAGCCTGAACGCGAGCGATGTAGTAATCGAGCAAGTTTTGAATCTGCGTCTCTTCGAGCTGATAGTAGCTATCGCGAAGGAGAGAGGCGAGATCGTATTGAGCAGGACCCATCCGAGCATCCTGAAAGTCAATCATCACAAATCGATCTCGACCTCCCTCAGACGGGGTGACCATCAGGTTTCGACTGTGATAATCACGATGCGTAAAAACGACTGGCTCTGAAGCAAGTGCTCGGCAGATATCAGCAAAGCTTTTCTGCATCGTCTCGCGATCGTCTGTAGATATCTGTCTTACAAGATACAGCTCGTAAAAATTCTCAATAGTGAACTGTACTTCCCACATGAGCTTTTCGAGATCAAAACGTAGATCGAAGGCTTCAAGCTTGGAGTGTGCCGGAGGCTCTGAGGCTCGCACGTGGAGATCTGCAAGCACGTCAACTGCGCGCTCATAGAAGCTGCGCTCGACTTGCATATCAGAGACGTCCTGAAGCTTTCTCAGTAAAGTAACATCACCTAAGTCCTCAAGTAAGACGTAGCCTGCTTTCGCTTGGTGATCGAGAACTCGCGGAACATCAACGTCGCATGTCTTTAAATGATCCTGTACCGCCAAAAACGGATAATGAACGCCAAGATGATCAAACGGTTCGACTCGCATGATCACAGCACGAAAACCGCTTTTCGCGTGAGCCCGGTAGTATCGGCGCGTGCTAGCGTCACCTGGCATTTTTTCTAACGACCACCCCGAGAAAGCGCCTTGTGATAAAAGAGCCTTGCCATCGTCGCTTGATCGGCAAAGTCCTTCCGAAATTTCATGAAGCTTACTGAGATCGGTGCGCGTAGGGGTCATCGACGATGCACTCGCTTTCTGAAACGATCAAATCCCTCGGTGCGGACAACAGGATTTCTCAATGGCGGAAGTGCTGCAATCTGTCGATAAGCATGCTCTTTGAGTAGCTCAACACGAGAGCTCGAGTGACCGATAGTCTCAGCGATACTTGCCAATTTCTCCCAGTGTGTCGCAACTCCTCTCACATCATACCCACTTCGATAAAGAATCCGCACTGCTCCCGCAGTGGCATCGAGATCCTCAGACTCGGTGAACACAAAGAGGTCTCGCCAGTCTATGCGCTTACTCATTGAGAGATCATCTGGTGACTCTCGCTCGAGTTTCCTTAAAAACTGGCGCAACTCGATCCGCGAGAGCTCCACGGCCATGAGGGCAGCGAGTTCGTTTTCGAATTCCATCTTTTTGAGCTGCGCTTGTGAGAGAAACAGTCGAATTCCTGGAAAAGCATAGTTCTTATCGATCGAAGCATCTTCGTGCACAATCGAAACGGCGAGCGGAAACTCACGGATCATCGGGGAGGACTGCTGAAGTTTCGCTGCAACCGATCTCAAAAAGACCTCAAGCTCTAGGTCCTGATGAAGCTTGAGTGGAAACTCCCAACCTTCCAACAGTTTTTGACCAATGGCATTATCTTTCCTGGCAACTTCAATGGGACTCGGAGCTCGCACTTCCGGGGTAGAGCACGCAGAGAGGAGAGTGAGGAGAGCAAGGAGGACCCTTTTTCGCATCGCCCATCATGATAGGAGCGCATGGAAAAAAATCAAAGCGTATTGCCAAATTCGCATCCTTTACTATCATCTCTGGATCTCAAATTTTTTGGGAAAGGAGCCCTCATGATTCAGTCTCTCTTTATTGTAGCAGCCCTTCTGGTTGGTTCTTCGCCGGCACGCGCCGAATCTGCCCTGATCGACACACTTAATCAAACTCTCGTCCAGCAATCTCAGCTCAACCTCATCGATTGGAAAATCGGTGACTCCATGGCCTACAACATCAAGGCCTTTGGATCGAATATGGGCACTTCAACAAAGACCGTCACTCGCGAAGAGGGCAACGCACTTTGGATGGAGCAGTCGATGGCGATGATGGGGCAAAACCAGAAGGTTGAAGCACTGATCGACCGCGCAAGCGGAAAGATTTTGAAATACATCGTCAACGGCAAAGAGCAGAGCGTACCTGACGATGCTTTGGAGATTATCTCTCAAGACTATGCAGATGTCACAGTTCCTGCCGGGACATTCAAGTCGATCCACATCGTTGCAAAATCGAAGTCGATTCAAAAACTTGAGCTCTGGGCAAATCCCTCCGAGACCTGCATGGACGGCGCGCTAAAGACGATCGTCAAGTCATCGCAGCTCCCTGTGGAGATCACGCTTGAGCTGACGACTTTCCGTCGCTCAAACTAGATTAAAGCACACACTAAAAGTGCTGCGCGCAAGAGCCCTGGCTCCTTAAATGAGTCAGGGCTCTTTGCTTTTAACTCTCGCTTTTAAAGCGTGTCGCCGCTCGTTCCGGAGCTCGGTACTCTCGAAGGATCGCTTGATCCTGGAGCTTCACCTAAAGGCTGCCCTGGCGTTGATCCAGAACCAGCATCGTTCTCGTAGTAGAGCGTAAACCCTGCGTAAATCCTGTTGGGATCTTTTATTAGTTGTCGGTTGTTATCCCAGATTTTTCGCCACTTTTCGGGTGTCCCGTAAACTTGATTTGAGATCTTGCCCAGAGTATCCCCTTTTTTGATCACGTACCGATCTCCTGAGCGCTGAACAGAAACGGGACTTTGAGGGGCCTCAAGTTTTAGCTTGGTTCCGCGCGGGATTCGATTAGGGTCGCGCACGACATCTTTGTTAAGCTCATAGATTCTTTTCCAAGCGTAGAGATCTCCGTAAACTTCAAAAGCGATCTTCATCAGAGTGTCACCGCTCTGGACAGAGTAATCGCTGGACTCGCCACTCATCACCGCGCTCCCAGATGGCACGGGGTCGGGGATGGGCGTTTCCACTTCGGTCAGAGCATCGCCCGCAAGGGGCTCCTCTTGAGTCGGCAGACTCTCAGGTATGGGTGGGGCCTCTGCCAATGCCTCTGTGGTACTGGGTTCGGATAGTGCCTGAGGAGGAGACTCTATACTCGCTTCAGGAACTGGATCTGTCCCCGCTTCCGGAAGCTCGGATGAGGACAGCTCTTC
>JBILEK010000108.1:0-3916 GCA_044352155.1 Bdellovibrionia bacterium
CTAACACTCGGCTCTGATATCTTGGGCGCCTTGAAAAAAAACACGAGAATAAACCTTCTCTCTGGAGATGACCCCATTTGGGTCCCCTCTCTTCTGACAGGGGCGTGCGGCGTAATCTCGGTTGCAAGCAATCTTATCCCACGCGAGATGAACTCAGCGTTTCAAAGTTTTCTTTCTCAAGATCTTTCGGCACTCTCTGAGTTCCAGCGTCGTTTCTATCCTTTGTTTCGCGACTTATTCATTGAGAGCAACCCCACTCCGATCAAAACATTGCTTGAGCACGAGGGTTTATGCGCGTCTTATGTGCGCCCTCCACTCACATCACTTGCACGCTTAAGTCAGTCTACGCTGCTGAACACATGGAAGGCTTGTTCCTTATGATCCGCCTTGGGCTTTTAGGGTCAACCGGTAAGCTGGGGCAAGCCATCTCTGCGATCGCCCAAGCAGAGTTCTCAGCGGAGATCGATGTTTTTCGCACTCCAAAGCGCGGTGAACCTCTTGATTCACTGCTTGAGTGCGACATAGTGGTTGATGTCACAGTCGCGCAAGCAAGCCAAGCTGCTGCGCTCTGGGCGCTGAGCAGGTCCGAGAGCCTTCCGGCCTGGATTGTGGGTACGACGGGATTAAGTGAGAGCGCGCTCCACTCCCTTGCTACGCTCTCTGGACGCACTCCAGTTCTTGTGGCGTCAAATTTTTCACTCGGCATGCTCCTACTCCAAGAGATCTTACGCTCCTCTCAGGCTCTTCTCAAAAAGTGGGGGTTCTCGCCGACTCAGATCCGGGAGACGCATCACTTACACAAAAGGGATCAGCCGAGCGGGACTGCAATCAGTTTGAGTCAAATTCTCTCCTCTTCAGCCTCCCGGCCGATTGAAATTGTGAGCGTAAGGAAAGGTGAGGCGATTGGTCTTCACGAAGTCCTCTTAAGCGGTCAAGACGAAACGCTCACCTTCACTCACGACGCACATGACCGACGCATTTTTGCACGCGGGGCGCTTCGACTGGTCAGCGCACTCCATGCGCATCAAAAAACACCCGTGAACTTCGGCAGAATTTTGGAGCCGCGAGATCTTTTGAGGCCCTGAGTCAAGCCGAATCGAGTTGCAGAACTCTTCTCCCAATCGATATATTTTGTAGATCTCTGATTTAACGAAAGTTTCCCGAGGACAACATGAATATTTTCGTCTGCATCAAGCAAGTGCCTGACACTGAAACCAAAATCAAGCTCAAGGCCGATCAGAGCTGGATTGATACGACTGGGATTAAGTGGATGATCTCTCCCTATGACGCCATGGCAGTCGAAGAGGCGATCCGCATTAAGGAAAAAAATCCAGGCTCCACAGTAACCTTAATCTCTGCCGGTCCAGCGCGCTTAAGCGAGATGTTTGTCAACGCGATTGCCATGGGTGCTGATGAGGCAATCCGCGTCGATGTGCCCGAGACTGCAGATAGTCATCTTGTAGCAAAGTCGATCGCTGGAGCTTTAAAGAAGCAACCTAAAGTGGATCTGATTTTGTGCGGAAAAGAGGCCATCGATGACGGGGCCGCGCAAGTGAGTCAACTGATTGCTTCAACGCTTGCTCTTCCTTGTGTGACTGTGGCTCTTGCGATCGAGCTTTCGGGCACGAGCGCGAAGTGTAAGCGCGAAGTAGAGGGCGGCGCGTTCGAAATGATCGAAACCTCTTTACCTGCTCTCATCGCAGTCCAAAAAGGAATCAATGAGCCCCGTTATGCGAAACTCCCGGACCTGATGAAAGCCAAGAAAAAAGAAATCAAACTCATGAGCATGGCCGATGCCGGTGTTTCCGAGTCGGATCAGAAAATTAGATATAAAAACTTTCAACTCCCTCCTCCAAAGCAGGCGGGAAAGAAGATTCCGGGCGAACCAGCTGCACAAGCTAAAGAGCTCGCACGTCTCCTCCACGAAGAAGCGAAGGTAATCTAAATGGCAAAAGTACTAGTGATCGCAGAGCATCGAGACGGCAAACTCAAGCGCACAACGTGTGAGATCGTTGGTTATTGCGCAGGTCAAGGTAACGAGGTCCACGTAGCACTTCTGGGAGACTCCGTGGCATCGTTTACAACTGAGATCGGCCAGTATGGGGCAAAAACTATTCATTTAGCCGAGAGTCCTTCGCTGAAGTTCTACACTGCCGAAAGTTATACCGCCGCACTGCTCTCTCTCGTGAATACACTGAAGCCTGACGTCATCCTGAGCGGACACACTCCCACGGGACGCGATCTCATGCCCCACCTCGCAAACAAGCTTGATACAGGGCTTGCGAGCGACTGTACTTCGCTTGGGTTTCAAGGATCTAAAATCAGCGTTCGGCGTCCAGTTTACGCTGGCAAAGCCACAGTGGAGGTCGAGTTCTTAGGCTCGGGTCCTCAAATGGCGACGATCCGAGCAAATGCGCTCGGCATGAGTAAACCTGATCCTTCAAAGAAAGCAGAAATAGCAGCTTTTGCTCCTTCCGGTGGATCATCGAAAACCAAAGTGCTCGAAGTCATTCAGGGCTCCATTAGCCGTCCTGACGTTTCAGAAGCTCCTATTGTTGTCTCGGGCGGTCGCTCGCTTAAGAGTGCTGACAACTTTAAAATGATTGAAGAGCTCGCAGATACGATCGGAGCGGGAGTTGGTGCCTCTCGTGCTGCTGTGGATGCGGGCTATCGGCCCCATCGCGATCAAGTGGGCCAAACAGGCAAAGTCGTCTCTCCCACTCTCTACGTCGCTTGCGGAATCAGCGGCGCGATTCAGCATTTGGCCGGGATGCGCACTTCCAAAACAATTGTCGCGATTAATACCGATCCTGAAGCGCCCATTTTTCAGGTTGCTGACTATGGGGTCGTGGGTGACGTGTTTACGCTGGTCCCCTTGTTGACGGCTGAGTTCAAAAAACTAAAGGAATCTTGATGACCTGGCAAACGCCCGTTTTTCTGTTGGTTGCTGCTTTCGCGTTCGGATACTCAGGGAAAAAGTTTCTCTCTCTGATCAAACTCATGAAAGCGCACCAAGGAAAAGACGCGCGATCAGGAGAGCTATTCGCCCGAATCAAGACCACACTTGTAAACGTCTTAGGACAACGAGCGGTTTTGCAATCTCGTGTGCCGGGGATAATGCACGCGATGATTTTCTGGGGTTTCATGATCATTACGATCGGGACTCTGGAGCAATTTGCGAGCACGATCTACTCAGGCTTCCACTTTGACTTTGTCGGCGAGCCACTTTACCGCGCGTACGTGTTCTTGCATGACGTGTTTACGCTTCTGGTCTGCTTGGCTGTGGGGTACTTCTTTTATCGACGTCTCATTATCCGACCTGCGCACCTCCAGCTTTCAAAGGATGCAATCTTTGTTTTGAGCTTTACGCTCTCACTGATGCTTTCGATTTTCGTGATGCATGGTTTTCTCATCCTGGGTGATAACCCTTGGTATCGAGATTCGCTGCCGGTCTCTAATTTTTTAGCCACTCATGTCTTTAGTGCGTTTAATCTCTCTGAGCCCACTTATCAGGTCCTCGGCGTCACGTTTAAGTGGGTCCACATGCTACTTGTGCTTGGGTTTTCAATGTATATTCCCAATTCCAAGCATCTTCATATCGTTGCCGCGGGCCCCAATACGTTTTTGCGTAAACTCGATCGCGCGAAAGGGATGAAGCCCATCAACTTCGAGGACGAAAAAGTTACTCAGTATGGCGCAGGAAAGATTACGGATTTAAGTTGGAAAGATGCACTCGACTACTACGCGTGTACCGAGTGCGGTCGCTGTCAGGCACTTTGTCCGGCATGGAATACGGAGAAGCCACTTTCTCCGAAAAATCTCATCACCGATCTCAAGCACAACCTCTACGACAACAAGGATCGAATCCTCTCCGGCAAACTTGACGAAGTCTCACCCATCATTAACTCGCACATGA
>JBILEK010000027.1:0-31312 GCA_044352155.1 Bdellovibrionia bacterium
ACGGGTGAGTGTCAGACTGAGGGCGGGCGATTGGGCGACACCGCAGCTCGGTCGTTGAGCGGATCTTTAGAGGCGCTAGGGTTTAGATTACGTCGACTTAAAACGGGAACGCCTCCACGCCTCCTTCGGGAAAGTATCGACTTCTCAAAAACGACCGAGCATGGTGGGGACCTTGTGCCGGTGCCTTTTTCTTTCTATTGGGCCCCACAACCATTTCCGTTGTTAAATCAAATTAATTGCTTCATTACGTACACATCACCACAAACTCATGAAATTATTACAGAAAACATGAGTCGCTCTCCGATGTATTCAGGGGCAATTACGGGGGTGGGGCCTCGGTACTGCCCTTCGATCGAAGATAAAGTTAAACGCTTTGCCGATAAAGATCGCCATCAAGTGTTTCTTGAGCCGGAGGGATTGAACTCGCCTGAGATGTACGTCAATGGAGTGTCGACGAGCCTGCCACAAGATGTTCAAGAGAGGTTCATCCGTTCGATTGCGGGGCTTGAACGCGCTCAGTTTTCGAAGTTTGGTTACACGGTTGAGTACGACGCCGTAGACGCACGACAGCTCAAGAGCTCACTTGAGAGTAAGGATGTACTTGGACTTTTTACAGCAGGACAGATCAACGGCACCTCCGGATACGAAGAGGCGGGAGCTCAGGGACTAATTGCCGGAATTAATGCTGCGCTTTTCGTAAAAGGAGAAGCCCCGTTTAGTGTTGGCCGACACGAAGGGTACATCGGGGTCATGATCGATGATTTGGTCCTCAAAGGGAGCGATGAGCCGTACCGAATGTTTACGTCTCGGGCCGAGTACCGGCTACTTTTGCGCGAGGACAACGCGGATCAAAGACTGTCCCCAGCTGGCTTTCAGCTCGGGTTGCTTGGAGAGAGGGAGAAGTCGATTTTCGCCACAAAAATGGAGCAGCTCTCTCGACTTAAGGCGTGGGCAAGAGAGACAGCGGTTCTCCCGACGGCAGAGACGAATACGTGGCTTGGCAGCAAGGGGAGCTCTGGGCTTAAAGACCGCGTCTCTGCTGAGGTGCTGCTGAGACGGCCAGAGGTTGTTGCAAGTGACTTGTCACAATTTGGCCTGGATTTGACCTTGTTTTCCAGCGAGGCATTGGAGCAGCTTGAAATTCAAACGAAGTATGCCGGCTATATCGAGCGGGATCTCGAGCTGCTCGAAGGCGTTCGAAAATCGGAGAACCTTAAGATTCCTAAAGATTTGGAGCTTAAGAGTATCTCGGGGCTTTCAAATGAGATTCGCAGCAAGCTTGAGTTAACTCGCCCTGAAACCATCGGGCAGGCATCGCGTATTCAGGGCGTCACCCCGGCGGCTGTGGCGAATCTCGTTCTTCACCTTCGGATGAGGCGTAAAGGAGATTCGCCTCATGTTTTAGTATGAGCGCTAATCTCATTTTTTTATTGAAGGAAAAATCCCCAATCCCCTTATCAAAAAAAGAGATTGAAACGCTGGACTGGTTCTTTGAACGGGTCGTTCAAGAGAATCAAATTCAAAATCTGACACGAATCACAGAACCGTCGAGTTTTTTTTGGGATCAGATTTATGATTGCCTCGTTTTAAAGAAGCTTGGATGGCTCGATTCGGAGCCGGTGCTTGATATTGGACCCGGTGCTGGCGTCCCTGGGCTGGTGCTTGCGACCTTGGGTGTCTCAGGGGTTCAAATGGTGGAGACCGAGAAAAAAAAGGCCGACTTCATTGGGCGCGTCCTCTTGGAGCTCGATATAAAGGCAAAAATCACGTGGGGCCGGGCGGAGAATGAGGTCGGGCACATTCGCCCAGCCATTGTCATTGCTAAGGCGGTTGGACCACTAGGGCGCATCTATGGCTGGACTCAGTCTTGTTCCACGTGGAACAAGACTGTTTTATTTAAAGGGCCATCCTGGTCTACGGAGTGGTCGAACACCCCCGAAAAAGTACAGAAAGCATTCAGGGCCCCGCAAATTTGCCAGTACTCCACCCCCGAAAAGAGCAGGAATCTTATCCTTTTATCTCGAGTTCCACGTGGAACAAGATGATTTACCGCGTTAAGTGTCAGAAATTAGACGGATAACTTATTTGGTTACTCATGGGGTGAATTAAGTGAATCCTTTAAAAACTCCTTGCTCAGTATGAGAACTCTGATTAACCTGAGGGCGTGTTGGAAAGTAGTAGTGCTCCTTTTCCAATCAAAAAGTTAATCCACCACAACCACAAATCCATTTGCGGGGGTATCCAGAGTAATCGGGTACCCCGCAGGTGGTTTTGCGATGTAAAAACTCTCGAGACTCTTCATGGCTAAAGTCATCGCGGTCACAAATCAAAAAGGCGGCGTCGGAAAAACCACAACAACGGTGAACCTTGCGGCTTCGCTTGCGATGGCGAACAAGAAGGTTTTGTTGATCGACTTCGATCCGCAAGGGAATGCCTCAAGCGCTCTCGGTGTTACGCGCGACAAGATCATGAATGGCAAAACCATTTATCACGCTCTAATTGGCGAGATCCCTCTGAAGGACACGCTCCACCCCACCGAGGTAGACCATCTTTTTGTCTCTCCTGCAGACGCGAATCTTTCAGGAGCTGAGATTGAGCTTGTCCCGATGTTTGCCCGCGAATCAAAGCTGAAGGCAGCGATCGCCCCTCTTAAGAGTCACTTCGATTATATCTTAATTGATAGCCCACCCTCATTAGGCCTTCTTACGGTGAATTCTCTCACTGCTGCGGATAGCTATCTTGTTCCGCTTCAAACTGAGTACTTTGCTCTTGAGGGGCTTTCTCAGCTTCTCAACACGGTCTCGTTGATTCGAGGGAGTCTCAATCCCCTTCTCTCTGAAGAGGGAATTGTTCTCACGATGTATGACAGCCGAAACAACCTCGCAAAAGAGGTCGAGACTGAAGTTCGCACACATTTCGGAAGTGTTGTTTACGAGACCGTCATCCCTCGCAGTGTGCGCCTAAGTGAGTGTTCGAGTTTTGGGAAGCCGATTCTGTTGTATGACATCGCCTCTAAGGGATGCTCCGCCTATCTCTCGCTTGCGAAAGAGTTTTTAAATCGAAACGCCCCACAGTCTGCGGCCGTTTTTACACCACCGTCCTCATCTACTGAGGCGAGAGCTTAAGGAGTGCAGTCGTGTCCCAGCGTCCATCATTAGGTAAAGGTCTTGCGTCTTTGTTGCCGGGGGCCGCAACAGCTTCTGGACCTCAGGTTCCGGCCACGCTTCTCCATCAGCCGCCCCCCGCTCTTGGAGATGCGAATGATCGAGTACATGCGATCAGCATGGTGAGTCCCGACGATATTATAGTGAACCCGTACCAGCCGCGTCGGGAGTTCGAGTCGGAGGCTTTAGAGGAGTTGGCACAGTCCATCCGCACGAACGGCGTGATTCAGCCGCTTGTTGTGCGTAAGACAGCCCAAGGACTTCAGTTAATTGCCGGCGAGCGTCGCCTCCGCGCTTCAAAGATCGCTGGAGTCAGGCAGGTACCCGTTGTGATCCGCAAGAGCACGGACCGCGAGGCACTGGAGCTGGCTTTAATTGAAAACATCCAGCGCCGTGATCTGAACTGCGTGGATGAGGCTTTGGCTTATTTTCAACTCGCGCAGGAGTTTTCTCTTACTCAGGAAGAAATTGCAGTCCAAGTTGGAAAAGATCGAGCAACCGTAGCAAACCATCTGCGGCTCCTCCGCTTACCCGAGCCAGCGCTTGAGGATTTAAAGTCAGGAGCGTTAAGCTTCGGGCACGGTAAAGCTTTGTTAGCTCTTGAGGACCATGATTTACGACTTAAGTTAAGACAGGAAATCCTCACTCGGCGCCTCAATGTGCGAGATGCTGAGGCGCTCGCTCATGCTTGGAAGAAGGCTCCGCCTGTCCACGCCGGTGCCTCTGTTAAAGCCCCTTTATCCACTCCTACGCAGCAACGCATGTCACAGCTGTCTATTGATTTAACGCGTCAATGGGCTTCTCGTGTCGAAATTAAAGGAAACGAAAAGCGCGGAAAGATCGTTTTCCAATATAGAACTCGAGAAGAGCTTGATCGCTTGCTTGCGGCACTCCAGAATCAACGCCTATGAGTACTCCTGAGCTCAGCGTTCCAGTTACAAACTTTGAGGTTAGTGGAGTCATCGATCAAGGCTGTGAGTTCGAGGGAAAACTCGTGTTTTATGGCACGGTGCGCATAAATGGAGTGTTTCGTGGTGAGATCACAACTCCGGACACGCTTGTGATTGGTGAGTCCGCTCGCATTCACGGTAATATTGATGCGGGCGTTGTCATTATGAGTGGTGAGGTGACCGGAAACGTTCGCGCACAGCACCGAGTCGAGATCCACAGACCCGCGATCTTTAGGGGAGATATCTTCACTCCGAGCCTTCGGGTTGAAGAAGGAGTGATTTTCGAGGGCTCAAGTAAGATGGCGAACACAGCGAATCCCCTCATTCCGTCTTGACCTTCAAAAAGCCCGCGTGTTAGGCCACTCGCAACCCCTGAGGTTTCCGCGTGCTTTCCAGTCTTTTAGAGCAGTTAGGCGTTAATTCTACATTCTTCATTCAGCTCGCAATCGTCGTGTTTTTTCTCACGGCGATGCGGGTGATCTTTTTTAAACCATTTCAAGCACTCTTTGATGCGCGCCATGAAGCACTAGTCGAAGACGCGAAGGCCGCTGAAAGCATGGTTCTTCAGGCGAACGAAAAGTTGGCGGAGTACCAGCGCCTACTCGGCGAAGCTCGAAAGTCGGCTCAACAAGAAGTCGCAGCTCAGCTCGCGCGCGCAAAAGATGAGGAAAACCGAATTCTTCAGTCGGCCCGAGATGAGGTAAAGAAAATCTTTCAGGAAGCGACATCGCAAGTGGAGTCGCAAAAAACTAAAATACGGCAAGAACTCGATGGCTCGGTCGACTCTCTGGCGACTCAAGTGGTTCAAACGCTTCTTTCAGGAAAGTAATTGCATATGCTGAAGCTGATCCTTTCCTATATTAATTTAGCGATTTTACTCGGTGTGATTTTTAAGCTTGTGGCGCCCAGGTTCAGAGCGTTTGTTCGGGATCGACATGATGCCATCAAAAGAAATCTTGAACTAAATAGAGTTAGGCTCCGTGAGGCGAAGTCGAGATACGATGATTTTAGCTCTAAGCTTAAAGTCGTGACACAAGAGTCAGATGCATTACGGCTTCAAATTCAAAAAGAGGCCCAAGAGTCCTCTGCTCGACAGATCTCTAACGCAAAAACGGCAACCGGCGCCATGATCGCTGACGCGAGGCAGGCCGCGCAAAGCTTGCTGCAAGACTTTAAGCAAGAGCTTAAGGCGGAGGCAGGGGCGCGAGTTGTTGCGCGCTCGGAGGAGTTTTTACGTCAGAAGCTTTCTGCGGATGACCGTGTTCGCATTCGAAAAGAGTTCTCCCAGTCCCTGGAGAAGATGCAATGAGTGCGGCGAAGATTTATTCAAAAGCCCTTTACTCCTATCTCCAGGGAAAGCCTGGGGCTTCTGAAACCTATAAAAAAGTAAAGTCAGAGCTCTCGAGTCTGGTCGAGTTGATCGCTCATAGCCGCCATCTCGAAATTGCGCTTTTCTCTCCAGCTTCTTCATCGAATGAAAAAGTTTCAATCATTGAGTCGATCCTTGTTCAGGCGGGGTTTGATCCACAAACCGGAAACTTTTTACGCCTGTTGGCCTCAAAGAGTCGCTTAGGCCTTCTCTCTGAGATTATTGATGTAATGGACGCTGTGCGCCTGGAATCCGATGGCGGAGTGATTGGGCTTGTCTCTTCCGCCGATCCTATGGAGCAGTCTGATCTTGAGGCGTTGGTGCAGGCATTTTCACTCAAGTTAAAGGCTCCAGTAGAGCTCAAGGTGAAATTGGATCCAGCTCTTCTGGCCGGCTTTAAGGTTACAGTCGGTGGTGTGACTTACGATGGATCGCTTAGGCAGCAACTTGAGCGCTTGAAAATACAATTTAGTGCCCCTGTGCAGGGCGGAAAAGCTTAGGACGGAGTAGAACACATGCAAATTCGTGCAGATGAAATCACGCAAATCCTGAAATCACAGCTCGCCGACTTTGAGAAAAAACTCGATGTCTCGGAAACGGGGAGTGTGATTACGGTCGGGGACGGAGTCGCTAAAGTTTATGGGCTAGAAAAGGCCATGGCTGGCGAGCTCGTGGATTTCGGCAGTAACGTTTCTGGGATGGTTCTGAACCTCGAGGAAGCGGGCGTCGGCATCGCGATCTTGGGCGACGACAAAAAGATTAAAGAAGGCGCAGTCGTTAAGCGCACAGGTAAGATTGTACAGGTTCCGGTTGGTGAGGGGCTGTTGGGTCGGGTGGTGAACTCTCTTGGGATCCCAGTCGACGGTAAAGGGGAGATTAAGGCAAAAGACTCTCGCAAGGTTGAGATTAAAGCGCCTGGGATCGCCGCACGCAAGTCAGTGAATGAGCCGCTTCAGACTGGATTAAAGGCGATCGATTCAATGATCCCTATCGGGCGCGGACAGCGCGAGCTGATCATTGGTGATCGTCAGACAGGTAAGACCGCAGTCGCGCTCGATACGATCATCAATCAAAAAGGTAAGGGTGTTTACTGCATTTATGTCGCCATTGGACAAAAGCAGTCCACGGTGGCCCAGGTTGTGGACAAGCTTCGCCATCACGGCGCCCTTGAGCATACGATCATCGTGTGTGCGAACGCATCTGAAACTGCGCCCCTTCAGTTCTTGGCGCCTTATACAGGCGTGACCATGGGAGAGTGGTTTCGTGACAACGGGAAGCATGCCCTGATCGTGTATGATGACCTAACAAAACAAGCTCAAGCGTATCGACAGCTCTCGCTTCTTCTCCGCCGCCCACCAGGGCGCGAAGCTTACCCTGGAGACGTCTTTTATCTTCACTCGCGGTTGCTTGAGCGTGCAGCAAAGTTGAACGATAAGATGGGCGGAGGCTCTCTCACGGCACTACCGATTGTTGAGACTCAGGCGAACGACGTTTCAGGCTACATCCCAACGAATGTGATTTCGATTACAGATGGTCAGATCTTTCTTGAGTCTGACTTGTTTTATTCTGGAGTGCGCCCCGCTGTGAACGTGGGGATTTCTGTGTCTCGCGTGGGTGGTTCGGCCCAAATTAAAGCAATGAAGCAGGTGTCCGGCACGCTTCGCCTCGACCTCGCGCAGTATCGCGAGAAACAGGCCTTCGCTCAGTTTGGCTCCGATCTCGATGCCGCAACCCAGCGTCAGCTTGCCCGCGGGCAGCGTCTGGTTGAACTCCTGAAGCAAGGACAGTACGAGCCATCACAGGTTGAGAAACAAGTCGTAGTGATCTATGCCGGCGTGAACGGATATCTCGATCAAATCCCAGTAAACCGCGTGAAGAACTATGAGAAAGAGTTGATGCAATACTTGGATCGCAAACATCCAGATCTTCTTCCCGCGATTGCGACTAAAAAGGCGATCGATGATGAGATTAAAGGTAAGCTCACCACAGCGCTTAAGGACTTTGGAAACGAGTTCGGGACGGCCAACGTCTAAGGATTATTCATGCCGAGCTTAAAGGATCTCCGTACACGGATCTCTTCGACGAAAAACACACAACAAACCACTCGCGCCATGAAGATGGTGTCGGCCGCGAAGTTACGTCGTTCCCAAGAGGCGATCCTAGCGAATCGACCTTACGCAAAGCAGATTGGTAAGTTGATTCATCTCGTCTCTTCGATGTCTGGTGTGGACACAGCCTCTAAGCTCATTCGAAAGGAGTCCGCGGCCGCTGAAAAACCACGCGTGCTCTTGATTCTTGTGAGCTCGGATCGAGGTCTTTGTGGCGGATTTAACTCCAACATTATCAAAGGCGGACAACGCTGGATTCGTGAGAACGAATCCAAGTACACGTCTATCTCTCTTGGATTTATTGGGCGCAAAGCACAGGAAATCTTCAAGAATCGTGGCGTAAAACCTGCGTTCTATGAAGAGTTTGGCAGAAAAGCTACCGCGGAGAAGGCGCGGGAGTACACTCGTTTTTTGATCAACACATACATACAAGATCAGTTCGACGAAATTATCTTTTTGTACAACGAGTTTAAGAATGCGATTTCACAAAAAGTTGTAGCCGAACGCTTTCTGCCGATTCAGGAAAGCGAAATCGAGATCGGCACACCCGCATCAGACCCTACGGCAGATCTGTATTTGGTACGCCCTGGGAAGCAGCAGATTTTGCAGCAGTTGTTGGAAAAACATTTCTCAATTCAACTTTTCAGGATCCTTCTTGAGTCACAAGCCTCGGAACACGGAGCACGCATGTCGGCCATGGAGAACGCGACCAAGAATGCCGCGGACATGGTTCGTCGCTTAAACCTGGCCTACAACAAGAGCCGTCAAGCTGCGATCACGAAAGAGCTTTTGGAAATTATTGCGGGCAGCGAGTCCCAAAACAATTAAGGAGTAGTCGCTACAATGTCAGCTACAGCAAACGCCGGAAACATGGGTCGGATCAAACAAGTCATCGGTCCGGTTGTCGATATTGAGTTTGATCCAGGTAAAATCCCTGCGATCAAGCAAGCCGTTCGTGTGACCAATAAGGCAAACTCTGATCAGGAATGGGGTCTAGTGCTCGAGGTGGCTCAACACGTTGGTGAAAACACCGTTCGATGCATAGCAATGGACGCAACCGATGGGCTAACGCGTGGTCAACCAGCCATGGATACGGGCAATCAGATTATGATGCCTGTCGGGCGCGAAGTACTCGGCCGAATCCTAAACGTCGTCGGCGAGCCAGTCGACGAGATGGGGGCCGTTCCCGCCAAAAAGCATTACCCGATCCATCGCCCAGCGCCGGATTTTCGAGATCAATCTGTGTCGGTTGAACCTTTTTTTACGGGCATTAAAGTTGTGGATCTCCTCGCTCCTTATGCAAAGGGCGGTAAGATCGGTCTGTTCGGCGGCGCTGGTGTTGGAAAGACCGTTCTCATTCAAGAGCTCATTAATAACGTTGCAACTCAGCACGGTGGGTACTCCGTGTTTGCAGGAGTGGGTGAGCGGACACGAGAAGGAAACGATCTCTGGCACGAAATGCGTGACTCTGGCGTCATTAAGAACACCTGTCTCGTGTTTGGCCAGATGAACGAGCCACCAGGGGCGCGTGCACGCGTGGCTTTGTCGGGTCTTGCAGTTGCTGAGTATTTCCGGGACGAAGAGAACCAAGATGTTCTTCTGTTTGTGGACAATATCTTCCGCTTCACTCAGGCGGGATCTGAGGTTTCCGCTCTGTTGGGGCGGATTCCATCCGCCGTTGGGTATCAACCGACACTCGGTACCGAGATGGGTGAGCTTCAAGAGCGGATCACCTCGACGAACAAAGGATCTATCACCTCTATTCAGGCGGTTTACGTTCCTGCTGACGATTACACCGATCCAGCGCCAGCTGCGACGTTTACCCACCTTGATGCGACAACCAACCTTTCGCGCTCAATCGCTGAACTTGGGATCTATCCGGCGGTTGATCCGCTCGCGTCGACCTCGCGTCTGCTTGATCCACAGGTCGTCGGCGAAGAGCACTACGCAGTCGCGCGTCGCGTTCAATCTATTCTTCAAAAGTACAAAGAGCTTCAAGACATCATCGCAATCCTTGGGATGGATGAGCTCTCGGAAGAGGATAAACTCCTGGTTGCACGCGCGCGAAAGATTCAGCGCTTCTTGTCGCAACCGTTCTTCGTTGCAGAGCAGTTCACAGGTCTGAAAGGTAAGTTCGTTAAGATCGAAGATACGATTCGCTCCTTCAAAGAAATTTGTGAAGGCAAGCACGACGATCTTCCTGAGCAAGCTTTCTATCTTGTCGGCACTATTGAAGACGCCATCGAAAAGGCTAAAACCCTGGTGTAATGATGTTGAAACTCACCGTTCTTAGCGCTGATCGCCGAATCGTCGAAAACGTTCAGGCGGATGAGATCACCCTTACGGGCTCGGAGGGCCAGATCCAGATCTTGCCAGGCCACCAGAAAATGGTTGGAAATCTCGAACCCGGTCTTTTTGAGTACCACTCGAGTGCTGGAGAGGACTTTGGGTTCATTTCTTACGGTTTTTTTCAAGTCGACAGCGATCACGTTACGGTTGCCGCAGAGACGGTTGAGCTCACAAGTGAAATCAACTTCGAGCGTGCAAAGCTGGCACTAGAGAAAGCCGAAAAGCATTTGAACTCCGCGGATTTAAGCGAACTGCAGCGGATTAAATACTTCCGCAAGCTTGAGCGAGCGCGGCTTCGGATTGCGACAAAAGAGCGTGCGAAGGCGACCAGTCACTGATTTTTGACTATTCGGTCTGAGTAGTCATTTATTTTATCGGCCTTGAGCCACTTGCTCAAGCCTTAGGGTCTGGTATCCTTGGAGTAAGGGCAATCGCGATCTTTCATGGACGGAAGACTGGCGGCACGACGGATTCGTGCATTGAAGTTCGTTTCTCACTTATCGATCGCGTGTGCGATTCCGCTGATTTGCGCGGGTGTTTGGCTAAAAATCGTAAATTCAAAAACTTCAGTAGCCGTGAGTTTACCGCTCTCTGAGCTTGGGAGTGCGCTCTCGCAACTTGAGCTTAAAAAGCTAAGCTCCTATGCAATCGCAGAGACTGCAAAGCTTGAGGTTCGGGTCGTTCGCTCCTCGATCCATCGAGTTTCTTCGACGGCGCTTGCAAGGCAGGCCGAACAAACAGATTTCAACCTCTCAGAGCTTGAGCAGGCGGCACGGGTTTCGATCCTTGCGCTGGAAGGTTGGGAGGAAGTGGATCTTGCTCTGGATCATGAACTCAGTGATGCGGAGCAGATGCGTTTGGCCTATTTTGAAATTAGAGAAGCGTTTCAATTAGCGCTAGTTGAGCCAAAGGTTGAGAGTATCCAACTCGCGCAGGCAATGAGTATTCAGGCCCAAGAGTCCGCTCAGAGGTTAGATGTCAAAAAGACAGAGATCGTGGCTAAACCAAAGTATGATTTCATAGCCACCCCTCTGGATCATCCTCGCTCGAAGATTCATGCGCCTGCGGTCAACGAGAATACAAAGTATCAAAGTGAGTTAAAGTCGACCCCTGTGCCCAAGAGACAGCTTCGAGCAGAGAGTGAAAGTGACAAGTTGTCGATGTTTACAGAGACCAGCGCCGCGCAAACTGTAAAACAAAAGCCTAGAGACGACGCTAAAAAAGAAGCGAGCGCACCGCTTAAAACTCTAGGGACTTTGGTTGCAGAGAACTTTGTGCAAGCCGCAGTGGCTGGAGATATTCCAGAAATTTTCAATAATGCTGAAGTCCGAAAATTTGACTACTCACCACGCGCTATTCTCGTAAAAAAGCTTCCCGACCTAAGCGAGACTATTCAGAGTAGTCAAACGATCACTCAGCCAGTGACACAAGCGGAAGCGATTGTCGTGAGCCAAGCCGCGCCCCGGGCGCCTGTAGCCGACGCAAAGTCAAGTGATGGGCGCTCAGCGCAGTCAGAGTCTCAATCGAAAGCAGTATCGTTTCTGGCACCTTCACCATCGACCCTTGAGTGGATAGAGGCTTTTCACTGGGACCAAAAGGTCGAGGGCGTTGAGCGGGAGATTCTTGCATCCGAGGGCATGCGCGTTCACTCAAATCCTGAGCAGTACGCCTGGGTGAAACTAAGAGCTTCACGTTACTTCGATACGATCGCGCGACTTTCAGCTCGGCCACAGGAAGCGCGAGCGAAGCCTACGCCTATCCTTTCAAACAACACCGCCCGTATTCTAGCTTCTCTTCATGAACTTAAGATCCAAGAGCAAGCGGGCATCGTTTATGGCGTTTTAGAAAAAGGCTGGAGCATAGAGTTTACGGCTCGAAGTGAGTCAGCGATCTACAAAGAAGGTCCTGAGGGAAGAGCTGCGTTCATCCTCTTTAACGCGCAACCCGGGATCCATCTTATTCATGTTCGACAAAATGGTTCCGCAAGAAGCGCAGCGGTAGCCGTTCCAGTGCTAAGCTCAACTGCTACATACCTTGATCTTGCGAAACCCGAGCTTCTGGATCTCGATGGATCAGTGCAGGACGCGACTCATGCGGAGTTCAAAGGATACTCGGGCATTCAGGTGCGCGCGATCGGCTCCACTCAACGTACGAAGAGCGATCAGAGAGGCGCGTTTAGCTTTAAGGATCTCGTCACTTTTGCGGCCTATCCGATCTTTCTTGAGGCGCAAGGAAAAGCAGGATTTAAGCATCGTTTTCAAATCGAAAGAAAAGACCGCAACCAAGTTCAGCTCTTTATGTTTCCACAAGCACAAATTCAAGAGTGGGTGTCGCAGCTCAGCGGGGGTATCAGTGCTGAGAGCGGGCTTGTTGTGGGAGCGATTCCAGGGCTTTTTGCTCGCTTAGAGGCGGCAGAGCTCATGGCCAAAGTGCACTCCGTTACTGGAAGCGGGACGCTTCTACCTGAAACATATACTCTCAATCGCGAAGGAGCGCTTAATCCTGAAGCCAAGCTTGAGGCTGCGGCTCCACGATTCATTGCTGTTCAGATTCCAGAAGGATTTTCGATCGCGACCGTTCAAGATGAAAAAGGTAAAAACGTTTGGTCCCAGAGCTTTGTGAGCTCTCCTGGAGTGGTCAACGTGCTTCAGCCTGAGTGATCCGTAGGCTTTAATGGGCGGCGGAAGCGCCGTTTTGTTTCTGCCCACTGCTGAGCTGAAACCATCGTGTGATGTGAGGAGCCCTCAGGGAGAACAAGCCAAAACCCCACGGGAAGAGTCTTTTTCAAGCTCGGCACATCTGGATTAAGGCGTCTGAGTGCCTCGATCGAAACACCATGAGTCAGCGAGTACTCCAATAGATTCGAGGGAGTTGCGATTCTCGCGAACTGAATTGCAGTCTCCTTTACCTCTGGAGCGCGGCCATAGAACAGCTCACGATACGCTTCAGCGTGGATAATTGCTAAAAAACCAGCGTAATAGCTTCGCCCAGCCCATCCAAGTACGCGCTGGTTGCAGGACTTGATTAAGCGCCCTACTGATTCAAGATCACGATGCTGCTTTGCAACTCTTTGCAGAGGACGTATTCCATAGTTATAAGACGTGATCGTCCACGCCCAGTTTTGATGGAGTACTTTATGATGTCGCTGAATGAGCTTTGCTGCAGCGATAGTCGACTTAAAGGGAGATAGACGCTCATCGATAGAATAGCCTTCGTTCACCAGCATGAACTCTTTTCCCGTTGCAGGCATAAACTGCCAAACGCCCTTTGCACCAACTCGTGAAGTTGCTCTCTCTTGGAACGAGCTCTCAAGGAGCGGAAGACGCGTCAACTCAGAAGGAAGGCCATACTGTACAAAAAGTCTTTCCATGATCGGGAAGAGTGCATCCGCACGCATGAGACCTCGTACTATGTTATCTCGCTGACCTGTTTGAGTGCGCAGATTTTGGAGATGTTGAGTGAAGCTGTGTTTATGAGGAGAGCGCTTAACGGCTTGTACAATCGCGCGCGCCTCTGGAGTCTTTGCAACACCACTCACCTGTAGATCACGAAACGCTTCTTTGTACGCGCGGAGTTTTTTTTCGATCCTGCGGTTTCTGAGAATTTCGTAAACGACACGATTTCTTGCACTTCGATCGAGCTCGCGAAAATCCAAGACCTCGTAAACGATCTCAGGGTGTTGATCATCAAAGAAAACAACATCATGGGTCGAATACTGTGTATAAACCCTGAGCCAAAACTCTACGTTGGGGCGGAGGACTTTTGGAACTTGAAACAGATTTGCAATTCGATGCTCGGGATCATCAAGAGCTTTTGATATCCATTTCTCATCAAACTGGGGTGTGAGCTGGTTTGAGAGAGAAGAAAATGTTTCACCCTGAACAACGGCCGCAAAGTCGATCGGCTTCATCTCCCCCCAGGAGAACATCATCTCCGACGCCGAGTGCGCTACGGGAACAGCGAGCAAAATGGAGATCGGGATAACACCAAGAAGAGACATCATCCCTTCTAGGTCAGCAAGGACCCGGCCATCGGACCATACGTAAGTGTTTGAAATTAAATGAAATTATATTAATTTAAGTGACACAAAATCTCGGACTCTGTCTAAGGGATAGGCAGTTGGAAACCTTCTGACCTGCGTGGTAGGACCTCGGGGTATGTCGTTTGAAAAATCCCTTGAAGAGCTACAAGCCATCGTCAAACGCCTCGAATCTGGTGAGCTCAGTCTTGAGGACTCGCTTAAGGCATTTGAGTCAGGAGTCCAGCTCGTGCGGCAATGTCAGGAAGTCCTTACAAGTGCAGAAAAACGTGTCCAACTTCTCTCTCAAAACTCGACACTTGAGCCGTTCGGCTCTTCTGCGGAGTGAGCGGCAAAAAGCGTATCGATCTCATTTTGGTTGAGCGCGGACTTGCGCAATCGCGTGAGCGTGCGCAAGCGCTTTTGCTGTCAGGCTCCGTGATCGTGAATGGTCAGAAGATCACGAAGTCCGGCATATCCGTTTCAGTGGATTCTGAGATTCGACTTCTTGTTTCTGATCATGGCTATGTTTCTCGCGGAGCTCTTAAGCTTATCGCGGCTCTAGACCGTTGGAATATCCCCGTCTCTGATCGTGTGGGTCTAGATATTGGTGCCTCAACAGGTGGCTTTACGCAGGTTTTGCTCGAGCGTGGCGCATCTCGTGTGTATGCCATCGATGTAGGGCATAATCAGTTGGACTGGAAAATCAGGAGTGATCCTCGAGTGATCATCAAAGAGAGGATTAATGCTCGAACTCTCTCAAACCAGGATGTTCCTGAACGAGTTGATTTAATCGTCATTGATGTGTCGTTTATAAGTCTCGCCAAAATTTTACCGCCCACGCTGCAGCTTGCATCACAACATGCTGAGTGGGTGACGCTCGTAAAACCTCAATTCGAGGCGGGACGCGAGCACGTCGAAAAAGGCGGAATCGTCCGATCAGAGCAAGTTCGCGTTCGCGTTGTTGAGGAGATTCAGCGCGCGGGCGAAAGCCTTGGATTGCGATCTTTAGGCTTGTTAGAATCCCCTATCACTGGAGCGGATGGAAACATCGAATACTTGATACACTGGAAGCGCGCGGAGACGTAAATCACAATGCCCATTACACGAAAAAAGACGCTCACTGTAGCGATGCTTTTTTTGGTCGCCTGCGCTTCAACGCGAACAACTTCAACGGCCACACAGACAGAAGCTTTACGTTCTGGCACCTCCCTAGATCAATCGGAGACGAGCGCAGAGCCGAGCGACGAGCTCTATGGACCGCCAAGTCTCAAATCTCAAGGCATTGTCTTGGTCTTGGGTCCTGGGCTAGCGAGGTCATTGAGTGCCGTGGGCGTTTTACAAATTCTTCATGAGTACAAGATCCCTATTCGTGCGATCTACGCGAGCGAACTAAGCGGACTCGTTGCTCTGAGCTACTCAACCTCAAAGACGCCAAGCGAGATGGATTGGAAGCTGCTGCGGTTTGGACCCAGTGCTTTCCCTTTGGCAAAAAAAGGCTGGATGAGCTGGGTGGGTAAAGTGAGCTCTAGGAGCATAGAGAAATCAATTTCACAGGCTTTTTCATCCATGGATCTGTCTGAGACCGTGATCCCGACGTTTCTTTGTGGGCAGCACGGAGTAAAGTTTCATTGTTTCAACCAAGGTCCGTTAAGAAAAATTCTTCAAGGCTGCCTTGAAAACCCATCCCTGCAGAGTGCGCCAGTTGAACTTGATGGTGAGCGATTCAGCGGAGTAGTAGACGGTCAAGGTTATGCCATCTCTTCTGCACGCGAGAGGTATCAGGGTCCTATAGTTGTGATTGATGTGATTGCGGCGCGTGGCGCGATCTCTCCACAGGGCCTAGAAAAAGAATCAGAGGAGCGCTTAAGAAAGATGCGCGAGTTATCTCTTTCGGCGATTAAGGACGCAGACCTTGTTCTTGCGCCCTCTCTTGAGGATATTGGTTTTCTCGACTTTCAAAGAAGAGAGGAAATTATATTTCGAGGAAAGAAAGCGGCAACGTTGTTTCTTGACCATTTGCGCAGCTTGGCGGGGAGTCAGTGATGAAAACATTTTTTGGAAAGCTTGGAAAATTTTTTGGACTCACCAGCCTTATTGTCGCCGCTGGTGCGATTCTAGTGGGGTCATTGGGGTACTGGTGGATTTCGCGCGGATTACCTCCCATCATTTCAATCTCAGATTATAAACCACTTGGTGGCACAAGAGTTTTTGTCCAAGAGGACGGTAAAGAGGTTTTGATTGCCGAGTTTTTCAAAGAACGGCGCTACATCGTGCCTTTTGAAAAAATTCCGAACACCGTTGTACAAGCTTTTTTAGCTGCGGAAGACGATCATTTTTTTCAGCACAAAGGTGTAAACATCCAGTCAATCCTGCGTGCTATGATTGCAAATATCAAAGCAGGGCAGACGGTTCAGGGTGGAAGTACGATCACCCAACAAGTTGCAAAGTCTCTGTTTTTGGATCCAGATCGAAACGTCATTCGAAAGATTCGCGAATTGATTCTGGCCAATCGTTTAGAAACGAATCTCACGAAGCAGCAGATCCTCTTTCTTTATCTGAACCAGATATATCTTGGCCTTGGAGCTTACGGAATTCAGGCTGCGGCTCAGGTCTATTTTAAAAAAGATGTTTCACAGCTAACGCTCCCAGAGGCCGCCCTGCTGGCGGGGCTCCCTAAGGCTCCGTCTGAGTACAACCCATTCCGAAACCCCAGTAGAGCAAAAGAGCGACAGCGATACGTTTTACGGCGCATGCAAGAAGTTGGAATGATTTCGCAAGAGCAAATGCTTCAGGCTTCGAACCTGCCGCTAAGGGTCTATTATCCAGAAGAGCTGAACACTAAGGTCGCACCTCATCTTGTCGAGCACATCCGAAAGTACCTCGTCGAAAAGTATGGCTCTCAGATGGTTCTTGAGGAGGGCCTTACCGTCTACGTCCCGTCAGGGCCGCGCCTGTTTAAAGCAGCGCGAGCAAGTCTGCGCGAAGGCGTACGCACTGTGGATCGAAAGATGGGGTATCGCGGGCCAGTTCGTCGCCTTACAAAGGCAGAGGAAAAGTCAGCATTTTTGGCTCAATCCAGAGAAGCATTATTTAGAAAAAAGGTTCCTTTTAATCTTGTGATGCCCGAAGGAAAGCTTGGACCCGAGGCCGCCATGCGCGAGGCATCGATCAAGTCAGACGATGATTTGATCGCGCCGAAAGAGATTTATGAGGGACTTGTTTTGGCTGTGGATCCTCAAAAAAAAGGATTTTCGATTCAAGTGGGTTCAAGTGTCGCAATACTTCCTTGGAGTGCTCTTGCATGGACGACTCCCGGAAAGCCCATGAAACCAGTGCCTGACATAGTGAAAGAGGGAGACGTCGTACTTGTTACGTTAAGGAAAGACGCAGCCTCTAAGCTGTGGGTCGCAGATCTTGAGCAAAAACCAAAGATCCAAGGTGCTTTGTTCTCGCTTGAGTCTAAGACGGGCTATGTGCTTGCGCTTGAGGGTGGATACGACTTTGAGGATTCAGAGTTTAATCGAGCCATTCAAGCAAAGCGACAACCCGGCTCTGCCTACAAGCCAGTCATTTACGCGGCAGCAATCGAAAACGGACTTACCCCCGCGAGTGTTCTCGAGGACTCGCCCTTGGTGTTTGAAGACGAGACTTCTGGAAAGTGGAAACCTACCAACTACGAAGAAAAGTTTCACGGCGATACCACCCTGAGGCAGGCCCTGGTGCTTTCTAGAAATATCCCGACCATCCGACTTGTTGAGATGCTGCGTGTTCCCTATCTGATTGAGTATTCAAAGCGCTTAGGCATGCACTCAGATTTTCCGCAGGATCTTTCAATTTCGTTAGGGAGCATGGGTGTTCCCTTAGTTGAGCTGACAAGAGTTTATGCACTTTTTCCTCGTCTTGGACTTCGTGTGGAGCCCATTTTTATAAAGAAAATTTTGGATCGAGATGGAAAAGTGATTGAAGACAATCCTCCGAACGCCGCAGTCTCGCACTTAAAGTCCCTTCAAGTGCTTCCGAGTCCGAGCGCTTCTGCTCCGCCTGCTATCGGGGCAGACTCAGCAACAGACGTACTTTTAAATCGCGTCGCTGGCCAGGGTCAATCTAGGTTTCCACCAGATCCGACACAGTCAGAGCAGCTCATGGATCCTCGAGTCGCTTATGTCATGACTGGATTGATGAAAGCTGTGGTCGAAAACGGTACAGGTGCTGGCGCCAAGGCGTTGGGTCGAGTGTCTGCAGGTAAAACGGGCACAACCAACGAGTATCGCGACGCTTGGTACATGGGTTACACTCCGAGTGTTGTGACTGGCGCGTGGGTTGGATTTGATGATCAGCAAACTCTAGGGAGTGATGGAACCGGCGGAAAAGCAGCGCTCCCCATCTGGCTTGGCTACATGCAGGAGGCGATCAAAAACTATCCTCAGGATGAGGATTTCGTTTCACCTAGTGGCATTGTAATGGCGCCCATGCATCTGAGTACTGGGAAGTTTGTGGATCCTAAGTCTCCTCAGGCGCGGATCATGCCGTTTATCGAAGGGACAGAGCCGCAGAAAAGGCTGGGCGACACCGGGACCGAGACCCAAGACTCTTCGAGCGAATTTCTTAAAGAAGACGATGATTTTTGACGATCCGTCGCGTGGAGGCCTCTCTACGCGATGGACTCAGTGCTTTTCAAACGAGCCCTCGGATTTTCTGTCTGCGCCCATCTGCTCGGGCTTCTAGTTGCGCTCGGACTATCGCATCGATCATGGTCGCCGCCAGCTTTGAAAGAGGATCAAATTGTTTGGCTCGATCCCGCGGCCCTTCAGGAGTTGAAAAAAGCGCATCCAAAAAATCAAATCGTGCAGTCTAACGCCGGCGAGCCGACCAAAAAGGCTCGAGAGGACGCATACTTAGGTCGAGAGAACAGAATCGTAACAAAGCAGAGCGTCGCTCGCACGAGCTTGACTGCGAACCCGATTGCTCGGCCATCAAATCCAGCGCCTAAAAAGCAGCCCGCACTCTCAGACCTAGGTGTGAAAATTTTTCGACCCAATTTAGCAGCTCAACCAGCCGACACACCGCAATGGAAAAACTTAAACACAGATCTAGGAGTCGCTCCGCAGGATCACGTGAAAGGTGTTCAAGAGTCGGAGGCAACGGCCCTGAACACCAGAGAGTTTATCTACTTTAGCTACTATCAGCGCATTCGCGACCAGTTGGAGCGCGCTTGGCGCCCGCTACTTCAGGATCAACTGGCTCGGTTGTTTCGGACAGGTCGAAACCCCGCAAGCAATATGGAGCATGTGACTCGAACTGTAGTGACACTTGACTCTCGAGGAGAAGTGATTCGAGTTCAGGTGCTTGAAGAGTCTGGCACAAGGGATCTCGATGATGCTGCGGTGAGGGCGTTCAACGAAGCGGGCCCATTTCCTAATCCACCTAAGGGCTTAGTCGAAGACACAGGGCAGGTCAAAATTCAGTGGCAGTTCGTACTTAGGACCTAGGTGGCTCGCCCCGGATCTTCGTAATTCCCTCACGAAAGATGTAGTTACCCCACAACTCGTCGAGACGTCGAAAGGTACGGATGATCTCTTCTGACGCCTCAGCTTCGGAGAGACGCTCGGAGGCGGCGAGTTGGCGGACTGCGCTTAAAATCGATCTAAATGCGCGGCCAGCCATCAGGCGGGAAAGCTCATCGTTTTCGGAACCCCCAGCATGTGCCCGTGTTGCTAGGATCGAAGTATTGAAGATTTTAAGAAGGCCCTCGTCCGATAAAGACTCAAGCGCAGATGTTTTGAGAGACGGAGGTGTCATGTGCTAAGTAGTGATCTCTTTGATGACTGAATCTAGGGGTTTGATACCGTCTCAAAATCGAGAAGAGAAGAGGTTTCCCAAAGTTTCGTGTCAAGCAGAAAACCGAAAGTGAGTTTGAACGCCATGGAGCGTGAATCGCAAGAGTTTACTCGTCGGCATATTGGCCCTGCGGAAAATGAAATCGCTAAAATGCTGGATGCGCTTAAGCAGCCGTCGTTAAGCGCGCTGATGAATGCAGTGATTCCAGAGCCTATTCGCTCCGAGCGGCCGCTGCAGCTCCCACGAGCCTTAAGCGAATCCGAGGCGCTCGAAGAGATCAAGGCACATGCACTCCAAAATCAAGTTCTAAAGAGCTACATTGGACTAGGTTACGCCGACTGCATCGTTCCGCCTGTGATTCAGAGAAACATTCTTGAAAACCCAGGTTGGTACACTCAATACACTCCGTATCAGGCTGAGATTGCACAAGGTCGGTTGGAAGCGCTGATTAATTTTCAGACCATGATTGCAGACTTAACTGGGCTTGAGATCGCCAATGCCTCGATGCTGGATGAGGCGACTGCTGCGGCAGAGGCAATGGCTCTTTCTTTTTCAGCCCACGGACAAATACGAAAAAAGTTTTTTGTCGATCAAGGCTGCTATCCTCAAACGATCGACGTCTTAGCGACTCGAGCTGAGCCACTCGGGATTCAGATCGTTGTTTCTGACCCAAAAACCGCGACGCTGAGCCAGGATTTTTTTGGAGCACTACTGCAGTACCCGGATCTTTTTGGAAAACGTACAGACTATCAAGCTTGGATTCAGAAAGCGCGACAAACTGGCGCACTCATCACTGTGGCAGCTGATCTACTGGCTCTCTGCATCTTGCGATCACCAGGGGAGATGGGGGCTGATATTGCTGTGGGCTCAGCGCAAAGATTTGGTGTGCCCATGGGATTTGGCGGTCCGCACGCCGCTTATTTTGCAGTCAAGTCAGAGCACACGCGACGGATGCCTGGACGGATCATCGGAGTCTCCAAAGACTCCGAGGGCAAGACAGGATATCGGTTATCTCTACAAACCCGAGAGCAGCACATCCGTCGCGACAAAGCGACGAGCAATATTTGCACCGCGCAAGTCCTTCTTGCAATCATGTCCAGCATGTATGCGGTTTATCATGGACCCGACGGACTGCGAGAGATTGCGCTTCGAGTGTATCGCTTAGCGCGGGGGCTAGCGCGCGGATTAGAGCAGCTTGGTTATGCAATCGAGAGTACGGATGTTTTTGACACTCTTTGTATCCGAACGACGCCTGGAGCAGTCGATCAGGTTTTGGCTCGTGCTCAGACGGCAGGGATGAACTTTCGCAAAGTAGACGCTTCTCGGGTCTGCATCAGTTTGGATGAAACGACGCGAGTCAAAGATATTGAGTCGATTTTAAAGGCGTTTAGTCCGGAGAAGTCTGTTTCGGTTTCGGATCTTTTTCAGCAAGACTTTCCCCCCGCGTTAAGGACTACGCCCTATCTGAGGCATCCTGTTTTTAACTCACATCACTCCGAGACTGAGCTTTTGCGTTACATGCGAAGTTTGGAGTCTAAGGACCTATCATTGACTCACTCAATGATCCCCTTGGGATCTTGCACGATGAAGTTGAATGCAACGGCCGAAATGTTTCCTGTCACCTGGCCGGAGTTTGGAAAAATTCATCCCTTTACACCAAGCACACAAGTCAGTGGATATCTAAAGATGCTTAATGAGCTTGAGCGCTGGCTTTCTGAGATCACAGGATTCTCTGCTGTGTCTTTACAACCCAACGCGGGCTCTCAAGGGGAATACACAGGACTGCTGGTCATCCGCGAGTATTTAAAATCAATCGGACAGGGGAATCGCAATGTCTGTTTGATCCCTAAATCTGCTCACGGCACGAATCCGGCGAGCGCCTCAATGGCTGGAATGCAAGTCGTAGTTGTTGAGTGTGATTCACGGGGAAACATAGATGTAAATGATTTGCGCGCTAAAGCGAATGAACATCGCTCCCGCTTAGCGGCATTGATGATCACCTATCCATCGACACACGGAGTTTTTGAAGTCGCTGTGCGAGAGGTTTGTGAAGTCGTGCATGCAGCAGGCGGACAAGTGTACATGGATGGAGCCAACATGAACGCTCTGGTTGGAAAGTGCCGCCCAGGCGAGTTTGGTCCAGACGTTTGTCATCTGAATCTGCACAAGACGTTTTGCATCCCTCACGGTGGTGGCGGGCCCGGGATGGGCCCCATCGGTGTGCGTGCACATTTGGCACCCTTTCTTCCGGGACACACCTTATTTGAGACAGGCGGAAAAAACGCAATCTCCGCCGTTTCGGCGGCGCCATTTGGTAGCGCGAGTATTTTGCCTATTTCTTGGATGTATATTCGCATGATGGGGGGAGCAGGACTCACGCGAGCAACCGAGATTGCAATTCTAAACGCCAATTACATTGCTCATCGCCTCTCAGATCATTTCCCAATTCTTTACACTGGAGAGGGCGGTTGGGTTGCTCATGAGTGCATTCTTGATCTTCGACCCTTGAAAGAGAGAGCCGGGATCGAGGTCGAAGATCTCGCAAAGCGCTTAATGGACTATGGCTTTCATGCGCCGACGATCTCGTTCCCTGTAGCGGGAACCCTGATGATTGAACCCACTGAGAGCGAGTCTCTCCCAGAGCTGGATCGATTCTGTGACGCGATGATCGCGATTCGAGCTGAGATTGAAGAAATCGCCTGTGGAAAAGCAGATCGAAAGAATAATCTCCTTAAAAACGCACCCCATACCGCCAGCCAAATCGCGAGTGATCAATGGGATCGTCCCTATTCGCGGGAGCGCGCAGTGTTTCCGTTGCCGTGGGTACGGACGCGCAAGTTTTGGCCCTCGGTGGCGCGAATCGATAACGTCTATGGAGATCGAAATTTAATGTGCAGCTGCCCTCCTCTGGAGACCTACTCATGAAGCATCCGTATGTAATAATTCTTGAAAAGCTCTACGCCGACTTGAGTCGAGGAGATCTCTCGGCTGTACTTAATGCTTGTGCTGAGGACATGACATTCCAAGTGCCTGGGAGAAGTTCTTTGGCAGGAAAGTATACTCGTCACACGTTTAGCGATCTGGCTACAAAATGGAAGACGCTCTCAAGCGGAACAGTCCAGATCGAGATCCACGATATTTTGGCCTCTGATCAGCACGCTGTGGTTCTGTGTTCGGACCGCTTAGAAATAAACGGCAAGAAGCATGAGTACCGTGTCGCGCATATTTGGAGATTTCAAAACGCTAAGCCCGTCGCCTGGTACGAGTATCCTCGCGACTTGTACGCTTTCGATGAGATCTGGAAGTAACTAGCTCGACTGACCGGAGCGGATTTTCATTCGATCTAAAAGATCAAGCGCCTGAAGGGTGGACTGGATGAGTTCAGGTTCCCCTTTTTTTCTCCGGAGATGGAGGGCTTGCTCAAGCTCGACCCTAGCCTCATTAAACTTACCGAGCTCGATTAACAGTTTCCCGTAATGCTGATGAACGTAATCCATTCGCGCAGGATCATTGGCGAGTTGCCTTCGGAGATCTGCCAGCAGAGCTTCGCACTGTTCGTACTCTTCAAGCCAGTGAAGGGTTGTGGAGAGGCGCACTTGTAGAGTTGTGACGAGTTTGTGCTCGTGAGCGGAGCTCGCAAGCTCTAGAGCCTGAAGAAAACATTGTTTTGACTCTTCGAGCTCGCCGATGATGCGGAGATAAGCTCCCATCCAACCTAAAACCTGTGCTCTCTCGAGCGAAGTTTTGGCCTGAGAGAGACGCTCCTTTAAAAAACTGACGCCCGCGCGCATCTGTTCGAGATCCTCTGGTTGCTCGCGCAGTTCAGAAGACCAGGTGATCCGCATATTAAATGGGATCGAGATCATGAGTCTTTACTTTAATGTGGAGATGTACTGCTCATACGCAGAGGCATCCATCAGCGAAGAGAGCTCAGCTGGATCAGAGATCTCTATTTTTAGCATCCAAGCTCCAGTGTAGGGCTCGCGATTCACTTTTGAGGGATCGTTTGTGAGTTCGGTATGAGTTGCAGTCACCGTTCCTGACAGAGGAGCGTAAAGATCAGACACTGCTTTAATGCTCTCGACGACGCCAAAAGTGGAGCCTTTCTTAAACTCGCGTCCCACTGAGGGGAGCTCGATAAACACGACGTCTCCAAGCGCGCTCTGAGCATGATCCGTCACGCCAACGGTCGCGCTCTTGCCCTCAACTCTGACCCACTCGTGTTCTTTCGTGTACTTTAGATCCTTTGGAATGCTCATGAATGGGCTACCTCTTAAGTTCTTTTATAGAACGGAGTAGAGACGATTTCAGCAGGGATTTTAGAACCACGCACTTCAACCAGAAGCTTTAGTCCTATCTCAGAGTGCACTGAATCGACATAAGCGATTCCGATCGGGTAGTTCAAGCTCGGTGAGTGGGTGCCGCTTGTAACATACCCAATCTGCCGTGATCCGTCTCCATTGAACACAGCATACCCTGATCTCGGGATCTCCCTTCCGAGACTGCGAAGACCGATTAGTTTTCGTGAGATGCCACGCTTTTTGATTTTGAGAAGCTCTTCTTTACCCATAAAGCTAGGTTTATCGATCTTTGTCACCCAGCCGAGACCGGCTTCAAGTGGATTGGTTTTTTCCGTGAGCTCTTGTCCATAGAGAGGGAATTTCATCTCAGTCCGAAGCGTATCGCGCGCACCTAATCCACAGGGTTTTACTCCAAGTGATGCCCCTTGGTCGAGGAGAGCGCACCAAACCTCTGGGCCGCGATCCCAAGAAAAGTACAACTCAAAACCATCCTCCCCCGTGTAGCCAGTTCTTGCGATGATGGCAGGAATAGAGCCCAAAAGTAGACCTTCATGAAACCAATAGGTCTTTAACTCCGACAGAGGGATCGAGGTGATCCTTTGCACGAGCAGTGTGCTTTGCGGGCCTTGAACTGCAATTTGCGAATAGTTTGTACTTTGGTCCGTGACTTTCACGTTTGGGAACTGTTCACGCCTTGCGCCAAGCACATCTTGAAAATGTTGAAAATCTTTTGTGGTGTTGGAAGCATTTACAACGGCTAGAAAGCGCTCACGGCCTAATCGATACGTAACCAGGTCATCGACGATTCCCGCATCCTCTGAGCACATCACAGAGTACTGCGCTTGCCCGATGTTGAGTCGAGAAAGATCGTTTGTAAGTAAAAAGTTTAAAAACTCTTGGGCCCCATCGCCCTCGATCAATATCTCTCCCATGTGGCTTACATCAAAGAGGGCAACTGCTTTTCTGCACGCATGATGCTCAGTTGCAAGCCCACTGGGGTATTGTACGGGCATCTCCCAGCCACCAAAATCAATCAACCGCGCGCCGAGTTTTTGATGTTCTTCGTGCAAAGATGTGCGCTTTAACATGATAAAAGCGTTTACCCTTTACGACCCGTGAATGTCTAGCTCGAGGAGAGCTCCGCCGCAGAAACTGTGTTTTCTAACAAGGTAAGGATCGTCATAGGTCCCACGCCACCAGGAACGGGCGTAATGGCACCCGCAACTTTTTGAGCAGAATCAAAATCCACGTCGCCAGTGATGAGCCCTGTCGCATCGCGATGAATGCCAACATCCACAACGGTCGCGCCAGGCTTGACGTGTTCTGCTTTGATTAGTCCTTTCTTGCCGGCAGCTACGATCAAAAGATCTGCAAGTCGTGTAACGGAGGCAAGATTTCTCGTTTTTGAATGAGCTTGAATCACGGTGGCGTCGCGACTTTGTAATAATATGGCCATAGGTTTTCCAACAATTGAGCTACGGCCGACGACGCAAGCAAGCTGACCCGCGATTGGTATTTTGTAATAGTCCAGCAAATGAATAATCCCTAAGGGCGTGCATGAGATCAAACTCGGAAAACCTAGAATCAACTTCCCGATGAGTTCAGGATGAAATGCGTCAACGTCTTTTCTAGGATTTACCCAAGTGACAAGCTCATGGTTGAGCAGGGTGGCCGGCAAAGGGCGTTGAATCAAAATTCCATCGACGTTCGGATCGGAGTTGAGGAACTCGATTTTTTCTCGAACTTCATGAGGTTTTGCGTCTAACTCAAAGTGGTGAGTCGAGTGAGCGAGTCCAAGACGCTCAGCTTCCTTAGCTTTTTTTGTTGTGTACAAGACGCTCGGTGGATCCTGACCTACGAGAACAACGGCAAGGTGAGGTTTTCGGCGATGCGCTTTCTCGAACGACAAAATTCTAGCGCGCAGTGCGGACTCACGATGTTCAACAACGGGGCGTGCGGAGAGGATCTGCATGAGTTCTCTTAACTCTAGCATGAGTGAGGCGGTAAGTTTTTCCTAAATTAAGGAGTTTCTTGCCGCCTAAGCGGAAACTTTTGCCTCTCCTTTGAGCGGCAGGGCTTTTCTAACGAGAAACGATGGAAAAAATTTTTCACTCAAAATCCCAGCAATTTTATTAAGTTCTTAAAAGGTCAGGAGCGATGCTTCAAAGTTTCGTTTAAGAAAATTTTCGGGCATACCGATTGCTACCTCTCACGGTTGGGGGAACGTGATTTTGGCAAGCGGACTTTGGCCTATCGTATCTGGAGCAGTCGCGCAGCAACAGGCTGTCGATACGGTCGCCAACAATCTGGCAAACATGGACACGCTTGCTTTCAAAAAAGACGCTCCAACTTTCCGTGAGTATCTCGCAACTGAAGAGCGTGTCAAAGTTCCGATGGACGTGCCGAGAAGTCCAATCAAAGACAGAGACATGACACCGCTCGACGGAAAAGATCAGTCCTTTGTCATTGTCGACGGCACGTACTCCAATTTTAAACAAGGTAATCTCCGCGTCACTCAGTCCCCGCTTGATCTTGCGATTGAGGGACCCGGTTTTTTTGAGGTCAGCACACCAACTGGAATCCATCTTACCCGTGCTGGGAGTCTTAAGCTCTCCAGCGATGGGACTTTGGTCACGAAGGAGGGATTCCCTGTGTTGATGTCTCAGCCAGGTGGGTTGGCAACCGCGCTGCCAGCCACAGCCGTTCAGCCGAACCAAGGAAGGTCAACGACTCAAGGAGGAGTCGCGGCTGAACCTGTTACCCCGCCTGAGATTCTTGCGCGGATGATCAATGTGAGGGACGTACGTGGCTCGATCAGCGTGACCGATCAGGGCGACATCTACGGCGGAGATCAGCTGATCGGGCGAATCAGCATGGTTGAAGTCGCAGATCCACGGAGGCTAAGGAAGCAGGGAAACCAGCTGTTCTCTAATCCGGAGCAAACGAATCGATTACCGGATGCTGTGAATTCGAAGGTCCGACAAGGAATGTTGGAGACTTCGAACGTTAATCCGATCGAAGAAATGACGAAGCTCATTCAGGCAAATCGAGGCTTTGAGCAAGGACTTAAAGCCATGAAAGTCTATGATGACGTCCTTTCAAGAGAGTCCGCCCAAATCGGTAAGCTCCAATGATGGGCGGAGGCTATAGATGATTCGTGCGTTAACGACAGCCGCAACAGGACTTGAAGCTCAACAAGCCCAAATTCAACGAATCGCCAACGACATGGCGAACGTCAATACTGATGCCTACAAACGAGGTAAAGTCGAGTTTCAGGATTTGATGTACGAGACGACTCGTGAGCCAGGAGCGCAACTCGGTGCCGCAAGCAACAGCCCCGTGGGTGTTCAAACTGGACTGGGCGTCAAGGTCGGTGCAGCTCATAAAATTTTTGAACAAGGTTCAGCTCGCCCCACAGCAAGACCTATGGACATGATGATCAACGGGAAAGGTTTTTTTTCTGTGCAACTTCCTAACGGGGAAGTCGCATATACTCGCAACGGGTCTTTTCGAGTAGACGGACAAGGTCGAGTCATGACCAGTACGGGGGCTCTTTTAATTCCTCAAATGACGGTGCCCGCAGGATCCAGTGGCTTTCGAGTAGCAGAAAATGGTGAAGTCCAAGTCGCTAGCGCTGAAAACGAGCTCATCACGATCGGAAACATTCAACTGGTTAACTTCGTTAATGAGGAAGGACTCATGGCTCTCGGTAATAGTTTTTATAAAGCCACCGCTGGTAGTGGTCAGCCGACGCAAGGAGTTCCAGGGGAGAACGGGCTAGGAACTCTTGAGCAAAACGTTTTAGAAGGATCAAACGTCAATGTCGCCAACAGTATGGTTGACATGATTCAAACGCAGCGGGCCTATGAAATGAACACAAAAGTGATGGGCGTAGCAGACCAAATGTTGAATGCGACCGTGAATATCAAGTAGTCTTTAATTCAATGAAGTCCCCAAGGATGGGGGCTTAAGCGTCTCATAGCCAGGAGGGCGACCTAGGTGAGAGCGGTAAGTTTCATTATTTTTTTTCTGTCCTCTGGGTTTTCTCATGCGCGAAGCAGTTCGGTTGAGGATTTCGCGCGTGAGGATTTGATCCGTCGTTTTCAAGTAAGCAAAGTCGAGTTCTCTGGTCCAGCGCGTTGGACTCGTGGAGCCCCAATCGCAGATGTCCTCTCCGCTCAGTTTGTCGGGGAGCCGATGCCGGGCGAAGCCACTTATCAGGTTCGCGGAGCTGAGGGATTTACAAGTGAGTGGACGATTTCTTTTCGAGCACTTCAGAGCGCATACGTGGCAGCGCGCCGAATTCGACCGGGCGAGCGGCTGAGTCAGGATGTAGCGCAAATTCGCGAAATTAATGTCGCTCAAGGTCTTGCGCGAGAGTTGCGTAATCTTGCACTCAAGAGTGACACCTCGATTGAGCAGTTAGAGTCGCGCCAAACCTTTCTGGAAGGTCAACTGATTACCCTTCAAGGAGTGATCCGAGTTCCAGACGTCAGACGAGGAGACTCTGTGCAGCTCCGCCTGCTGTCATCTGGCATCGTTTTAAACACCATGGGGATCGTTCAGGAGCCTGCGCGAATCGGTGAGTCCGTGCGAGTGCTCACTCGAGGCACAAAACGCGAGATTGTCGGTCGACTTACAGACGCAAATATCGCAGAGGTCGCATTATGAGCAGACTGGTTTTGATTGCGTGCTTAGTTTTCTCGGGCTGTGGATCTTTATTGGGCAATCTCCGTAAAGACTTTGATGATGAGCCTTACACGGATCAGGAAACCGTTGGAGGTCTGTATCCAGAAGGAGGATATCTCGACGTCCCCGGCGGGCGGGTCGGGCACTTAGATCGGCGGCCTGCAACGTCGAACTCGTATGACGATTACCGTGGTGATCATCGAAGCTGGATATCTCAAGAAAAGCGTGACGAGTACAGCCGCGATCAGGTTCGTAGAAGTGGAAGTAACCCCTCTTTCAGTGACTCCCCACAGTTCTCCCCCCCGGTGAGACGGCTTTACAAAAACGGACTTCGTGCAACAAGAGATGATTTTCGAGACACCGCACAGAACGAGGGATCGCTATGGGCATCTGATGGCCAAACGAACTATTATTTTACAAAAAATAAAATCCGCGGATTAGGCGACATTGTTCAAATTAAAGTCGAAAGTCCCTTACTCAAAGATATTGGTTCAGAAATTAAACGAAGCTTAAGCGAAGAAGAACGAGATCTCGAAATTCAACTCGCAAAAGAGTCAAAAAAGAGCTCTGAAACCAAGCGGACACCTGCGTCTACATCAGGAGCCACCGCAACCGCAGCGGCGACAACCCCGGAGGCTGACCAACCAAGAGCAATCGCCTTTGAAGAACTCGACCTCACTTCCGCGATCAACATGAAAGAAGGCGAAATCATGATGGCCGAAATCGTAGACCGATTCCCAAACGGCAATTACAAAATCATGGCGAATAAACGCATCCCTTATCGAGGGTCACATAAGTGGATGTCGATGACCGGGGTCGTACGCAACTCAGATCTCGACGAGTCTGAACAACTTACCTCAGGAAAACTTTATGAATACCGCCTTAAAGTTCTGCGCTAGTTTACTGCTTTTAATTGGGCTGAGTGCCGAGGCCGCACGCCTTAAAGACATCGCCGCCGTCAAAGGCGTGCGTGAAAATATTTTGATCGGTTACGGAATCGTAGTGGGCCTTAAGGGCACGGGCGATTCAAGTACGGATGTCACCAGCCAATCCCTCTCCCGTCTTTTTGGAAAGTTAGGGCTCGATGTGCAGCAAGGAGCCCAGGTGAAGAGTAAAAACGCAGCCGCTGTTATTATTACAGCGAAGCTTCCGCCGTTTTCTCGCGTAGGGAACCGAATCGATGTAACCGTCAGCTCAATCGGAGACTCCTCAAGTCTAGAGGGGGGTGTCCTCTTAGTGAGCCCTCTCCGCGCAGGTGACCAAAATGTCTACGCAGTTGCACAAGGAGCAGTGAGTATCGGATCAAATGCTGACGGCGGTGGGAAGACCTTTCCTACTGTGGGACGAGTTGTAGGCGGTGCTACAATTGAGAAAGACTTGGAAACTGGATTTGCACAAAAGAAAAACTTTCGACTTTCTCTACATAATCCCGATTTCACGACTGCCGCTCGAGTGGTGAACCTGATTAATGGCGAGCTTGGGGGTAAGTTTTCCTCCGCAGCAGATAGCGGTACGATCGATGTTGTCGTGCCATTCAACTATGAGGGTAGCTCAGTTGAGCTTCTTGCAACTTTGGAGAATCTCGAAGTGAACGTCGATTCAAACGCTAAAGTTGTTTTAAATGAGCGCACTGGCACTGTCGTGATGGGAGATCGAGTTTCAATTACGCCCGTGGCACTTGCTCATGGAGATCTCTCCATCGAGATCCAAGGCACAAAGGGTAAGTCAGAAAAGATTTTCGATCTTAAAAAAACAACAAGCGTTGCAGATCTTGTGAAGGCGCTAAACACTTTAGGCGTAACGCCAAAAGATCTAACGGCGATTTTTCAGTCTTTGAAACGCGCTGGAGCTTTACAGGCTGATTTGGAGTTGATGTGATTTTTTGGAATGGTTTTGCTTTAGACGAAGTTTTGGGCCCTCTGCTCGTCACCGAGCACTGGGACGAGAGTTTCCGCAGAAGCGGAGAGACGCGCGCTCGAGGTCAGGATGGCCAATCGAGCTCTACGGCGCAGGGGTGCGCCTCAATCCAGGAAACAAGGCAAGGACAACGACCTGCTAGGATGGTGGGTTACCAAGCTATTGATCCCGAGCAGAACCGCATGGATGCGGACGAGCGCGCGCATTTTTACGCTTCACGGAACTATGTCGGGAAGGGGGGAGTATGAGCGCACCGCTCGCCCCGGGTGCTCGCCCTCTTCCCGTCGTTTCGCATGTCCAAAGCTCGGCGCGCGTTGCGGTAGATCGCTCGAAAGTCGATCCCCAAATCGTACAGGCCGCCGAAGGTATGGAGTCTATGTTCCTTGATTACTTGATGAAAGTGATGAGGGATACAGTCCCGTCAAGCGAGTATAGTATGGAGTCGGCTGCGACAAAAATTTATCGCAGCATGATGGACTCTGAGTTTTCTCAAGCAGCGGTCCGTAACGGAGGAGTGGGTCTTGCGGATCAGATCATTGCTTCCCTCGCGCCAAACAGTTACACTGGTTATGAGCCCAGCGGGACGGAACCCGCCGTGGGGTCGCG
>JBILEK010000117.1:0-2574 GCA_044352155.1 Bdellovibrionia bacterium
CGGACAGGAGGTTCGAAATGAAAGTAAATCCGAACGCCTCTAGCATCAGCTCAACCACGGCGAACGAAGTCGCTTCAAAGAAGAGCGCGGCTGCAAAAAAAGCCGAGAGTGCTTACGAGGCAGGGAAAGCTGATTCAGCAAATGCTCCATCCACTGGAGCGGTGAACACCGAGATTTCTGCGCGTGCAAAAGATATGGCGCGTGCAAAAGAGGTTGCGTCCGGCGCTCCTGACATTCGTGAGGAGAAGATCGCCGAACTCAAAAAAAGGATCGCGAATAAAGAATACAACGTGAAGCCAGAGGCAATCGCCGACAAGATGGTCGACGAGCATATGGCTAGCGCTCGCCTCGGATAGTTCTTTTTCGCTCAATTGCATGCGCAATCATGGAGGATTCGCGTATGGAGTCGCAGTTAAAGGCCCTTTATTCGACGTTACATGAGATGGTCGGTCTTCATCGCCAACTCCTTGAGTTGGTGCGTGCTGAACGAGATGCTCTTCTTGGCGCCGAGAAAAAACTCATCCAGGAAATCTCTTTCTCGAAAGAAGCGTTAATCTACGCGATTCAAACGCAAGAAAAGCGCCGTAAAGAGTTGCTAGAGATTGTTGCGATCGAGCTCAGAGCTCCCACCTCAGAGATCACTCTCTCTGGATTAGCGGTCATGATTCAGGGTACCGATCTTAAGCAAGCAGATCAGTTTCGTTCCATTTTAAATACGCTTCAGATTTTGGTTGCGCGCGTTCAGGAGCAAAACCGAGAAAATGGCGCCCTGGTCCAAAAGACCCTTGAGCACCTAAAAAAGATGCGTGAAAACGCTTTGGGTGTCAGTGCCGATCGTACAGATCGATACTCGCAGCAAGGTACACGCGTGAAAAACCAGGGCAGCTCCAGGCTGCTGAGCCAAGAGGTTTAGGAAAGATCTGCGATGGGCCTTCCAAATGTGATGAATACCGGTCGCTCTGGGATGGTAGCAGCCCGCGCCGGCATCGCCACGACTGGTCATAACATCGCTAACGCCAACACAGAGGGTTTCTCAAGACAGAAGGTCGACTTCAAAACCGCAGTGCCGCAGCAAGGCGGCGGCGGCGCAAAATCGATTATCGGCCGAGGTGTTGATGTTGGACAGGTCTCAAGGGTTAACGACGAGTATCTCGAGAAGCAGCTCAATAACGGCACTCGAGATCTATCCCACTTTGAGGAGAAAGAGTTTGCACTTAAGGGAATCGAAGATGTTTTTAATGAAATGAACGGCGATGGAATCAATCGCTTGATGTCTCGTTTTTTTAACGAATTCCGAAAGCTCGCCAATGATCCGAACAGCGAGGCTGTTCGCACATCCGTACGCGAGGCGACCCAGGCATTGGTCAATGATTTTCACAGAATCCGTAAAGACGTGGATGAAATTCGTGGGCACCTCGATAACCGGATCCAAGGGTATGCACAAGAAGCGAACTCACTGGCCGAAGAAATCAAGGATCTTAATCTCAAGATCAAGGCCATCGCGATCAGCGGCGGATCTCCTAACGATCTATTAGATCAGCGCGATATCGCGCTTAAAAAGCTCTCTGGACTTGTTGATGTTACTCATCACAAAGACGAGAACGGCTCATACAACATCAACATTCGCGGGATCGGACCTCTGGTCGCCGGAAGTCAGGCGGAGAAGTTCTCAGTTGAAAGAACTCCTGCAGATACCCAAGGAAAGCCTGAAAACGCTTATGATATTAAGACCTCCGCAAGCGCTGCCGCAAATGTGACTCACGAGCTTAAAGGCGGCAAGATTGGTGCTCTCCTTGAAGTTCGCGACAAGACACTCTCGGGTGTTCTCGATAAGCTCGATGAACTGGCTTTTGGGATGACTGAGTCGGTCAACCAAATTCACCAGCAAGGGGTTACTCGCAATGGAGTGCAGGGCGTGAAGTTTTTTCGGGATTTACCTGGAGGAAAGTTTCGAGCCGCTGAGTACATCGGGTTATCTGACGAGGTTAGAGCAAGCGTTAACAATATCGCCACCGCAGCCCAGCTGGATGCGCCTGGGGATAATCGAATTGCTCATGCAATCTCTGGACTTCAAGGTCTGCAGCTCATGAACGAAGGTAAGGCCACCGCAGACGATTGGTATAATTCGATCGTCAGTGACGTAGGTATTATTGCGAATCGGAATCGTGAGGCTCTCAATCAGCAAAAAAACATCAACACTCAACTGAGCAAGCTCAGGGATCAACTTTCGGGCGTCTCCATTGATGAGGAGACCGCTAATTTGCTTCAGTTTCAACACTCGTTTGATGCTTCTGCAAAAGTGATTTCTATTGCAGATGATTGCTTGAAGACGGTTCTGAATTTGCGCTGAAATAGGGAGATAGGGTGAGAGTCACGCAAAACACAAGTTTCGATACCGTAAGAAACAGCGTGCATCGCACTAAGTCGCGTTTGGAGGGGTACCAAAATCAAGCATCCACTCTTAAGAAACTCAATAAACCCTCAGACAATCCAGTGGCAGCAGGGAAAGTGCTCGAAGTGAGGACAGACAAGGTGAATAATGAACAGTTTGCTTCGAACGCCCGAATGGCAGAA
>JBILEK010000071.1:0-12912 GCA_044352155.1 Bdellovibrionia bacterium
CTTTACGAGAACAACAATCCCAAGATTTGGTCTGCTTGGACTCGATTGACTCAAGCTGAGCTCTCGCGCAAGGAGCTTTTTGCTTCGCTTGCACAGGTCGCAAATCAACTCAACGCAGATCCCTCCACGCGACAAAGCATGTTAAAGCTCGAAAGCCGCATGCGTTCGTTTTTAAGAGATCCAGCACTCGCGCGCTTGGACTGGCGACAAAAAATTGACTCCGTTCTTCGATACTTTGCCGATGAGACTCAGTCCCGGGCTAGGAGCGCTTGGCTTTTGCGAAACACGCTGGCGGATCTGCTCGCTCCTGGGTCTGACGCGTTTCCGCAGCAGTGCATCGCGGCGGCGGCGGGGCATCGTGATGAGATTTACGATTTACTCGGTGGGTTAAGTGAAATCGCATCCTCAGGGGAGTTGGAGTTGATGCTTTCTCGCGCATGGCGAAATCTGACCCCCGCAAGCGCGCGTTGACGCGATTTTTAAAGAAGTCGACAATGAGGCTCTATGACCCAAGCCAACGTCGATGTGCAAGCTCTTACCGAAGAAATCAAGCGTCGCAGTCAGTTCATTGAAGAGATTTTTAGCGAGGCAAGCAAAGTCGTCGTCGGGCAAAAGATCTTGCTCGAACGATTGGTTGCAGCGCTCCTGTGTGACGGACACGTGCTGCTTGAAGGTCTGCCAGGACTTGCAAAAACTCTTACAATCAAAACCATCGCAGATGTTTTGCATGCGCAGTTCAATCGTATCCAGTTTACGCCAGATCTCCTCCCGTCAGATCTTGTGGGGACGATGATTTTTAATCAGAAAACGAGTGAATTTACGCCGAAAAAAGGACCCATTTTTACTCATCTTGTTCTGGCCGATGAGATTAATCGTGCGCCAGCAAAAGTGCAGTCAGCTCTTCTTGAGGCGATGGGTGAAAAGCAAGTCACCATCGGCGAGACGACCTACAAGCTTGAAGACCCTTTCACCGTGTTAGCGACTCAGAACCCAATTGAGCAAGAGGGGACTTACAGCTTGCCAGAAGCGCAGCTGGATCGGTTTTTGTTCAAAGTTAAAGTCGGCTATCCCACTCTCACCGAAGAGCGAACGATCCTCAATCGGATGTCGGGCGTTCAGTCGCCAAAAGCAAGTCGTGTTTGCCATCCTTCAACGATTCTTGAAGCGCGACAGTACGTAGGCATGATCTACATGGATGAGCGTATTAAAGACTATATCTTGTCTCTTGTTTTTGCGACGCGCTTTCCCGAAAAATATGGCCTCGCGGATTTAAAACCCAAGATTCAGATTGGCGCATCTCCACGCGCGACGATCGCACTTTCGAGGGCAAGCCGAGCAAACGCGTTCATTCGACACCGAGGCTTTGTCACGCCAGAGGATGTTAAGGCAGTTGCCTACGACGTTTTTCGACATCGAATTTTAGTGACCTTTGAGGCGGAGGCCGAAGGGATCGACTCAGAGGCGATTGTGCAGAAGATTCTTGAGCGAGTAGAAGTGCCGTAGGGCGCGCGATGCTAAACGAAGAGCTCCTAGCTAAAGTGAAGCGGATCGAGGTCCTGACGAGAAAGATCGTCACCGACGTAGTTTCTGGCTCGTATAAGAGTCACTTTAAGGGCCAAGGCATGCAGTTCTCCGAGCATCGCATGTATATGCCGGGAGATGATGTTCGTCACATCGACTGGAAAGTGAGTGCGCGCTCAAAAGAGACTTTAATCAAAAAGTATGAAGAAGAGCGCGAGCTGACGGTTCTTTTGGTGGTGGATGTATCGGGTTCGGAGAGTTTTGGATCAGGCAAAAAAATGAAATCCGAAGTCTCTGCCGAAATTGCAGCTATGCTCGCGTTTGCAGCGAATCATTCTGGCGATCGGGTGGGCGCACTGTTTTTTTCTGATCATGTTGAAAAAATTATTCCGCCGAAAAAGGGGCGTCAAAATCTGCTACGCATCGTTCGGGACATCCTCAGTTATCGAGCAAAGTCTCAGGGGACTTCGATCCGTCTGGCTTTAGAGAGTGCGGATCGTTTGATGAAGCATGCGGGTGTTGTCTTTGTGTTGAGCGACTTCCTCGATCGAGACTACGAAATCGCACTGCGCCGTCTTGGACGACGTCATGACCTCGTTGCCATCAGAGTGAACGACCCGCGTGAAACTAAAATAGAATCCATGGGTGTTTTAAGTCTCTTGGATCCCGAGAGCGGTCAGGAAGTGCTTGTCGACACGCATGGATATGCGTTTAAGAAGTGGTTTGAAGAGTTCCGTAGAGCACGCGAGAGTGCGACGCTTGAAACGTTCAAGCGCAGCCAAGTTGAAACCCTGAACATCCAAACAAAGGAAGATTATGGGGAAGCGGTGGTTCGCTTTTTCCGTACTCGTCAGCGTCGCCGCCGGTAGCGCATGGGCTGAGCCCGCGCCGGAGAGCGAACTCAAGTGGTCGGGCACGCCTCCGGCTCAGATCCGTGTCGGTGACCGTCTCGAGTTTAAAATCGAAGGTGTTCAGCTCAGAGCCGAGTTTAAGCCCCCTTATGGCGCAGTGGTCCTCGGGGAGAAAAAAAACCTCTTTGATCTTGGGTTTTTCATCGACAAAGTCGAGCTTCGCGACGGGATGGCCCTCATCCAGGCGATTTCAGTTCAGGCCGGTAAAGTGGAAGTGCCCGACTGGATCCTCGCTGATTCTGAGAGTCGCGAGGTCGCTCGAGTCCGGCCGTTTTTGTTTCAGGCGACTGGGCTTCTCGATCCAAGCAATCCCGACAAAGATAAACCGGACGAGTTTTACGGACCTCTGAGGTTGGCGTTTCCGACAGGCTTTTTGATCGCGATGGGAATCTTAGGGGTGCTCCTTGCTGGCTTGCTTGCATGGGGGATCCTCAAGCTCGGCCGCTCGATTGCGGCTAAGCGTTCTCTTCAAAAAATGCCCGAGATCCAGCTCTCAGAGGATGAGTGGGCGATGCGAGAGCTTGAGGCGATCGAGCGTAAGGACTATGCAAAGTCTCGTTCATTTAAAAAGCACTATTTCGGGATCTCTGACACTTTGAAGCAATACTTGGCTCGTCGCTATGACTTTGATGCTCTCGAAAAAACGAGTGCTGAGTTAGTCACTGAGCTCCGTGCACGCCACTTGCCTGAAGTCACGCTCTCGCAAGTGACGCATCTCTTTGAGCGACTTGATCTCACGAAGTTCACGGATCATGAGCCCGTGCTCTTGGAGTGCTCCGAAGTTCTCCAAGCTGCTCGCCAGCTCGTCGAAAGCACCAAGCGCCCAATCACAATTCTTAAAGAGCAGGTGCGCTGATGCTCGCTTTTGGATCGATTTGGGCTTTTGCGCTTTTACTCGGAGTGCCGCTTCTGCACCGTCTTTGGAAAAAGCGAAATCAGCCACCTCGACTTCGATTTCCGCTCCCCATTCCTGCAAACGTCAGGCGCTTCTCCCCGGTGACGAGTCTTTTGATCCTGCGCTATTTTATTTTTGCGCTCCTTGTTTTTGCGCTTGCTCGACCGCAGACAGTTTTTCGTACTCTTGAGCGCTCTGTGCAAGGGATCGATATTATGCTGGTTCTTGATGTCTCAGCGAGCATGAACATCGAGGATCTTGCGGAGGAGTCACGATTTGAAATCGCAAAGCGCACAATCCGCTCGTTTGTGCAGGGGCGTAGTAATGATCGGATTGGGTTTTCGGTTTTTAGCGGAGAAGGAGTAACGCTCGCTCCTCCGACTCTCGATTACGGAATCGTGCTCCAAGCGATTTCAGATGCAAAGATTGGGGAGCTTAAGGACGGTACGGCGATTGGAGATGGACTTGCGGTAGCAGTTGCGCGCCTTCGGAACTCAAGTGCAAAAAGTAAGATCATTATTCTGCTCACCGACGGGGATAGCAACATCGGACAGGTTGATCCACTAACGGCAGGGGATCTTGCAGCCGGCTTTGGACTCAAAGTGTATACGATAGCGATTGGCAAAGAGGGTCGAGTCCGTATGCCGATTCGTGCACAAAATATTTTTGGGAAAACCGTGACCACTTATCAGTGGTTTGATAACGCGCTTAACACAGAGCTTTTACAAAAAATCTCTGAAGCGACGCAAGGCAAGTTCTATCGTGTCTCAGACTCCTCGACTCTTGATGCCGTGTACAAAGAAATTGATCGTCTCGAACGTACCGAAGTAAAAGCAAACGAGAAAGTACGTACGGAAGAAAACTTTGAGAGCGCATTGATTTGGGCTCTTTTGCTTTTGTTGTTAGAGAGAGTTCTCGCCTTATGGTTTTGGAGGGTGCTCCCATGAGGTTTGGCGAGCCACAGTGGCTTTGGGGTCTGCTGCTTTTGCCGCTGTTGTATTTGTGGATTTTTCACGATCTGCGGACTCGAAAGAGGCTTCTTCAAAAGATTATTGATCAAGATCTTTGGAAAGATTTACTCCCCGATCTCGATTGGTCTGCACGATTTCGGAAGGGCGTGTTTTGGACCCTTGGTGTCGCATGCATCTTTTTGGCGCTCGCCCGCCCGCAATGGGGTAAGAGTGAAGAGACGGTTAAGATCTCTGGTCTTGATATTTTGGTGATCCTCGATCTCTCAAACAGTATGGAGGTTGAAGATGTTGTTCCCAGTCGCTTAGCCAGAGCGAAGAGGACCCTCCGCAAACTCACAGAACGCGCTCAAGGAGATCGTGTAGGAGTGATTGCGTTTGCAGGGAGCGCTTTTGTCGTGTGCCCTCTCACGAACGATCTGGATTATGTGAACCAAGTCCTCGATACACTCACTCCACGTATGATTGGGCGTCAGGGCACTGATATCGGACTAGCACTTAAAACTGCAGCCGAGGCCATGGGACGTGGAGCGCAGGACTCAGGTCTCCCAGGAGGCGCAGACTCAGGTGGAGGCCCGGTTTCAAAAGTATTGCTCCTGATCTCCGACGGCGAAGATCTAGGGGGACGCGTGGAGGAGGGGTTAAAAGATCTCAAAAAGCAGAGCGCGAGGCTCTATGTCTTTGGGGTCGGGACCGAAAAAGGCGGCCAGATCCCTGTGCGCGATGAGGATGGAGTTTTGCGCGGCTACAAGCGTCAGGGAAGCGAGTTTGTTGTGAGCCGTTTTAATCCCTCCGCTCTTAAGAAACTTGCCTCCCAGGCCGGCGGCGAATACTTTGAGCTCTCCGATCGCGAGAGCGATCTGGAGCCTTTGTTTCAGGAGCTAGGTAAGATGTCGCGTTCCGAAGTGGGTGAGCGCAAGTACGTCATCTATCATGAGCGCTATCAGATTCCGCTCACGCTCGCGCTTTTGTTTCTTGGTGTAGAGCTCACGCTCTCGTTGAGGCGTCGAAGTGCGATTCTTGCGGGGATTGTTTTAAGTGTTTTTTCTTGGGTCCCGTCGGTTCAGGCTGGAACTCATCCAGGTGCTTACATCGATAATCAAGATGGAATCACAGCTCTAGAGCAAGGAAAGTCAGATGAGGCGCTTGAGAAGTTCGGCAGTGCTCAGGCTGCTGAGCCGAGCTCTCCTGAGCTTAAGTACAACTTGGGTATCACTCATACGGCGCGAGAGAACTGGGATGCCGCACTACAGGAGCTACAGGAGTCGCGAGATGCGTTCCTTGAGCGCAAAGACTTTGAGTCAGCGTCTCGAGCGGAGTACAACATTGGCTCTGCGCTTGAGAAAAAAAAGCAGATCCAAGAGGCTGTGCGCGCATATCGACGCGCCATCGAACAGGCTCAGACCGCTGAGGACAAAAAAACTGAGACCGACGCTCGAATCCGCATTGAGCGTCTGATCCAACAGCAACGTCAATCACAACCTCAGCAAGGCGATGATTCCAACCAGAAACCCAAAGACAATCAAGAGCAGTCGCAGCAAAGTCAGTCAGGTCAGAAGCAGTTTCAGAGCCCCAAAAAGTCATTTCGCTCTGAAAAGCTCTCAAAAGACGCCGCGGATCGAGTGATGAATGAGCTCCAAAACCAAGAAAAACAAATTCAAGGGCGGATTAAAAAACAGAAAGGAGCAGACAGTGGGTCCGGCCAAGACTGGTAAAGTGCTAGGGCTTCTTTTTTTTCTGCTTCCATCGTTGGGATGGGCCGAGGAGTTTGAGCTCAGCGCAGATCTCAATCGACGTGAAACCGCGCTCGATGAGTCGGTCACGTTAACGATTAAACTCGAGGGCCCGCGTAACCCTGAAAGTGCTAGTGAGCCCGAGTTTAGCGCGCCAGAGTTTGATGTGCTCAATCAGTACACCGATCAAAGCTCCTACTCAGGCTACTCCTCGGGGAGTGGGATCTTTTTTAAACTCACGTTTCGCTACATCTACGTTTTACGCCCAAAGTCAGTAGGCACACACATCATCTCTGGGATCCGGATGCGCGTAGGGTCTCGCTCTTTGGAGTCTCCAGACTTACGTGTTTCAGTCACGCCTGCAGGAGCGGGTGCCGCTCCACCGCCTCGCTATGGAACGGGTGGAAATCCATTGCGAGGATCAGGAAAGCCCGCAAGCAATCGGACTTTTTTTCTTAAAGCTGAGGCAAACAAGGCCCGCGTCTACCGCGGCGAGCAGATCATCGTAAGTTATTATCTTTATGAGCGAGTCAACACGTCCTCTCCTGAAGTTCTCAAGTATCCGAGTCTCCAAGGGTTTCTTCGGGAAGAGCTCGAAATGCCGATTGTTCGAGGAATTCGCCCCGGAGAGATCGTGGTGGTGGATGGTACGCCGTTTCGTAAAAAACTCCTCATTCGCTACGCTGCTTACGCTCTCAAAGAAGGCCAGCTCACTTTAGATCCCATGACTGTTCGCGCACAGTACTTCACACAGTCCAATGATGATTTTTTCGGACAAGATCCTTTCTTTAATTTTTTCAATCGCTCCAACGTCCAAACTGCAACGCAAACGAGCGAGTCTGTTCAAATCGAAGTATTGCCTCTTCCTGAGTCAGGGAGACCTGCTGATTTCTCAGGCGCGGTGGGTGATTTTCAAGTAGATGCCGCGCTCAATGTCCAGGAGATCCGAGCCGGCGAGGCAATGACGCTTACTTATAAAATCGAGGGGCGCGGCAACTTAGCGACGATTGAGCCGCCCCAAGCACAGTGGCCTCAGGGCCTTGAGCTGTATGACACCAAGAGCAGTCACAAAAACGCAGGCGGCTATGGGCAAAAAACGATCGAATATCTTTTAATTCCCCGACAAGTGGGAGTGCAGAGCGTCCCCAAACTTGCGCTCAGTTTTTTTGATCCTACTCAGCAAAAATATGTAACGCGTGCAAGCCCAGAGCTGCAAGTGCGCGTCGTGCCTGGGGATCCAGGCGCTTCTTCTTTGCGCCCACCGATTGGAGCATCCGAAGCGCCTGCCGTTTCTGATCCGAAGGGACAAGTTTTAGGCCTACTTGAGCCCGGTAGCGTCTCTGCGGCGCGAGAGTCCTCGGGGTTGAACACTTTGAGACTGGCGACTTTTGCGAGTGTGTTTGCGCTTGTGGGATTCATGCTCTTTGATGGTTTTTTGGCTTGGATCCGAAAGAGGCGTACGCACGCCGTGGTTCGAGAGACTTCGCTTGGGTGGAAAGAGCTTGATTCTCTGAAGTTGGGTGACTCAGGTTGGGATGCAGTGTTGCAAGCGTACGCAGCCTTGGCGCTTAGGTTTTCACTTGAGTTGGAGCGGATTTTTTTAGTCCCCGTGCGCTCTCTTTCGAGACGAGATTTAGGAAGAATTCTCTCCGAGGAGAAAGGACTCGATCCTGCTCTCTGGAGTAGAGTGGAGCGTTGTCTTGAGTTTTGCGAGTGGGTGCAGTTCTCGAAGTCTACTGCGGTGATCTCTGAGCGCCAAGCGCGCGAGCAATGGCTCACCTGGTTAAGAGAGGCTGAGAGTTTGTGTCGAAATCTTGAAAATTCTCAGAATTCTGCGTAGCACTGTGGAGTGATTCTCACAGTCCAGAATCTAAAAAAAACTTATCCCGGAGCGGTGCCGGTTGAAGTCCTACGCGGAGTGAGCCTTGATTTTAAAAAAGGGGAGCTCTTTGCGCTGATCGGTCGATCTGGATGTGGCAAATCGACACTCCTGCGCTGCATGAACGGACTTGAATTTTTTGATCGTGGTTTAGTGTGTCTGGGGGATCGCAGGATTCGCGGTGCAGCTGAGAGCGGGATGAGTTACCGGGAGTTTGAGTCTGTTGCGCGTGCCGTTCGTCTCCGGGTCGGGATGGTTTTTCAGGGATTTCATCTATTCCCGCACAGGACTTTGCTTCAAAACGTAGCAACTGCGCCTCAGGTCGTTTTAGGACACGGGCGTCTTCAATCTGAGGCCCAGGCCCTTGAGCTCCTCGATCGAGTGGGACTGAAGGGACTTGAGTCTCGCTATCCCGCACAGCTCTCAGGAGGCCAGCAGCAACGAGGAGCTATTGCTCGAGCGCTCGCACTTAAACCGGAAATCCTTCTCTACGATGAGCCTACCTCGGCTCTTGATCCCGAATTGCGTGAGGAGGTCTTAAGTGTGATGCGCTCCTTGAAATCAGAGGGGATGACCCAAGTGGTCGTTACTCATGAGATGCGCTTTGCACGAGAAGTGGGAGATCGTGCTGCGTTTTTGGATGAGGGGAGTGTTCTAGAGTGCCGCGAAGCGCGCGCTTTATTCGATGATCCGCAAGAGACCCGCTTACGTGCGTTTTTGAAAAAGAGCTTTTCATGATCTTTTTTAAGCTTTTTTTGTTTTTGCTCCCGCTTTTTACGTTTGCGCATGAGCTCCGTTATGGAGCGGACTCTGAGGGCGGTGCGCCTTACATCTTTCAAGATCCACAGGATCCCTCGCGCACGATCGGATTTGAGGTAGAGCTTGCAGAATTTATTTCAAAAAAGTTAGGGCTCAAACCCGTGCATGTCCAAAACCAGTGGGATGGACTGATCTTAGGTCTTAAACGCGGAAACTATGATCTCGCGATGAACGGTCTTGAGATCACACCAGAGCGAAAAAAGGAAGTCGCATTCTCTGATCCTTACTACATGACGTTTACCGCGCTGACGGTACGAGGTGAGGAGCAAAGCATTCGCACTCTTGCGGATTGTCGCGGAAAAAAAGTAGGCACGCTCAAAGCTTCGCTCGCTGAAGAGATTCTCAAAGAGACCGGCGGGATCGAGATCGCAAGTTACGAGGCGGATTTAAACGCTTTTGAAGATCTGGCCAATGGGCGCATCCACGCAGTTTTGCTCGACTACCCGATCTCGGTTTATCGTGGCAAGCCCAACCCTCGTCTTAAAGTTCTCTCAACGCCTATTGGAAAAATAGAGTACGGAATTGCTGTTCGCAAAGGGGATCAGAGTTTACTTAAGAAAGTGAATCAAGCTCTCCAAGAGCTTAGGCAAGAGGGTACACTCGCAGAGCTCTATCAGCGCTGGGGGCTTTGGGAGCCCGAACTTGCTCGTTTTTTAGGAGAAAACGCGACTCCTCAAGTTCCTGCAAGTGCGTATGAGGACTTTGTGTCTGCAACGGCGCCGGAGCCTAGTTTTAAAGACCGACTCCGTCAGTACTGGAGTTACTTGCCGCTTCTTGTGCGGGGAGCGATGACGACTCTTGAGCTCTCTGTTTTGGGGATGATGCTTGCGATGGCGCTTGGGCTAGTGCTTGCGGTACTGCGAATTTACGCGCCCGCACCGCTTTCGCAGCTCTCAGTTTTAGTGATCGAAGTCGTGCGGGGCACTCCGCTATTGATCCAGCTCTACATTATCTTTTACGGGCTACCCAACTTGGGGATCCGCTTGGAGCCGTTTTGGGCTGCAATCTTGGGGTTAGGGCTCAACTATGCGGCATACGAGGCTGAGAACTACCGTGCAGGGATTGCAGCAGTCCCCTCAGGACAGCTTGATGCCGCACTCGCGCTTGGCATGACGCGCTCGCAAGCGTTTTTGCACGTCACCCTCCCTCAAGCAGTGCGCCTGATCATCCCACCCGTGACAAATGATTTTATCGCGTTGATCAAGGACTCGTCTTTGGTCTCGGTGATTACGATGGTGGAGCTGACGAAAGTTTACGGACAACTCGCAGCCACGCACTATGATTATTTGGGGATCGGACTTCTGGCAGCGTTGATGTACTTTTTGGTGGGACTCCCGTTCGTGCGCCTTGCACGCATGATGGAGAAACGTTTGGGCTGGGGTCAGGTGGGGCTTCGGGCTAAAGCAAGGTTCGATCAGGCCAAAAAAGCGGCAGTGGGAAGCGTCCCAGTTTAGATGTAGCACAAAAACATAAACTCCGAGAACCATTGACGTTTTTGCTGAAAAAAGCTCTACTCTAGAGCCGAGGAGATCGCCACGTATGAACTTTGGTGGAGCTACCGGCCGCACTCACGCCATTCAAGAGATCACGTCTCGCACGCCCCGTAAAATTGAGCCGCCAATGGATGATCGAGGCCGCATGCTCAGAGTCTCTGAGTATTTCGGTGCGAATACTTTTGATCTCAAGAAGATGAAAGAAAAAATCCCAAACGGTGCCTACAACAACCTCATCTCGACGATCGAAACCGGATCGGCACTCGATCCGGAGACTGCAAACGCCGTAGCAAACGCCGCCAAAGAATGGGCTATCGCTCAAGGGGTCACTCACTTTTGTCACTGGTTTCAACCCCAGACAGGTACGACAGCCGAGAAGCATGATGCGTTCATGAGCTTTGATCATCACGGGAACGTAGTTGAAAAGTTTTCAGGCGCTCAGTTGATCCAGTCTGAGCCGGATGCTTCGAGTTTTCCTTCGGGTGGAATGCGCACGACGTTCGAGGCGCGTGGCTATACGGCTTGGGATCCTTCGAGTCCGATGTTTATTGTCGAATCTGCAAATGGAAAAACTCTTTGCATTCCTTCTTGTTTCATTAGCTACCATGGCGACTCGTTAGATCAAAAGACTGCGCTCCTCCGCAGCACCGAAGTGCTCTCTGAAAAAGCATGCGCTCTTTTGCATCTTCTGGGTCATTCCGAAGCTAAGCGTGTGATCCCGACGTTGGGTCTAGAGCAAGAGTATTTTTTGATCGATCGAGCGTTCTATCTTTTGCGGCCTGATCTTGTGATGACCGGGAGAACACTTCAAGGTGGTCAACCTCCAAAAGGTCAGCAGCTTGAGGACCACTATTTTGGCTCAATCCCTGCGCGCGTACAGGCCTTTATGAGTGAAGTAGAGTTTGAGCTCTATAAGCTTGGTGTTCCGGTAAAAACTCGTCACAACGAAGTTGCTCCTTCGCAGTTTGAGACAGCGCCCATTTTCGAAGAGATCAACGTCGCTGTCGATCACAACCAGATTACGATGGAAACCCTTCGTAAAGTCGCACGTAGGCATCAGTTTGAAGTGATTCTGCATGAAAAGCCATTTGCCGGAGTCAACGGCAGCGGCAAGCACTCCAACTGGTCGCTTAGCATCTCGTCTCCGGATCCAGAGTTAAATGGTTCAAACTTGCTTGATCCAGGCAAGACGCCGAGCCAGAACTTGCGGTTTCTATTGTTCTTGGTTTCGATTTTAAAAGGTGTTCACTTGCATGCCGGTCTCTTGCGCGCAGGGATTGCCTCAGCCGGAAACGACCATCGACTGGGCGCAAACGAGGCGCCTCCTGCGATTATCTCGGCTTTCTTGGGGGATCTGCTATCGAAGATTCTCGATAAGATCGAGGCGGGCGCTTCTTTAGAGAATCCGAAAGAAACCATGATCCAGCTCGGGGTCTCTCGTATTCCTGAAATCATGAAAGACAACACCGATCGCAACCGAACCTCACCGTTTGCGTTTACGGGCAATAAGTTTGAGTTTCGTGCAGTGGGTTCCTCGGCGTCGCCAGCTTTAGCCGTGACGTTTTTGAACGCTGCGGTCGCCGACGGTATTGAAAAAATTATCGAGTCTCTTCAGTTAAAGATCTCCTCAAAGAAAACACTTGAAGTTGCTGCAATTGAGACTATCCGCGAGACAGTCATTGAGACCAAAGCGATTCGCTTTGAAGGCAACGGCTACTCTGAGGAGTGGGTCAAAGAAGCTGCTGCACGCGGACTTTTGAACCTGCGCAAAACTCCAGAAGCGCTCGCCCAAATGACCTCTACGAGTGCAAAAGAGATGCTTTCGCGCTTGGGCGTGTTCTCGATCGCAGAGATCACCTCGCGTGAGCATGTGCAAGTAGAGCGTTATATCAAAAACATCACGATCGAAGCAGATACGCTTAAGTCGATGGTGGACACTCAGATTTTTCCGGCTTGCTTTGCTTTTTTAGGTGCAATCTCAGCTCAAGTTGCATCTGCAAAAGCAGCAGGACTCACTCAAATCCCGCAAACAGAACTACTGTCGCGACTCAGTGCTGGGATCGCAGCAGCCCAAACAAAGCGCCAAAAGCTCGATCAGGCTCTACAAAAGGCTGAGAGCGCATCCAGTGATCACGAGAGAGCTAAAACTCTCTCGCTCGAGGTCGCTTCTAATATGCTGGATCTAAGGATGAGTTGTGATGAGCTTGAGGGCTGGGTTGCGGATGATTACTGGCCTCTTCCCAAGTACCGCGAGATGTTGTTTTTAGGTTGAGCATCTGATGTTAGTCACCCAAGGCATTGAGCAAGTTGCGCCACTGCAGGGTAACGGAAGAGCGCTTGCCATCGGCAACTTTGATGGATTGCATCGAGGGCATCAGTTTATTTTGGAGCGACTTCGAAAAGTTGCGCTCCAAATGGATCTGCGCTTGAGCGTATTGACGTTTTGGCCTCATCCACTTCAAGTCCTCAAACCCTCCCACTTGCTGCAACTGCTTATGACTCGCGAGGAGAAGCTGCAGGCGCTTAAAGATGTAGGCGTTGAGGAAGTGATTGAGCAATCGTTCTCACAGAGCTTTGCAGCAGTGGGTGCGCGGGAGTTTTATGAGCGGATGCTTCGAGATCAGCTACAAACGCGTCGGGTCAGTGTGGGCCCTGACTTTTGTTTTGGGCGCGGGCGCGAGGGCACCTTCTCA
>JBILEK010000072.1:0-12835 GCA_044352155.1 Bdellovibrionia bacterium
GGATGGGAAGTGCGCTAACAAAGACAAGATCGCCAAGAAGAAGTAATCGTCCTCAGCCTGTGTTAAGCATAGGCTCTGGGGCTAAATTTCAGGCCCAGAGCCTATGCGTGTTAATCGCCTTCGTCATCATTTAGAGAAAACTGCTTCAGGCTCACGCGCACGAGCGACCAACTTTCAAACGCTCCACAACACTGTTACGACTCCATTGTTCATGCCGGTTGCTACACTTGGAACTGTACGCAACCAGCCTTGGGAAAGCCTCGATGCGTGTGGCGCCCAAATCCTGCTTGCCAACACCTATCATCTGCTCCTGCAACCGGGCATCGAAGTGTTTCAACATTTCGGCGGGCTCCACAATCTCATGAACTGGAAACGCTCGGTCCTCACCGACTCTGGCGGTTTCCAAATTTTTTCTCTCCCCACTTGGCGTGACATCCAGGAGGAGGGTGCTCATTTTCGCGATCCAAAAAGCGGTGTGCCCGTGTTTCTCTCCCCTGAGAAAAGTATCGAGACCCAGCGCGCGATCGGCAGCGACATCATGATGGTGCTCGACATCTGCGTGCCCTCGACTTGCGACCGCTCGATTGCGCTCGAGGCCTGGGAGCGCACACGGCGCTGGGCAGGGCGATCGCTCATCGCGCGCGGCGGGTCCCCGCAGGCACTCTTTGGGATCGTGCAGGGCGCTTGCTTTGAGGATCTGCGTCGCGACAGCGCGCGCGCGATCGCCGAAATGCCGTTTGACGGCTATGCGATCGGGGGCCTTGCGGTTGGAGAGACCCGCCAAGAGCGCGAGGATATGACGGCACTCGTGACCGAGCACCTGCCCGAGGGCGCACCTCGCTACCTCATGGGGGTGGGCACGCCGCTTGATCTCCTCGAAGGTGTGCATCGCGGAGTGGATCTCTTTGATTGCATCCTACCTACCGCAATCTCGCAGCAGGGAGTGGCGTACACCTCCTTAGGAAAAATCGAACTTCGCCGCGCAGTTTACCGCCTCTCGAGCGACGCGCTTGATCCGGCGTGCCCGTGCACGACCTGCACACGCTACTCTCGAGGGTACTTGCACCACCTCTTGAAAGCTAAAGAGCCGCTCCTTTGGCAGCTCGTTGGTCACCATAACCTCATTTTCTACGCACGCCTCATGAACGAGATCCGCGCATCCATTCTGGAAGATCGCTTTCTTCCGTTGTACCACGAGCGACGCGATGTCTTGGGCGAGCACGATCTTGAGAATCCGGTCACTCAACCGGGCCAGCACTTTTTTGTCACACGCAACAAAGCTCAGAGCTGGAGCATTGGCCATGTCGCGAGCGGACAGATCATGCATTCGGTTTCTGATCCGCTCACCGAAGCACGCGCGCTTTACGTGGATCAACCCGATTTACCACGTAGGCTCAGAGGAGGCTCGGAGCTCTGTGTCTGGGATGTTGGTCTAGGGTCGGGGGCGAACCTTTTTGCGCTCCTTCAAGTCGCTGAAGCAACTCCCCAGGCCCGCCTCCGCGTCGTGAGCTTTGAGCGCGATGTGCGTGCAATGGATTTGGTGCTCGCCAATCCTTCAAAGTTCCCTCAATCGACGCACCCAGTATTTCCCGCACTCTTAAAAGACGGAAAATGGAGCTCAAAAGACGGTCGCATTCGAGTCGAACTCAGACGGGGCCTTTTCGAGGAGCAGTTTAAAAATGCGACTCTACCTCACGTCATTTGGTATGATATGTTCTCCTCTGAAGTCGCTCCAGAGCTTTGGTCAATGCAGCTTTTTGGGCAACTTCGAAAGTCTCTGGGTGAGCATCCCAGCGAGCTTTACACTTATACGACGTCTACCGAAGTGCGCGCACGGCTGTTAGCCACAGGGTTTTTAGTCGCCTCAGGCCAAGCCACGGGACCAAAAACGGAGACTACCTGTGCATTCACCCCCGAAGCGTGGAAGTCACAGTCCTCACGTTTCGAACCGCTTGGCGCTCTATGGCTTGATAAATGGTCGCGAAGTCATGTTCGCTACCCGCGCGAGATCCCTGAAGAGGAGCACAAATCTTTTAAGCGCCTCATCCTTGAACACCCTCAGTTTCAGGAGCCTAAAATCGATGCTTGATCCTTTTTTGGCAATCGATTTTGAAACTGCAAATAGTGCGAGCGACTCGGCTTGCTCGATCGGTCTCGTGCGCGGCGAGGCCGGAAAAATTGTAGAAGAGCAGATGCATTTGATTCGACCACCGAGTTCATGGTTTCAGTTTACTGAGATTCACGGTCTCACCTGGGAGCACGTCAAGGACGCCCTCTCGTTTGAAGGTGTTTGGAAAAAAATCGAACCTCTTTTTCGCGATGTTTCTTTTGTGGCTGCACACAATGCGGGGTTTGATCGTAAGGTACTTGAAACCTGCTGCGCGCGCTACGGGATCGAAGCTCCGAAGCACCCTTACATCTGCACGGTGCAACTCGCGCGCAAGACCTGGGGGATTTATCCCACGCGTCTCCCCAATGTCTGCCAGACCCTTGGGATCGAGCTCAACCATCACGAAGCTCTCTCCGACGCTCGCGCATGTGCAAAGATCGTGATTGCAGCTCAGACCTCGCCGCGGATGACCTGATTGCGAACCGAAAACATCTGCTCATGGCGGAGTGCAACCGTCATCTCATAGATTGCGATCGAAGCGGGAACGAGAAATCCCCAATATCCAAAATGCACAAAACAATAAGCGCCAACCACTGATCCCAAGATAAACGAAACGATCGTTCCCAGTCGCAGATAGATCGAGCGCATCTCAGCTTTAAATTTCGAGTCGGACTCAGAGGAGTAACGTGCACGCACAAAGCCGATCGCAAGATCAGTGGTGATGCCCGTAAGATGGGTCGTGCGGACGGCCGCGCCAGAGGCGGTCGTGATTGCGGCATTTTGGAGCCCGCTTGCTGCACAGAGAAGAGCAAGAAAAAAATAATCCCGCCTAAGCTGAAGCGCGTCACCAAACCCACTAAAGTACCGCAAAACACCTCCTGCGGTCACAATCAGGAGACAAAGCGCGACAAGGGCCATGACTCCTGCGTAGTGTGGCTTTTTCCCTTGATGATAGCGTCGATCGACCAAGTACGCAGACACCATAGCACCAAAGACAAAGAAAACGGGCACCGAAAGGATACCAATCGCTTGATCGAGCTTTCCGTTAGCGACATCCACGCCGAAGAGAGTCGCAAATCCAGTCACATGCGTGACAAAACGATGGCACGCAAGGTATCCACCTGCATTCACGCTTCCTGCAAGAAAACTTAGCAGAAACCAATTAAAAAAAGCGAGCCTACGCAAGCTCTGCTCGGCCTTTTGGGACATCACCATATTGTCTGCTTGAAGACTTACATTTTGAAGAGATTTTCTTATACTGAGGGCATGCAAAAATTTTTTACGCTCGCACTTTTCGCGCTGACTTTTGGCTGTTTTGAGCGTGTCCATCCTCCCAAACCCATTGCACCACTTGAGGCCATGGGGCTACTTCAAAACGGCTTTGCACTGCTGATCGATGTTCGAGAGAAACAAGAGATCGAGGCCACTGGTCGCCCGCTTCGGGCGCAGTCACACTCGCTGAGTATGATCGAGAAAGACGAGACACAGTGGAGAGAGTTTACGCGCAAGCTTGAGCGCTCCAAGGCGATCGTGCTCCTTGGAAACTCGCCACGAGATCTTGATCGAATCGGACAAAAGCTCTCGGAGTCAAAGTTTGACGTCAGGATTTTAGGCGCGTTTAGCGCATGGAAAAATGCCGGTCTTCCTTTAGAGCCAAGCGCCCCCTAAGAGGCGAGCTTTCTAAAGTGCTCGAGCTGCTCGCGCTTTAACTCAGGCATCTCTTTTGGAAACTCTTTCTGATAGCTCTCGCGGAGCATTTCGAAGGCCTCTTTTTTTTCTTGAGCTGAACCCTTTTTTAACTCTAAAAACTCCTCGAGAGCCTCCGCACCAAAGCCCGTGAGAAAGTGTTGAGAGCGCGCAAAATCCAAGAGACGTGCAGGCGCCTTTGAGCGGCGATACTCTCTGCGTGCAATCATGCCAAGCGCTCGAAGCTGACCCTCACGCGCATGATCAACTTTTAGAGCTGTTTTTGACCTCAACCTCAGCATCGACCAGCGCTCAAGCGTTGGAGAGCCGGAGAAACGCAACTCTTTTTCGAGAGCGTCGCGCGTCGCCTCAATTCTGAGGCGTAAGTATCTCTGCGTTGCAGGAGAGCTAAGAGCTTGTTTGTAAAACTGCAATAGTCCGCTGAGATCCTGCGTGAGATCTTGCGCATAGATATCCTCTGCTGCTTTCACTCGAGCCTCAAGCTCAGAGGGCGAGCGTAACTGACCTAACTCGGAGATCAGTGCAGGTATTGCTTCTTTAAACTTTCCTTCCGCATAAAAAGACAGTCCGTCTGCTTGAGCGACGCTTGCGCAAAAAAAAGAAAAAAACAAAAAAACACGAATCAAGCGAGCACCCACTCGTCCCCTGCACGCTTAAAGTCCGTTTGATACTCCTGATAAAGTCCTGTTTGCGGAGGACATAGACCTGCAATCTTGTATACGTGGCAGCGATTGATCTTCTCGCCACGAAGGATCTGAGCACGCGGTGTCCCCTGGACTCGAGCGACACTCCAGGCTTGTCCGTAATAGCGGGGGAACGCACGATGCTGACGGTAGTACTCGGAAAACGAGTTCATCGGCATAGCGCCGCGGTTATGCATACCCGAGAGATACCGTGCACGCTCGACGTCATCTGCCTGAAAGAGAGTTGCGACACTGACTTGGTACGCGCTGCCTTCGACGTTAACTTTAAACTCCTTATCCGCGTGTTCACGTAAATGCTTCGCACTCGCTAGGATCGAGCCTCGCGGACTCCAAATCGGAAACACTCCCTCCGAGTTGGGTTGATTGTAAGCGTCGCTCATCGCGGTATCGAGTGAGGGTTTCGGCGCATACCAGTCTAATCCGTAATCAGCGCTGTTATTGGCGCCAAATTGTCCAAGTCCCTTGCCCCAACGGTACTCCCGATGCCCGCGGCCTGCCTCGTACTCTTGCTTCTCGGGCAGATTTTCAACGAGGGGGCGATTTCCTGTCTCTACCTGCACGAGCGCTTTTAAGAGTCCAGGCTCGATCCCATACTCGTTTGCAGCTTCGAGGATCCAACGGTCAAACTGTTTGCGGCTCTTTGAGTTTTTAGCAAGAATGTCGGCCTTGCAGTTTTGTGGTGGCTCACAATCCTCAGGGCGTGGATCCGTGTTCCACTCCGCCTTGGAGAACACTCCTGCGTCACAGCGATTTGTTTTTTCATCAAGCCTGCGCGCCTCATAATTGGTGCGATCGACCACACTCACTGCCAAGCTTGCTGCATCGTCTGAGTCGGATGCAAGGCGCTGAGTAGATGCTTCGAACAAAGACCGCGGGACAGAATAAATTGCATCCGGTGAGCGCGGATTTGATCCATCCGAGCGACGCAGGATCTTAAATGTGACGACTTCTGCGCTGCTGCTCGCACTTTGCACGACTTCAACAGTTGCGCCACTCCCGACTGTGATGCTTTTGTTGCTCGCAATATAGGTCACATCTAGCGAGCGTCCGACAGAGTAAGTACTGGCCTGCGCGCCGCTCAGAGCTACTAGGCTAGTCCAGATCAAAAAATAAACTCTCACGCCCTAAATTCTATCATCTCGCCTGCGAGATGGCTTCACGAAGAAACACAGTTCACGCTAAACTCCTCCCTCATGCTTTGGGACTCCCACTGCCATCTCAGTGACGCTCGGGTTTTTCATACTCTCTCAGCTCTGTTGGTACGCGCACGACAAGCTCGGATTAGCGGATTTGTTTTAGGCGGCACTGATCCAGCAGAGTGGCAAAACCAACGCACGCTCCGCACGCGCTATCCGGAGTTTCAGTGGAGACTGAGCTTTGGTCTTCACCCTTGGTGGGTTGCGCGTCAACTCAACAACGGTCTTAGCGAAGCTCTCATTAAGCTCGATCAAGAGCTCCCCGAAGCTGATGCCCTAGGAGAACTCGGCCTCGATTACGGCGCCAAACTCCCGCTCGAAACTCACGCGCTTCAACGTCAAGCGTTTGAACACCAACTCGCACTCGCGCAAAGGCACCAAAAACCCCTGATCCTGCACATCGTTCGCGCCCACAGCGAAGCCCTCGATATTCTAAAGAAAAATCCACCCCCCTACGGGCGCATGATGGTCCACTCCTACTCCGGCTCACGCGAGCAGGTCCGCGAGTACCTGAAGCTTGGCTGTTTCCTCTCGGTTTCCGGTGCGGTCACACACCCTCGGTTTGAAACTCTGCGCAAAGCTGTGCTAGACATCCCGCTTGAGCGTCTCCTTGTAGAAACAGACTGCCCAGATCAGCCGATCGAGGGACAGACCCAAAGCGAGCCTGCGCATCTGATTGAGATCGCGCGCGTGCTCAGCGAGCTTCGGGGGGAGAGGGCGGAGGAGATCCTCGAGGCCAGCTCAAAGAACCTCTTAAAGTTTTTTGGAGAATCAAATTGGAACCGACTCTAAACCCCACCATCCAACCCATGACCGAACAAGAGCTTGAGAACTACACGCTCCATCGGCGCTTTGATCGCATGGGCCGCCTGATCGGCGATGCGAAAATGAAAAAGCTCATGGACTCACACATCATGATCGTGGGCTTGGGCGGCGTCGGCTCATGGGCCGCTGAATCCATCGTGCGCTCAGGAGTCGGCCGAGTTTCGCTCGTCGACTTTGATGAAGTCTGCATCACGAACTTCAATCGCCAGCTCCATGCGCTCCAGGGCGTAGTCGGCCAAAAAAAGTCTGACGTCATGGCGGATCGTCTACGAAAGATCAACCCGCAGGCTGATGTGCGTTCGATCCCGCTCTTTTACAACGCGAAATTTTGCGACGAGATCCTCGCTACTCGCCCCGACTTCATCATCGATGCAATCGATAGTGTGACGCCGAAGTGCCATCTTCTCGCAACCTGCAAAGAGCGCGAGATTCCCGTCGTGAGCTCGACAGGCTCCGCCGCAAAGATGGATCCTTCTCTCGTGAAAACTTCTGACCTCGCACATACTGAGATCGACCCGCTTGCGCGTTCGGTCCGGAAGATCCTCCGCGATCAGTACGGCTTCCCCCAGACTGGCGCATTCGGCATCCAAGCCGTCTATTCGACCGAACCGTGGAGTGAGCCGGTGGAGCTCAAGTACGACGGCGGAAAAGGCTTTCGTTGTGTTTGCCCCCAGAAGGACAACGAGTTTTTTCAGTGCGACAATCGTAATATCATCCTCGGCAACACGAGCTTTGTGACCGGGACGTTCGGGTTGTTCTGTGCCTCTATTGCGGTGCGGGCACTGATCGGCGAGAAGAGCGCTTCTTCAAAGCAGTCTTAGGCACATCAAGCGGCGGAAGCACATCACTCACGCCTGAGAGCCTCCCGTCGTCCGGATTTAGGAGCGAGGAGTGTTGCGGCGATACACCGAGACCCAGCGGAGTCTCATCCTCAAGGACTTGCTCAAGGCCTAGGTGGATTGTGACGTTTTGGGACGCATTTTTATCAGCGTCTTTGGCGCGCACTGAAGCATGAGTGAGGCTGAGACTCAACGCAGACAAAAAAAGTAACATAGCTCTCTCTAGAATCGCTCCACTGCTCGCACGCCTGCAGCTGATATTTTTCTGTCGTGATCAAAGACTGTTTCATAAGCTACTCAGGTGACCGGGTTCCTCGCTGCCCTGACTGCCACATTCTCGCTCCTCTCCCACGCTGATGCGTCTGATGCGGATCGCCAGGGTGTGCGCTGGGGGGCTCTCCCCATCGCCAATTATTCGTCCGACCGAGGGCTCCAAGTGGGAGCACTGGCCCAGCGATTTGACTATGGCTTCCTGGGTCTTCGTCCGTTCGAGACATTATGGACGTTCCAAGTCAGTACCTCTACACAGGGACCCAAAGACATCGCACTGGAGTACGAGTCCATTGAAGAGGATGGGCGATTACATCTCTCGGGCGCCTTTCAGGAAAACGCTCAACTCCCCTACTATGGCTCAGGTGCAATGAGCGCCTTCATCAAAGAGGTCGGCGTCTACCAGCGTGAGATCGAGCTCGGCGGCGGTGTTTCAAAAAACTGGGGCCCCCACTCCCGCGCCACGGTGCGGGTCGAGGCGCTCTCGACGCGCTACGAAGAGCGCGGATCCGGTACGCCGTTTTTCCGTGATTATGGTACTGGGCCCCGCGCTCGATTCCAAGTGCCCATCACCCTCTCGGCGATGCGAGACACTCGAGATTCGGAGTTCATTCCTACGCAAGGTGAGCGCTTCGAGGCCTCATTCTCGCTCGCTCCAGACGCCTGGTCTCGACTGAGCTTAGATGCACGCAAACTCTGGCCACTTTTGGCGGATCGTCGTCTGGTGAGCGCGCTCCAGTTCCGCCACGTGAGCGCCTCAACTGAGGCTCCCCTCACCCGGCGGGCTCGCCTCGGAAGCTGGGGGACACTGCGCGGACTTCCTTTCAACCGCTATGTCGGAACCCATGCAAGCTCACTTCGCGCCGAGCTCCGCAGCGTCATCCTGCGCACACGGCTCTTTGGACTCCCCCTGAAGGGCGGAGTTTCCCTGTTTACAGATCACGGGATGTTGGGAAATCGCTGGAAAGAATGGGCAGAAGGCCCACTGCGTAGCTCTTGGGGCCTCAGTCTGACGGGCAGCTACTTTACGGATGACTTTATTGGAGTCGCTGAAATCGCGTTTTCCGCGGGCTCCAGCGCTACATACCTTCAGTTAGGTTACGCCTTTTAGCTTTCCTTCCTGGACTCGGTCCTGCTAGACAGAGCGTCATCATGCGCCCGATGACTAAAGTTCTCTTTTCGGCTCTCTTTCTCCTCGCGCTCGGCTCCGGCCTGGGTTTGGGTGAAATGATCACCAATTTCCTCCGAGGCCCGACGGCAACGCGGTCCGTCGCAGGCACGATCCCCGAAGGACGTTAACTCCTGTTTTTCCCCCTGCACTAGACTTTTTTGGGGTCCGTGACATCCTCGTGCGATGTCAAAACTTTCGCGCGCGCTCGTTCTCTCCGCCACCGTTCTGTCCTGGAATGCAGTTCACGCCGGAGTGATCGTTGGTCAAATCCGTCCGACTGAAAAATCGACGTCTCGAAAAGTCCTGTGGGCGAAACCGACCGCGCTCGCTCCCGTAGAGGGCGACTCCCAGATCTTGCGCTCCCTCCCGTTCATGCTCGCGGAAGAGCTCCCACCCTCTTCCGAGATCTACGAAGAGATCCTCGTCTCCGACTCGCATCCCGAGGCACATTTAAAGACTCGCTTTGACTCGGAGCCCGCGCTCATTGGATCCGAGCTGCGTACGATTGTGGAGCAGGGTCCCGCTGCAAATCGAATTTGCCTCACCTTTATTGGCGACGGGTACACCGAGGCCGAGAAGGAGCGTTTCTTCTCAGACGTCGATCGCCTCACAAAGGATCTCTTCACGGGGAGCACGTTCGCATCCTATCTTCCGCTCTTTAATGTCTATGCCGTCTTCACTCCTTCCCGCGATTCGGGGATTACCGACGGCGCGATCAAGAAACAGACTGCGTTTGGTCTCTATCGTTCTCCGGCGGGATCCAAGCGTGCAATCATGCCTGGGAACACGTCCGCGATGGAAAGCGCGATCGCTCGCGCGCCCAAAACCGACTATCCGATTGTAATCGCAAACGACGACTATTATGGGGGCTTAGGCGGCCGCTACGCGATCACCACGCGCTCTTTGGAAAGCGGTGCGATTGTTTTGCGCCACGAGCTCGGACATAATTTCGGAAACGTGGGCGAAGAGTACGACGGCGGTCAGGTCTATAGTGGTGCCAACAGTACCCGCTCCGCTACAACTCCTCCGTGGGCTCACTGGGTCAATGGGCGCTCCCGCACTTATGAGATGAAGATGCTCGACGGCCAATACGTGTGGAAGAATCTTGCAGAAGGTCCCGTACGTTCTACGTTTGAGTTCCCTCAGCCGAGTGGCAAGGGTGCGTACTGGTTTGAAGTGCAGTTTAGCTCAGTCGGCTGGGCTTCGCCCGACGATGTCGTGGTCGTGCTCGACGGCCAACCCGTCTCGATCGAGGGCAAGTACACGGTGGATCGTAGCTTCTTTAAGATTAAACCGGATCGCTCTCTTGCTCCCGGCCGCCACACGCTTGAGATCCGAAACGGCTCGATCGATCGTGACAACGTGCTCGCTTTTGCAAATGTCTACGCCTACGAGGCAGACTATGCGTTCGATGGAACCTATGGCGCGTTCATGACTTACGATACGTACGGGAGCGTGAGCTATCGCCCAACGCATGAGCATTGCCTGATGCGCGATATGACTACGCCGGATTTTTGCTCAGTCGATCTTGAGAACATGTGGATCCGGTTCTTGGATCGCATGAGCTTGATCGATGGGCTCACGATCGCGAAGGATCCCGCGGGCGGACGTACGGTAAGCCTCGCGGCCGTGGAACTTCCGGGATTAGACATCCGTTGGTATGGGCGCACTTTGCAGGGAGGAGAGCAAGAGCTGACTGAGGTGCGTGGACAGCGCCAGTGGCTGCTGCCGTTGAACTCCCCTCTCACAGAAATCTCAGCACGAGTCGAGTTCACGACTTCGGAAGTGCGAAAACCCAGCCCAAAGTTTAAAGCATCGCGCTCAGTTCCGCTTTAGTCCGCGACGACGACTTAGAGCGGGTATTGCAACGAAACTTGTGTGGGATATCCGCATGGTTCAGTGCGAGAGATCGTCACGTGATTGAACCGATGTACCACCTCGAGTTGATCATCGATCACGCGTACAATCAGCACATTCCAGGTACCAAACATGCCACCCGAAAAGCTCTCGGTGATCATGCGATCCTCTGATCCCTCTGGGAGCCCCAATCGATCTGGCTGAAGAATCTCGTACTCACCCACTTCGTCGCCTTGGAGATGGACTTCGTAAACTTCGCCGCGTCGATGTGTGACCTGGACAGTGAACGGAGGCATCCAGACCGCAGGGCAACTGATGCCCCACCGATCTTGATCAGGAGGAAGATCGCCCTCTAGATTCACGGGCAGTTCGCAGCCAGAAACGGTCAGAGCCAAAACGAATGCAAGTCGTGCCTTCATGTGAGTACCTCTTTTTGCGTTAGACCTGAGTAGTTCGAGAGAGCCTGTATTCCCCATCCCGGTCACTTGTGCTCCCCTCAAGATTGAGGATGCCTTTCTTGACTAAAATAATCAGTAATTAAATGGACTTAAGTTAAAAAGTCGTATTCGGGCGTATTCCATTACTAAATAAAGTCTTTACTTCCATATATTTAACGATAAACCGCATAATTCATGAGTCTGATTGAAATACTCAAGAATAATGAGACAATAAAGAGGTGTCCGACTCAAAAAACTCAGGTCGCCCAAATCTTTACGCGTACACGAATTACCGCGCGTTCTTGCGTGATCTTTTTGAGCATTTGAAGCTCGAGCGTGCTCAGATGTCGTTTCGGTATCTCGCGCGCAAGGCCGGCTTCGCGTCTCCGAACTTCTTTAAACTCGTCATGGATGGGAAACGCAACCTCACCGTGATGAGTGTTCCGAAATTTGCGCGCGCACTAAAACTCGATTCCGGCGAGACCGAGTTTTTCCGAACTCTCGTTGCGCTCAATCAATCCAAGTCTGGGCCGGAACGCTCGCGCCACGCTGAGCGACTTGCCCGACAACTCAAGCATAGAAAGATTCAGTCGATTCAGGTCGCGCAGTACCACTACTACGCACATTGGTACATGATCCCGATTCGCGAGATGGTCGTACTCTCAGATTTTCGAGAGGACCCAGTCTGGATCTCCAAACGCCTTTCACCTTCGATTACACCCACGGAAGCAAAACAGGCTCTCGCAGACCTTGAGCAGTTAGGACTGCTGGTGCGCGGAGCAGATGGCGTGCTTAGACAGGCAGATTCAACGATCATGACGTCCGACGAAGTCACCTCAGCTTCGGTGGCTCAGTTTCATCGCGAAATGATCCGCCTGGGCTCAGATTCGATTGATCAAATCGCCCCCCACGAGCGCGACATCTCCGCCGTCACGGTGGCCGTCTCTCCCTCGCAAGCGGCACGCCTGAAGGAGATGATTCAGAAGTTTCGGCGTGAGGCCTTGGAGTTGGTTTCCGAGAGTGGCCCTGACACCGATCGCATCTATGAGTTAAACCTCCAACTCTTTCCACTAACTAGGAAAAGCACCGAGGATGCCGCATGAAAAAGCTGTTTTCTACTCTGCTCATCTTAGTGGTTTTGGGCACAGGATGTGGCACAGGGCTTTTCGGCGGAACGGGCACGGGCAATCCCGGAGTCGGTCCGCAGGGAACGTCTGACGATGGGAACCTAAACTCTACGATCTGGAGTGCGCTCTGCTCCAAGCTGGTTCAATGCAATAGCGGATCGCTTAGTGCGGCAACATGCTCTGCTTCTTTGAACTCTCAGGACAACATCGATACTGAAGTGGGGCTAAGCGTCGGGCAGTACGCAAATGTGTCGGCGATCGTGTCCGCCGTGGGCTCAGGCACATTGACGGTCAACTCATCTCACTCGCAACAGTGCGTGAGTGACGTCCAGGCCCTCAGCTGCGCGGACCCACTCGTTCAAGGCGCCTTTCAGTCGGGAGCCGCAAATCCCCTCGCGGGAGCGGCTGCCATGATTCCTCCTGGGGCCGCAAGCTGCACGGGTTATTTTTCGCCTTAGACGGCTTGGGTCTTCGTCAGAACGAGGGGCATAAGCAGTTGCGTTAGAATTTTGTTGCGAAACGAAATTTTAACGAAAGGTAACTGCCCATGCCCCTGGATCACTTTATCCATTCTATGCCCGGAGTCGAGTTT
>JBILEK010000024.1:0-33020 GCA_044352155.1 Bdellovibrionia bacterium
CGTGCTCTCTTCAGTGCTTAAGTTTTCTCCCAAAAGAAGAAGCGAGAGATCTGCGATTTTCTGCGCGCGAGAAGCCGTATTCGAAATCCCGCGGACTGCGGCGTCACAAAATCCGTTCGTCTCTGAGTTTTGTGCGTTAAAGGTTTGTGCGCTTGTGGCCGAGCGCGCGGAGAAGATCGCAAATCCCAAACTTAAGTCCCCCTCAGGACCGCCATCGCCAAACGGCGCACTCCCGCCGGAGATTTGGTTCCACTCCGATCGTCGGGATGCGAAGTTGGTGTCCGATGGCGCGGCCTGGAAGGTTCCTTTTAGAGTCAGCAGTACTTGCTCGGGCATCCAACGTGCGGGCAAACCTACCCCTGGCGTTGGGACGATGGGAGGGGTGGCCGTCGGATGAGGTGTGGGCGCAACTTGGATCGGCTCGCTCATGCCCGTCGCAAGCGGCAAGTCGCGCTTGGTGAAAAGGCATCCACTGAGCGTGAACAGTAGGGCCATACTCATGGAGAGTTGCCGGTTCATGGCGCCCTCCGGAAAGTAGCCGTGTTCGCAAGCGCTTCGGCGAGCGCGCGTGGGCTATAGTTGGACTGACTGAGGTCGAGGACGACGGGTTCGAGCTCTTGAACCTCTTGTGTGGACGGGGCGCGACCCAACAAGACCTTCCACATGCGTTGCGAAGCGCAACGCGTGAACTGGGGCTCTGCACCCAAGACTTGTGCGAGCCCCCGGTGCTCACTCTGCGCCGCCTGTCCACCGAAGCTCCAGATCTGATCGCTTCGTGGATCGATCCCGAAGGGACGCTCGAGCATCTCCGTGTGACGTGGAGTTCTGCTCGACAGCGTCGTGTGCATCGTCAAGATTTCTGAAAGCGGACGAAACACCTGTCCACCACCGACCCGTCCTGTCTGATGAAAGAGGGGGCTTGTTGCGCCTGTTCCGTTCCCGGCGACCGGTTCGATAAAGTTTGGGTTGTCGCGCCCCCATGTACCGGAGAAGAATCCCGCAAGCGGATCGAGCCGACTGTGGCAGCTCACGCAGTTGGGGTTAAGGATGGGGGTCGTCGCTCCGGGAACCACAGGGGCCGCCACCGGAATCGGGATCGCGGTGATGTCCGTGCATTGAAAAAACGTATCGACCAAATACGCGCGTCCGCGCAAAGACGGCTTCGCGAATGTCAATCCCAGCGTCGTAAGCAGTCCCGCGGGATCCACCGAGCCGTTTCCGCTCCGAATCGCATAGGTGTTCCAGCGCGCATCGAGCGAGGCTTGTGTGTAGTTTTCTTCCAGTAAGTTCGCTTGGCGCCAATTCTCTTGGTAAACCGACGGTAATCCCGCCATCATTTGATCGAAGTCAGGGCGCTCGATCGTTGTCGCGCTCCGACCTTCTGGATATCCTGGGCTTGAGAGATTGTTGAGTACGCCCCATCCGTCGCGGATCGTTGCTTGGGATCCGGATGGGTTCACGTACGGCTCCCAGATCCGGGCTTCGAGGTGCTTCCAGTAGTCAATCCACTGGAGAATGCGGTTAGTAAAGAGGATGCGCCCTTGAAGGAGATCCTTATACGGGCGGTCTCCACGCGTTACGAGGTCAAAGGCCGCAAAGATTTGGTGTGTGATCGCCTTTTGCGCGAGCTGGCGATTGGGCAGGATGTTTCGGAGATTGGGGCCCGCGCCGCAGAGCGGGTTTAAGCCGACATCGGGGTTCCACGCCGTGCAGGGATTGGCCATGCGGACGGTACGCCCACTGCGCGTGACGTTGTAGAAAAACAAGTTCGGATACGCGAGATCAAGTGAGGTGGGTGGTGTTGCTAGTCGCGGATCCAGTGCGGCGCCCAGTGCGAACGCATGCTCGGGCGCCACACCGGGGCAAACGTACACGGTGGTGTCCGGCGCCCACCAAGGCCGTACGGGGAGTGCCGGAAGCGCGTCGGCACGCAGGAGTTCGCCGTTGGCGTCGATGCGTTGTGCACCACTTGCGATCGCCTGTGCGTCCCCAGGGAGCAGACAGCCCGCATAGTAGCCCGGGAGTTTTTGCACAGCCTCAACCAGGAACAAGGTGCCCGGCTCGTTCAGCAGTGAGCTGGAGTGAAACGAAAAATGTGTAAACGGAGCGTAGCCGTCCATCCCGAGTGCGCTCCGCACTCCACTCAGCTCACAGTCAGGAGCCCCAGGTGCAAGCGTCGGAGCCGGCAGCGTGCCGGTTTGCCAGTTGCCATAGTGTTGGTTCACGAGGCGGCAGCGGCCCTGCAGGCCCGCAACCCACATCGACTTAAAGGGCATTTCGAGGACGCAGGCCTCAGGCGTGGCGCAGCTGCTCAGTTCGATTTGGTATTTTTGTCCGGTGATCCCGCGCAGGGGAGGGATGGGGCCCCAGTCGTTCCCAAACCCATCGATGATGCGGCGGTCGGGGTAGGAGTTCGCCAGCAATCCCCGCTTTCGTACAAACACACCTCCGCCCAAGTCCCAACCCTGACCGAGGTTGTCTGGCGTGGTGTAATCTTGGATCCGAAGTCTCTGGATGTCGCTATCGCTCACGAGCTTATTCAAAAAGGAGGGGGCGAGATTGCGCAGGACGCGCTCTCGGAAGCCCTCGCTGCGGGCATAGTCAGCGACAAACTGGGAATAGCTTTTTTGCCCCTCTCGGAGGGCCTGGTACTCCTGGAGAGTGGGGAGGCGGCCCGCTAACGCGAGGGCAGCGCGGCGCAACTTACGGGTATCCGTCGATTGCGCGTAAAGGTCCGCGGAGAGCAGGAATGCCCCCACAGCGATGGCCATTTGAATCAGAAAGCCTTGACGTCCCACGCCCTGATCATCTCGGTTTTATGGGAGGGGGGGAATGTGTCGCGGCGCGCATGTAACCTGAAGTGGGCTACCCCAGGTCCATCGAAATCCTGCAGCATTCCAATGAGTTATGCGTTAAGCTCAGGCGATCATGTCCAAGCCCTTTCCGAAAGAGAAGCTAGCGTCGGCCTATGAGCCCGAGCAGTTTGAAAGTCGTGTGTATTCCTACTGGGAAGAAACCGGATGTTTTGAGGCGCCCGACACTCCTGCGCCCGGACAAAAGACGTTCTCGATCGTGCTCCCTCCCCCGAACGTGACGGGCGTACTCCATATGGGGCACGCGCTCACCGCCACGATTCAAGACGCGCTCATCCGTTGGCGACGCATGGAAGGCGATGCTGCGCTCTGGGTCCCCGGCACGGACCACGCCGGTATTGCGACGCAAGCTCAGGTCGAAAAAGCGATCGCAAAAGAAGGCAAGGGGCCGACGGGTCGTCCATTGACCCGTCACGATCTCGGACGTGAAAAATTTCTCGAACGCACCTGGAAATGGAAAGACGATCACGCAAGCACGATCCAAAAGCAGCACCGCCGTCTCGGTGCATCGCTCGCTTGGTCGCGCGAGCGTTTCACGATGGATCCCGGCATTTCAAAAGCAGTCACCGAAGTTTTTGCCCGTCTCTATGAAGAGCAGCTCATCTACCGTGGTGAGCGGATCATCAACTGGTGCCCGCGCTGCCAGACCGCGCTCTCGGATCTCGAAGTCGTTCCGACCGATCGCAAAGGCTATCTTTGGAATATCCAGTATCCGGTGGTCGATGCCGACGGAAAAGAGACCGGCGAGAAGCTCACGATCGCCACCACGCGCCCCGAGACGATGCTCGGAGATACCGCGGTCGCAGTCCACCCCGAGGACGAGCGCTACGCGCACCTCAAGGGCAAGCAGGTCAAGCTCCCGCTGCTTAATCGTTTAATCCCGATTCTTTTTGACGCGTACGTGGACCGCGAGTTCGGCACGGGCGCTTTAAAGGTCACGCCCGCGCACGATTTCAACGACTACGACTTGGGCCGCAAGCACTCTCTCCCGTTCATTCAAGTCATGGGGAAAGACGGCAAGATCACGCCCGCCGGTGGACCCTACGCGAATCTCAAGTTCGGCGAAGCGCGTGAGCGCATCTGTGCTGACCTCAAGGAGCAGGGCTTCCTTATCAAGACCGAAGACCACCAGAACAAGGTGGGCCTCTGTCAGCGCTGCGATACGATCGCTGAGCCCATCGTTTCCAAGCAATGGTTCGTGAAGATCGATCCTCTCGCAAAACCAGCAGTGGAAGCGGTCGAGACCGGAAAAATCGAATTCTCCCCGCGCAACTGGGAAAAAACCTACTTCGAGTGGATGCGCAACATCCGGGACTGGTGCATCTCGCGCCAGCTCTGGTGGGGGCATCAGATCCCGGCCTGGTACTGCAACCGCTGTCCTGAGATTACGGTTGCGCGCTCGGCACCCGCGAAATGCTCGGGTTGCTCGGCTCCCGCAAGCGAACTCAAACAAGACGAGGACGTGCTCGATACCTGGTTCTCCTCCGCACTCTGGCCGTTTGCCACCTTAGGTTGGCCGGACAAAACACCCGCACTTAAGGCCTACTATCCCAACGCGGTCATGGAGACGGGCTTTGACATCATCTTTTTCTGGGTCGCCCGCATGATCATGATGGGCATGCACTTCATGGGAGACGTGCCCTTCAAGAAAATCTACCTCCACGCGATGGTGCGCGACGAGAAGGGTGAAAAGATGTCCAAGTCCAAGGGCAACGTCATCGACCCGCTTGAGATCATCGCGAAAGAGGGGGCAGATCCCCTGCGTTTCACGTTCGCGATCATGGCGGGACAAGGGCGCGACATCAAACTTTCGCTGGATCGCGTGACCGGTTACCGCGGGTTCTGCAATAAGCTGTGGAACGCGGTCAAGTTCTTCCATCTGCATTTCGAAGCGGCCGGAAAACCCGCGATGCCGGCGGAGGGTTGCGAGGCCTGGCTGAAGGCGCGCGCCACGAAACTTCAGCCCCACAACGCGTGGATCCTCTCGCGCTTTCAGGCGCTTCAGCCCGAAGTCGTGCGGGGCTTGGCAAACTTCGAGCTCAATGTTTCGGCACAAGGCCTCTACGACCACATCTGGGGCGAGCTCTGCGATTGGTACATCGAGCTTTCGAAGGCGCCGCTCAAAGACGGAGGTGAAGCGCGCAACGAAAGCCTGATCACGCTTCACTACGCGTTGGAAAACGTTTTGAAACTCGCGCACCCCTTCCTCCCGCATGTCACCGAGGAGCTTTGGCAGTCGCTTCCTTGGAAAAAGGGCGCTGGACGCACGCTCATGCTCGAGAAGTATCCGCAAGCTCAGAAAGAATTCGTGAACGAGACGGCCACGCGCGAAATCGCGAGCATCCGCTCCGTGATTGAAGCGATCCGCAATTTTCGCGGCGAAAATCGGCTCTCACCCAAAGAAGCGTTCAAAGTCCTCTATCGGGCACAAACGGCGGAGTCCAAGGCCTTTATTGAAGCGCGTGGCGTGGGTCTAGCCGCACTTGCGAAGGTGGCGGGTTTTGAAGCCGTGCCACAAAAGCCCGACGGCGCGTTTGCCGTGATTCCTCTTACGGACTTAGGATTGGAGCTCATGATTGGGCTCCAGGGGCTAGTGAATGTTGAGGAAGAGAGTAAGCGCCTTTCGAAGGAGTTTGATCGCCTCCAGAGCGATCTCGCTCACGTGCGCAAGAAGCTCGGAAACGAGGCGTTTATGGCAAAAGCTCCTCCCGAGCTCGTCACTGAGCAGCGCAAGGTGGAGTCCGACGTTCTTGCGAAACTCGATGAGCTTGCGAAGGCGAAGGAACGGCTTAAACTTTTGGCAGGGAAATGACGCGCGCTCTACTGCCGTACCAGTATCAGCAACCCATTCCGGTCGTCAGCGGTCCACTGACGGACTTTAACTCCGTTCGTGCGCAAGTTTTACACGAGACCTCAGAGATTTCGGTGAGAACTTTTGCGCGCTCGAATCTAGATCTGATTTTAAGCGAGGCGCTCTATCTTGAGCGTCAGCGCATGCGAAAAGGGCGCAAGTTCTCGCTCACTGGGATCTCCACCTACAGTCGCAACCGTTCGGACCGCAGGTTTTGGGGAGGGATTCAGTCTGGGCTCGTGAAGAAAAGCTCGGAGTCCGATCGCACCGAGATGCTCGAGCGCGTGCTCGCACACTACGCCGAGGAGATCGGCGGTAACTTTGACCCGGGAGTTTATAAGTTCGCCACCCAAGTGGTGCCTTGGGGGTTTAACTGGCTTTTGAATGCGGCGAGCATCCAGCGCTTTCTTCCATGGGGAATGACCGAATCCCTATCTTCGAGGCTGAAAATCTACGGACACGTCGATCATCTCCGCACTCTGTCCAAAAAAGGCACCGTACTGCTGGTGCCGACCCACCAGAGCAACATCGACAGCATCCTGATCGGTTATGTGATTTACCTGATGGGACTGCCACCGTTCGCGTATGGCGCGGGTTTGAATTTGTTTTCTAACCCCGTCTTAAGTTTTTTTATGTCGAACTTAGGCGCCTATACGGTGGATCGCCAGAAAACGAGCGCGCTCTATAAAGAAATTCTTAAAAACTACTCGACCCGCATCCTGCGCCAGGGCGTGCACTCGATCTTTTTCCCCGGTGGGGGCCGCTCGCGCACGGGCGCGATCGAAACGAAACCGAAGCTCGGGCTTCTGGGCACCGGACTCGAAGCGCAACTCGAGAACATGCTGCGCGGAAGTCCGCACCCGAACGTCTATGTCGTTCCGATGGTGATGAGCTATAACTTCGTCTTTGAAGCCTCCTCGCTCATTGAGGATTACCTCGAGCAGGTGGGAAAACACCGCTATCTCAACGCCGATGTCGATGCGCCGGCCCTTTCCAAGATCTTAAACTTCTTTTGGACCTTTTTCTCTTCCGAAGCCGACGTCAGTGTCCAGATCGGTCGACCTTTAGACGTCTTTGGTAATTTTGTCGATGAAGAGGGACGCTCCCAAGGTCCCAACGGCACGACGATCGATCCCGCGAAATTGCTTACGACCTGCGGGGAGCTGAGGCCTGAGCCCGCGCGCGATCGCGAGTACACGCGTCAGCTTGGGCAACGCTTAGTGGATCGCTACTACCGCGAAAACATCACCGTGCCCTCGCACGTAGTTGCATCCGCTCTTTTTCGCGCTTTGCGCCGCAAGTATATCGATCTCGATCTGTTTCGTTTCTTGCGTCTCTCGCCCGCGCAGCGACGCATTCCTATTCAGGATTTCATCCGTGAAGTGCAGCTGATGGACGAGGACCTGCGCGCGCGCCACGCGCGTGACGAGATCCAGCTCTGCCCCGATATCCTCTCGCAGGATCTCAAAGCTTGGGTTGATCTGGGTTTGAAGCAGCTTGGCCTCTTTCACACCACCAAAGTCGTACGGATCGAAGACGACACGATCACTTCTGACGACCTACCGCTCCTGTATTACTATCGCAATCGCTTGAGCGGATACGACCTCACGATGCTCTCGAACGTCGGTAAACCCAAAACGCAGCGCGGAGAATTGGATGAAAAAGGATTTCTGGCCTAACGCCACCGTCGCGCTCTTGGGCGGCGGCTCTTGGGGCTCGGTGCTCGGGCATCTCGCGTCCCGGAACGTCAGTGAAGTGCGTATGTGGGTCCGCGAGGAGGAACGTGCGCGCATTATCAACTCCACGCGCTCGAACCCCCGTTACGTATCGCACTTACAGTTCAGCGAGCGCGTGAAAGCGTTCTCTGAGCCTGAGCGCATCTTCGAGCGTCCGGTGCAGATGGTGATCTGGGCGTTGCCGTCCAAGGTCTGCCGCGAGGAAGCGCGACGGCTTGCGCGATTTTTCACGGGCGAGGAGATCCTGATCCACGCCACCAAGGGGGTCGAGGAAGGGACGCTGCGCAGGATTTCGGATGTTTTGGCGGAAGAGATCCCGTGCCCCCGCATCGGAGCCTTAAGCGGGCCGAACTTGGCCGAAGAAGTCGCGCGCGGCGAGCCGGCGGCGGCTGTTGTGGCTTCGCGCTTCGAGGAAGTCTGCGAGGCTGGGCGTGCCGTTTTCCGAAACGATCAGTTTCGCGTCTATGCGGCAAGCGACGTCGCGGGTGTGGAGTGGGCGGGAACGCTGAAGAACATCCTTGCGATCTCGTCCGGCGCTTTGGACGCTCTTGGTTACGGCTGGAACTCGCGCGCGATGCTGATTTCGCGGGGCTTAGCCGAGATGGTTCGCTTCGGAACCGCGATGGGTGGCGAGATGCAGACGTTCCTGGGATTAGCCGGAGTTGGCGATTTGCTCGCGACTTGCTCGAGCTCTCTCTCGCGCAATTATCGTGTGGGTTTTCGGCTCGCCAAGGGCGATCCGCTGCCCAAGATCCTGGAAGAGCTCGGAAGTACGGCCGAAGGCGTACGTACCGCGATCAGCGTCTGGAAGTATGCGAAGATCCGTAAGATCGAAATGCCGATCACGGAGTCGGTCTACAAGCTTGTGCAGGGGGAGCTCGACGCGCGTCGAGCGCTCCAAGAACTGATGCTCCATCCGGCCTTTAAGGAGCTGTAACTAGGGGTTTTCGAACCCGCGGATCACTCTCATCAGTGCCGTCAGAAAGTGGAAACGGGGCGCACCCTTGAGTCAAGGCATGCGTCCCGTTTGCTCCGAAGTCACCTTGAGTGGCGGGCGTCGAATTTTTCTAGCAAGTAAACTGCATCTTTGCGTTGCTCAGCGGTCAAGCTGGCGTGAAAGTCCGCGACTTTTACGAATACCCCGTTAAACTCCGCGTCGACGATCGCTTGGCGCTTTTTCATGAGGCTCTGAACGCGCGAAGACTCAAGCTTTTCGGCAAGGATGATTTGTTTGATTTCTTCCTTGGACTCCCGCGTTGCGTCCGCGTTTCTCTTTTTCGCCTCGAGGAACGCATCCTTCACTGCCGAGAGCTTCACTTGTTGCTCGTCAGTGAGGTCCAGTTTCTTCGTGATTATCTTTACCGCCCAGTTGGCTTTTTCTTCTGCGCTGGGAGTTTTGCAAGCACTCAAGGTGGCGAGGGCGAATGCCGCGGCAAAGATTCCGAATACTGCTTTTTTGTTCATCTTAGAGTTTCCTTTTCTCACTCAAGGATCGCACAAAGCGCGGACAACTGAGGTCTCTAGCCCTTTGCGAATTGTAACAAATCGTAACGCCCCCCGCTCGCTATGTTAGACTCGGGGCAGTGCAAGGCTTGAGCGCTTTACTCATTGATGACGACGAAAAACTCGGGAAGCTCTTGATCCCGTACCTGGCGGGCTTTGGCATCGAGCTCGAGGTTCACGAGGATCCGGAGAGCGGTTTACGGGCTCTGCGCAAGCGAAGTCCGAGCGTAGTCCTGCTCGACGTGATGCTGCCTCAGAAAAACGGATTTCAAGTCTGCCAGGAGATCCGTAGATTCTCCTCAATCCCCATCCTGATGCTCACGGCGCGCGGAGAACTCGCCGATCGAGTCACGGGCTTAGAGGTGGGAGCAGATGATTACTTGGCAAAACCATTCGAACCCCGGGAGCTCGTGGCGAGAGTGCAGGCGCTCGCGCGCCGCAGGCAACCCGAAGCCAAGCCGCGTACGCTGCTTCTCGATCGCAAAAAGCGCCAAGTTTGGCTCAAGGGGAAGGAGGTGCTCCTCACAGGAGGTGAATACGAGCTTCTAGCGCTCATCTCTTCGGTCCCCGGCAAGAAATGGGATCGGGATGAAATCGTGCAGCACCTACGGGGGCATGATTCCAACATCTACAGTCGATCGGTGGATATCTTAGTCAGCCGATTGCGCGCGAAGCTCGAGGCGGATCCCAAGAATCCCCAATGGATCAAGACGGTTTGGGGCATGGGCTATGTGTTCGCAGAGGGCGACGCCGAATGAAACGCATCTTCGATTCACTGTATGCTCGCCTTCTTTTCGTTTACGGTCTGACGTTTTTGACGCTGGTTTTATCCATCGGTTTTGCGTTTCGGGTTTCCGCTCCTCCCGAAGTGAACGCGTTTTTCCAAGTGCAAATCAAACGCTACTCGGAGTACCTTGCGCGCGAGGTAGGAGCGCCCGCGTCACCTGAGCGCGCAAGGCGGCTTGCCACCGAGCTCGGATTAGCAATTCAGCTGCGTTCCGCGGATGGAGCGGTTCTGTGGACCGAGGGCAGCAGCGGAGACGCCTTTCCTTCTCGGCATCCCAAGAAGTTCAGCACTCCGCTAGCGGACGGTACGATGCTTTTTTTCGCACCAAGGTTCTGGCGAGAACACGATCGAGTGCTCCTGGGGTTACTCATCGCGGCCCTGCTCTCGGCTGTGGTGATGGCAGTGAGCTATCGCGCGATCCGCAAGGTGTTTTCTCCATTGCGCGACATGGAGCCTGTTCTCTCCGCATGGCGGACGGGAGATTATGCCGTCCGCTTGCCGGTGGTGGGTAGTCGGGAGTTCAGATCTTTGGCCAAGCAAATCAACTCCATGGCCTCTCGGGTTCAAGGACATTTGGCTGCGCAGAGAGAGTTGATGATCGCGGTGAGCCATGAACTTCGCTCACCGCTCGCGCGCGTGCAAGTTGCTGCCGAAATGCTCGGCGACGCTCGGGCCAAAGAGTCGATCCAAGAAGAAGTGCGGGCGCTCGATCGTCTCACCGGGCTATTGCTTGAACGCGAACGCATGAGCTTAGGTGAGGCGGGGCTGCATTGGGAGAGCGCCCCGGTGAGCGTTTGGGCTGACCGCGCGCTCGATGCTCTGGGCTCGCAGAAGACGCGTGTTTCTTTGGAGTTTCCAGATGAGGTTTGGTCCGCCACTGGACGGTGGGACATCGCGCGCTTGACTCTCGCCGTGCACGGAGTGCTGGAAAACGCGCTCAAGTTTTCGGACCAACGGAGCACGGTCTACTGGCGAGGCAGTCGCGAAGGCGGCGCGCTCCGGATGGAAATCCAAGACCAAGGTCCGGGATTTCCGGCGGAAATGATCGCACGCGTGGGACAACCCCTGCTCTTGGGGGCCGAGGAGCGCGGGACGGATCGAAAAACGCGAGGTTTTGGAATGGGGCTCAGCATCGCGGTCGCGTGCCTGCACGCTCATGGCGGAAGCCTTGAAGTCGAAAATCTTGAACACGGCTGCAGAATCACACTGCGATTACCACTCACCTAGGGGATTTGCAGAGCGGCGATCTCGTTCAGTCGATCCTAATCTGAACGCCTGCCGTGTCCTCAAGGACTTCGCCCGTCTTCTTCCAACCCGACTTTGTGCGCATAAACAAGGCGCCGGTCTCAGCGCACTTCCAGCCCGAGGAGCGGGAGTCAGTAATCGCAATGACGATCTCTGGGATTGAGTCAGAGTTAAAGTCGACGCCTGTAATGGTTGCTTGAATGGAGATCGTGCTATTTCCACACGTCGTGCGCCAGACTTGTGAGGTGACTCGAGCGCGCAGTCCTTTGAGTCTTTTCGCGGTTTCAGGAGAGAAAAAAAGTACTGCGCCTGGACTCTCTTTTAGGGCGTTGGAGTGGAAAATCTCAACTTTCCCCGACGCAGAAGGGCTCGGCTCGGGACGTGCTTGATCAAAGTTCACCCAGCGTGCGCCCAAACTAGTGATGCGCAGTACGGAGAGTGGTGGGCTCCAGTGGTACTGATCCCCCTTTTTCTCAAGGGTGTGACCTACGATTTTTTTTAGCTCGCCTTCCTCTAAGAGCAGCTGTCCGCCAGAGAGGATGAGGCGCGCGCGTGCGCCCTCAGCTGGCGAGGAGCCTGCTCCGATTCCGGGTCGGTAAGCTGAACCAAGCGATGCTTTTAGGAGGGGCTCGATTTTCCACGAAAACTCTTGAGCCTCGGGGCTAGCTAAAGGAGATGGAGATTGAGTTGGAGTTGCAGTTGGAATTGCAGTTGGAATTGGAGTCTCGGTGACGGGAGGAGGTGCTGTAGCGCTACTTTCTGACTTAAGATCCCAGTAAAAATGAGTGATCGAGGTAAAGCCCTCGACGCGCCCGCGAATGGGAGCGGCGAGCTTGATTTTTGCCCATACACTTGAGCGCGCAATGCACTGAGTTAAAGTGCAGCTACGGGAGACTTCTGGGCCTTCTACAAACTCAATGATCTCAGCAGTTTTACCCGATGAAACCCGTGCCAAAACTTCTGCGGTGGTGTTGGGCTCGGCTCGAACGACTGCGAGCGGAGTCTCATAGCGTGCGCGCCAGGGGAGGGCGTGTTTGCGTGCATCAGAAAGAGTGATCTCAAGCGCATGTGCAAAGGTTGGGAGGCTGATGAGCAGAACAAGAAAAGCGACTCTCCACTGCCAGCGCGCATGCATCAGTTGGGATATTTCAAAAAGTAGATGTCTTTAAGGTTCCTGCAGCGCTCTTCAAGATCAAGTCCGTAACCGACAAGGAACTGATCCGAAGTAGGATGCCCCACATACTTTACCGGTACCTCGGCAATCCGCTTTGATGCTTTATCCAAAAGGGTGACAATCTCGACGCTTGCAGGGTTTGCCGACTTTAGGCGCTCGAAGAGAAACTTCAGCGTTCGTCCCGAGTCGATGATCTCCTCGACGATCAGGACGTGCTTGCCGCCGATGTCGGTTTGAATATCCTTAAGCAGCGTCACGGTGCCACTTGAGGCGCGACCTTTGCCGTAGCTCGACAGGCGGACGAACTCGACTTGAGGATCAAACTCAAGCTTACGGATGAGATCGGAGAGAAAAACGATTCCGCCTTTCAGAACGCAGACAAGAACAACGGATTTTCCTGCGTAGTCACGATTCAGCTGCTCGGCGAGAGCGCTGACCGTTTGGGCGACTTGCTCGGAGTTTAAGAACTTGGTGAAGTTCTTCGGATCCATCATTGGGAGTCCCCTTTTGGGGAAGAGGGGGTAGAGTTTTCAGCAGTTTCAGGGGCTTGCGTCTGATTGCGGGGCTGAGCGTTGGCGGGAGATTGCTGCGGCGCGGCCTGATTTTGTTCGATCTTTCGGTAAGAAGCCTCTTGGATTCCGGAGAGACCATCGCGAAAATTACGCATGGCTTTTCCCAGTCCTTGGGCGACTTCCGGTAGGCGTTTAGGGCCCAAAAACACGAGGATAATCACCAAAATGACGAGATGCTCTCCTGATATTCCGAACATAAAAGCAGCTTACCTGAGCGCTCTTGGCGCTGCAATTGCGCTTTTTGGAGGTGTTTTTTTCTGTTTTGAGGCTCAGGCGTCATCCGATCAAAAGCCAAGCCGTGGTAACGTGTACCAGCGAGTCACCGGCGAGGATCAGGTGGATGAAAAGTCGCGTTGGGACAGCCTGCTGAACACGAGCAGCTACGTGTACGGAAAAGATCCTGCAGCTTTTTTGCGGGAGATCGTCACCCAACTCCCCGTTGGGCGAGGTCTTGATATCGCGATGGGCGAAGGTAGGAACGCAGTTTTTTTAGCGAAAAAGGGATTTAAGGTCGACGGCGTGGATTTCTCTGACGTCGCTCTTCGAAAAGCGCGCAGACTTGCGCGTGAGAACAACGTCTCTATCAACACCATTAATGCAGATTTGCGCAAGTATCAGATCCGCCCCAACTATTACGATGTGATCTTGAACATCGAGTTTCTCCAACGCTCGCTCGTTCCTCAAATCAAGCGAGGGCTTAAGCGCGGAGGACTGGTGGTGTTTGAAAACCACACGATCGATCAGCTCAATAACAAGAGAGGAAAAAGCCTCTCTGCAGATTTTCTTTTAAAAAAAGGAGAGTTAAAGGAGCTCTTCTCGGATTTTGAGATTCTGATTTATCGCGAGACCAATGACGGGAAAGAAGCTCTTGCAAGTCTTTTAGCTCGGAAGCCCTAGAAGATCGGCTGCGCTTCGTACAATTCTTTTTTAGAACCCAAGCTCACTTGAATCTCGATCCGGATCTTTCTCCTCCCAAAGATCTCCGCGCTCAAGCTCTCGTTTTTCGCGCGTTCGCGCGGGAGACTTGCCGTCTTGTCCACAGACGTAAAATCGCTGAAAAGGACCCTCCTTTCGAGCGGGGCTTACCAGTCGATAACGATTCTTTGCTTGCCCTTTGAGCTCGCCCAGTAGCTCCGGAAGCGCTTTTTGGGAGCGTGTGAGAACGAGGTGTGAGAGCGGTAGAGTTTTTCGATCAAGCCCCGCGAGGGCGTCGAGTTTTCGCAAGTAAGGCGGACGCCACCACGTCACGACTTCGTGGCACCAGTCCTCAGGTGCGCTCAGCGCACCGCAGGCCTGATGCCCGAGACATGGAGTGAGAACTTGAAGTCCGGGCCGCTTAATCGTTTCTGATCGAACTTCAAGTAACTTGCGAGACACGGACTTCAGTGCGGAGTCGACAATGATAAGAATCCCCTCGTCCGTGAGATGGCGCGCACTGAGCTCGTGGAGTGCGCTAGCAATCTCTCGAGCGGGCTCAGAGAACTCGTTGAGAAAATAACTCATCACAATCACATCGAACTTGGGTGCTGAGCGCGGGAGAAATCCGTCTTTCAACTCAATGCGCTTCAGAAAAGTTTTGGGCCTCTCCCAGCCCGAAAGTCCTAAGCTTTGAGTAAAGCGGACGACCCAATCTGCTCCGAGTTCAAGCGACATACGGTCTTGATCCATGAGTGCGACTTCAACGCATGAGGGAAGGCTGACTCCTCCAAAGCGCTCTCCTGCAGCGATTCCGCAGGCGCCTGTCGCTGGACCTGCTCCAATCTCAAGCACGCGAGCACGCGCGGGATCGCCTCGGTAGCGATACCCCAGTCGGCCAAGCTCGCTCCATGCCGAAGCGACACGCATCAGATGGCAGGGCATAAAGCTCAGAAGATAGGCGAGTCTCAGGTTCTTCGGGTTTGCTGATCGTTTCCAGTACGCGGCATCCTCCGGGCGATTCTCGCCCAGGCGATTAAACATTTCTGACAGTTTTTCGACGTGCGGAACAATCGAGCGTCTCAAAAAACGCTCATTGCCGATCTCGACTCCAGCGTCGATTAGCTTTTTTTCAGTCAAAAAGGCGCCGAGCTCTCGCTCAAACTCCGCTCCAAAGGCCTCAGCTAAACTTGCAGGAACACGCATTTCTCGATCATCGCTTAGAGCGCTGACAGAGACAACCTTCTCAGCTAGGCTTAGGGGGATGCGCGCAGCACTTGCCGAAGGAGTCATTGGGCCTAAGCCTCGCGTTCTTCTTTTGGGGAGTCGCTGTGTTGCGACTCCTCTTTCGGAGGAGTTTCGCGCCTTGGGGTTTGAGTGCGACTTTGAAGAGTCGCTTCCTGAGGCTTTGCTGCGTCCGACCGACCCTGGGGCTTGGGAGGGAGCAAGTCGCATGCTTGCAGCCTGGAGAGCTCCGCAGAGGGGGAGTTGCTTTGTTGCGCCTGGCGTCTCTGAGTGGGCATCCCGTCCTGAGCTCAGTCAGATTGCACAGGCGCAAGGGGTCACCGTGCTCGCACCGCCTGCGCGGGTGCTCAGTCTTTATCAAAATCAGCTCTCGTTTTTAGAAGAGGCGCACAAGCTTAGAGTTCCTCATCTGGTGGTGAGCTTTGAGCCCTTACAAAGTGTGCGTGAAGTGAAAGCTCTTCTCGCTCGGTTGACGGATCAATCGATGGAAACTGCGTTTCCAATTGTTTTGAAATCGATTCGGGGTCGGCTCAATGGCTTCGGGGTTCGCGTATTTCGCAGCCTTGAGGAGTTGGAGCGCGACTTACCACTCTGGAGTGAGCAGCTGAAGCGACTTTATAATCAAGCGATTTTCTATCTCGAGAACTACCGCGAAGCTGCACGCTTTGTGGGAGTGCCTTTTGCGCGGAGTGTTTCAGGAGAGTGGTTAGAGCTCCCTCGTGTGGATGCTTCACTGATGAGTCGTTGCCGCAAGCTCATCGAGCTCTGTCCAGCCCGCGGACTTGATCCCAAGCAGGATCACGCTCTCTCGGAGTGGACAAAAGCAATTGCTGAGTCCACTCATTTTATTGGAGTCGGGATGATGGAGTACCTTGTAGATGGGAGTCGAGTATTTCTCGTCGAAGGCACTCCATCGCTTTCACTCTCGTTTCCGCTCTGGGAGAAAATCTCAGGACTTAAAGCTGCAGAGCTTCAGCTTTTGAGTCAGGCGCAGGCTGAGCAGCTTCCGCACGTGGCTTCAGCGGATGCGAGCACGCGCACTGCAGTAGCACTTCATATCTATGCGGAAAACAGCTTGACTCAGATTCCAGCGCCTGGGTTTGTTCAAGAGATTTCAGGAGGGCGTGAAGTCGCCATTGCAGTCCCGCCGAGATCGCGTATTCCCTACCAAGGCGAGGGTCTTGTGGCGACGGTGTGCACGGAGGGCGATAACCATTGTGCTGCTCTTAGCGAGGCTCAAAAAGCGCTTGAGAGTTTTTGGGTCGCAGGCTCACTGCAAACCAACACGCGCATGCTCTCTGAAATCCTGGAGCATCCATGGATTCAGGAGAGATTGTTTCACGCAAGCTTCATTGACGAGGACTTTATTCCGGATCTGCGTGCGCCTGAGGGAATTGCGTCGCTCATGGTCTCGCTCTGCGAGCCCATGCTTGATCTCGGCGAGCGCAGTCGCAAAGGGGATCCTGTGTGGTTTGTGGGGACGCAAGTGATTCGTCAGAGCGCGGGGGATCAGATCCGTTGGGAGGGGGCTTCGGCTGAGTTTGTGTCAGAAGGCCGTCGAGGGCGGAGCGGCTACATTCGTGTCAACGGTGGGGCTCCGGAGAGAGTTTGTATCTATCCGCTCAGCGAATCGAGCTGGATGCTCCGAGTAGGTCGGAGTGCGCTTCCTGTTAAGCGTGTTTTAAGAAGTCTCGATCCCAAGCCTCCCCAGCTTTTTGCTCAGGCCGAAGGAAGGATTCATGCCGTCTGGGTACGCGAAGGTACAGTGGTTCCGGCTCATGCGCCCATTTTGGTCTTAGAGTCTTTGCACACCTTAGTGCCTCATGCGCTACCGGTTTCGGTCCGAATCGTTCAGTTAAATGTTAAGTCAGGAGACGTCGTTCGCTACGGGCAGTCTCTCGCGATCCTTGAAAAGTTTTAAGAGTTCGCCCACACTACTCGGGCATGCCCAAGCACACCAAAAAAATAGCGCTTCCTGGACGCACTTCCAGTGAGATTTTCGAGCGTGTTTCTGGGGATATTGATCGTTTCATGAGTAAGACGCCTGTCCCGAAGTACGACCTTAAGCGCGATGCTTTGAGCAAGGAGGTCCGAATCGAGTCGCCCATGTTTGCCGCGACCCTGTACTGTCGCGAAGAAGAGCTTGAGCTTGTAGCTCAGCTGGGATTGCTTGCGATGCCCTTTCGAGGAAAGCTCGATGAGGGGCTTGAGCTGTGGGTAAAAAAGGCGTTCACGCCGCGCGCATAATCGGATGAGCGCGACGACCGCACAACCCTCTTCCGAAAAAGTCGCTCGAGCCGCCGGTGCGATGGGCGCCGCTACGTTTTTGAGTCGGATCTTAGGACTCGTGCGTGAGCAAGTGTTGGCTTACTTTTTTGGAGCCGGGATGGCGATGGATGCTTTTACAGTCGCGTTTCGGATCCCAAATCTGTTGCGAGATCTCTTTGCCGAAGGAGCGATGTCCTCAGCGCTTGTCCCCACGTTTGTCGGTGTGCGTGAGAAAGAGGGGCTCGCGCGTGCTTGGCAAGTGGCAGGTCGGCTGTTTCGTGCGCTCTTTGGGGTTGTGAGTTTGCTTGCGATTTTAGGCATTTTCTTTGCCGAGCCGCTGACCGCTCTGTATGCCGGTGCTTTCCGTGCCGAACCAGGCAAGTTCGAGCTCACTGTGCGAATGGTGGAAGTACTATTTCCTTTTTTTCCACTCGTAGCGCTTGCGGCAGCCTATATGGCAATTCTGAACGCACAGGGAGCCTATTTTTTTCCAGCGTTTGCTTCTGCGATTTTTAATGCCGTCTCCATCACCACTGGTGTGGCTTTGAGTTTTGTGGTGCCTCACTTTGGCTTGCATCCGATCGAAGGGATTGCAATCGGCGTGGTCATTGGGGGAGCTTCACAGGCGTTTTCGCAACTTCCGGTCTTGTACCGGAGAGGATATGTTTTTTCGAATCCTCCTCACTCGCCTAGTTTTTTTAACGATCCTGCGCTGCGTAGGATTTTAATCCTCATGGTCCCCGGGACTTTGGCGCTCGCGGCGACACAGATCAATTTTTTAGTGAATACGATTTTTGCAAGCCAAGAGGGCACAGGCGCTGTGTCATGGCTCAACTATGCAATGCGCTTGATGCAGTTTCCGATCGGGATTTTTGGAGTGTCACTTGCCGCAGCAACACTCCCTGTGTTTTCGGAGCAGTGGAGTAGGTCAAGTTACACCGACTGCGCTCAGACGTTGCGGAGCTCGCTCAGGCAGATGTTTGCCGTGAACTTTCCAGCCTCAGCGGGCTTGTTTTTTTTAGGGGTACCGATCGTTGAGCTTTTGTTTGAGTACGGCCGATTTACGAGTGCGGACACCGAGGCAACGGCGCGTGCACTTGCGGGCTATAGCGTAGGGCTTGCCGCGTACTCGACGGTAAAGATCTTGGTTCCAGCCTGCTACGCGATGGGGGTCGCCCGCATCGCAGTCGCCTCAAGCGTACTCTCGGTGGTGTGCAACTATTTGATCAATCGATGGCTTTTGGAGAACACAACCCTCGGCTATGTGGCGCTCGCGTACGGCACTTCACTCACGGTAGTTTTGAATGGCATTTTTGTTCTGATTGCTGCCAATGTCGCACTCGGCCGAAAAGGGGTGCGCCTCGGGCTTGGCGGTGTTGCTCTGGATGCTCTGCGTATTGCTGCTCCCGCGTGCTTTATGGGGGTCTGCGTTGCAAAGGGATATCAGGCTTTGGCTGGTTTTTTCCCGGAGGATTTAAATGGATTTTCCAAAGTCCTCGCCCGCTTGATCCAAGTGGGGATCAGTCTCGTTTTCTCGGGAATTCTCGTTGTGCTTTTGTCGAAAGTCTTTAGAATTCAAGAAATCAATGCAGTCGCGCGGAGGATCCGCCGGAGAAAGTAGGGCATGGTAAGCACCAAGCGTGAGACGGTGAAACACCTTTTTAAAAGCATCGTCACCCGACTTGCGAACGATGGCTCGATTGAGTTTCCTGCTCGACTCCGGCAAGTGGTCCAGGATGAGCTCTATGATCTTCTAGGGACGCACATCCTTACGGATCAGGACCTGCATGAAAGGACTCTTCAGAAGATCGGCGCCTCAGCTGAGGCTGTCCAAGACGCCCAGCTTGCGGACTCACCTCAGTATCGCACGGCTCGCTCGATCGTGCGCAAGGGGTTTGGCGACGATGAGCTCAACGGGTTTTACTTTCAAAAGAGCTTAAAGGCGCTCGCCGAGCAGATGGCCGCTTACTTTATGCGCTCCTCCCACGTCGATGACGTCTTTGAGACGGATGAGGAGCTGGGCCGTCAAATCGTCGAAGAGATTAAACGATTTAATCCAGATCGCGCACACTAAAGCCGCTCATAAGCGGGCTTTTTTCGGCACGCTCGCACTCCACCTCCCCCGCGCAAACGCAATCGGGGGGCGGTTGATGACTCGTCTTTAAAGGCCGACACTCTTTAAAACTTCGTCGGCTTGTGCGCATTGAGTCGATGAGCCCACCTGGTCGCACGCCTTGCGCATTGCGGACGAGAAATCTGCAAACGTCGACGTCTGAGTTAAAAACTGAGTGAGAGAGACGTAAAACATCTTCTCCGTCAGAGGCTGACCAAGGGTTTCGGTGAGCTTCATTGCCAGGTGGCCAATGATGGTTGAGTTGATGTGCACCCAACAGTAATCATTGTTGCGCGAGCAGTTTGCGGGATCAGGAATCTTTTCGGCCATTGTGGCAGGATACGCGCGCTGGACCGTGGCACCGGTTGCGGGATCGCGGTAGGGAAACTTCAACGCTCCCGGATTTTTCAAATTGCGCACGCCGTTTGCTGCATGCTTGGGCTGAACGAAGACGTCCTCTCCCATGATCCAGTCGTTCTTTCCTTCGATAAAAGAGCCTAGGACATCCGCAAACCCTTCGTTCAGGGCGCCTGAGTCGGAGCGGTAGATGAGATCAGCTGTCTCAGAGACCACACCGTGGGTCATCTCGTGGCCGGCGACATCCAGGGCATGCGTTAGATCCTTGAGCATTTCGCCATCTCCGTCTCCGTAAGCCATTAGCTTAAGATCCGAAGTCCAAAAAGCATTCGCGAAGTTTTTTCCGATGTGTACGATTTGGACGAGGGGTGAGCCTTTTCCGTCGTAACTGTCGCGATTAAAGGTGTCCTTGTAGTAGTTCAAAACTTTCTTTGACCACTCATACGCGCGCTGGGCAGAAGCATCTTCTCGACCGCTTTTTACACCTTTGACGATGACGGGATCTAAGGTTTCAAGTCGGACGTCAGTGGGAGCTCCTGACCATGGGTCGATATCTTCCGAAGGCATGTTTACCGCATCGTAGACATCAATCGGAGCGATCTCGATCTCTCGAGGGAGCTCCGAGATAAGTGCGCCTGAGTGAGCGTTAATCAAGTAGTCATGGGTCTTTCCCATCCCCGTGCGCTTGCCGCGCACAAAGTACACAAGCTCGGCTGAGCTTCGATCCTTCGAGGGGAGGATTTTAAGTTGTGCTACGCCATCCAGCTGCTCGTTTTCGCCAAGATAAGCACGAGCAATCGAGACTGCTGTCGCGCGAGAGAAAGTAGGAGTCGTATCCAGATCAAACTCAAGGGTCGCGTTGGTCACAAACGCACCACTACGACCCATATGGGCCAGAGCCTGTGAGCCCATCACTTCGATCCCTTGAAAGAAATGCTGAAATCGCTGGGTTTGCACGCCAAACGCAGAGGCTTCGCTCTTAAGGCGCAGCGAGGCCCCCTCTTTCTGCAGCAAGCGCGAAAGGCGCTCCTCGGTGCGAAGTTGGCGCAAGCCTTTTAACTCGCGGCTAGCGAACTCTGCCTTTTCAATCTGGAGTGCAGGACTCCAAAGAGAGGATCCGTGAGCGAGCGAACCAACTAAAGAACCAAGTAATCCGAGCGAAGCAAATGTTGCAGAGAAGAGAAGTTTCATTCCGTAGGTCCCCCCAAAATTGGACCCCAAAACCCACTGCGTTTTCTGGCTCCCCCTTTTCTCGGACTACTAAGACATGCTCCAGACGTCTAAATCCGAGAACCGGACGGGTCAGACCGTGGTCTCGAAAGCAAAACGTCTGCCATCTAAAAAAAGCCATTATATTTAATTAGTTACGGCTCCTTAGGGTCTCTTATAACTTTGGCGCGTCAATACTTGGACGTGATCTTGTAATCTTTTCGCACGTTTACGCCTAGCGTTGTTCTTTTTTTCACGCTGCGATCGTCTCGACCGGGTAACTCTTCTATGGGCGTCTTGGGGCCGTCTTGGGGCCGTTCTGGGGCCTTTGAGCTCCTGTAAGTGTGCTTGTGTGGGTAGACACCGCCTCTCACCCTGTTAGAATCACGTGCGGAGATCAGGATGACACTTTCGTACGCAAGGATCGCGTTCGGTGGCTTAGCGCTCGTGTTGCTCGCGAGTTGTGCCCAAATTAGACAGCGGCCAGAAGTTCAAGGACCGGCGGTGGTTGTTGTGGAAGAGGAGCAGACGCGGCTTCTGCCCCCTCCGCCAGCACCACCACTGCAGGGGGAGATGAGGGTGAACGGTGTGCTGCTTCAGAACACCCAATTTGATCTCCCGGTTGTCGTCAATACGATGGTCGAAGAGTGGGTGGCCTACTTTACGGGGCGCGGACGCAAACACTTTGAAGTGTACCTGCGGAGATCTGAGTACTTTATCCCGTATTTTCAGCCGATTCTCAGGCGAGCCAAGATGCCCGAGGATCTCGTTTACTTGGCCATGATTGAAAGTGGGTTTAACAACCATGCAAAATCTCACGCGAAAGCGGTGGGTCCTTGGCAGTTCATGCCTGCGACGGGTCGGCGTTACTCTCTTGCGGTCAATTGGTGGGTCGATGAGAGAAGAGACGTACGTCGCTCTACTTTGGCGGCCATTCAGTACTTGAGCGAGCTTTACGGCGCGTTCGGAAGCTGGGAGCTCGCAGCTGCAGGGTACAACGCCGGAGAGGCAAAAGTCGCGCGTGCAATCCAGCGTTACGCAACCAATGATTTCTGGGCGATCGCTCGGCAGCGGTATCTGAAGCCCGAAACGCGCCACTACGTTCCGAAACTGATGGCGGCTGCAATCGTCTCAAAGAACCGTACGCAGTTTGGGTTTCCGGCAAGCTACGGGAATGCGCCGATCCCCGATGAAGAGCTCGAGGACGAGGAGGAAGATCTCACCGCAGCCACAAAAAAAGAGGAAGGCGCCACGGAGCCTGTAATCGACGATCCACAACTGAAGTCAGGGGCTGCAACGGCTTTGGCGCCTCGGGCCTCCGATGCGGTTTCGCTCCCAACCGTTACGCGTGCAGGCGAAGTTTTTGGACAAGAGATTGTCGAGTTTGAGATCGAGAGCCCTGCGGATCTGATGCGGATTGCAAGTGCTGCAGGTTTGACCTACCAGGAGGTCAAAGCGCTCAATCCCGCACTGCTCAGGTGGTGTACGCCCCCAACGGAGAAAAAATACAGAATCAAACTTCCCGCCTCGGCAAAGGATAAGTTTCTAGCCAACTACAATCATCCGGCTTTTCCGCGTGAGATCCGATTTAGGACTTACACGGCAAAAGCGGGGGACAGTCCACTCAAAATCGCTCGACGTTTAGGGATTCAGCCTGATCCAATTTTAGATCTCAATCGAGTGAGTTCAAAGCACGCAGTGTTTCGAGGGGGGACTCAAGTCACCCTGCCTCTCCCCGTGGATCGCTCCCGGAGCATGGCGACTTTGGAGATCGTCGATCCGCCTACGCGTCGCTCGATACGCAAGCGGCATCCCCAGCGAAGATCCATGCATGTGGACATTCAAACGCGTCGCACGGCTCGGAGCACTGCCAGAAACGGTGTATCGCGATAGGTTTTTCGATGCTAATCCCAACAGTTCCATGAGCTTGGTCGTTCAAAAGTTCGGTGGCACCTGCATGGGATCGCCCGAGCGGATTCAGATGGTGTCGCGCCGCATTGCTCGAGATGTGTCCGCAGGTGGGGCGCGTGTTGTGGTGGTCTCCGCGATGGGGAAAACAACCGACGATCTGCTTTTGCTCGCCTCACAAGTCTCCCGCTCTCTCCCGCACCGTGAGATCGATATGTTACTCACGGCTGGCGAGCGGATCTCGATGGCGCTGCTCTCGATGGCACTTTCAGATCAGGGAATTGCGGCAGTCTCTTTGACGGGCTCGCAGTGCGGGATTGTGACGGATCGCTCGCATCGTCGAGCCCGGATCCGAAGGATCTTAGGAGATCGCGCGCGCGAAAGTTTGGCGCTCGGGAAAGTGGTCATCGTTGCAGGTTTTCAAGGTGTGAGCGAAGAGGGCAAGGAGATCACCACTCTTGGACGGGGGGGTTCAGACACGACGGCGGTGGCGTTAGCTGCAGTTTTAGGCGCAGAGCGCTGTGATATCTACACGGATGTGGATGGAGTGTACTCGGCAGATCCGCGTCAAGTGCAGGGTGCAGTTTTGCATGAAAAAATTTCTTTTGATTCGATGCTTGAGCTTGCAGCGCGCGGAGCAGGAGTGCTCCACCCGCGCAGTGTGGCGCTTGCGCGAAAGTTTAAAGTCCGCCTTCGTGTTCTCAATGGGCTTGTTGAAGGGGATCGAAAGGGGACCGAAGTGAGTGAGATCAGAGCGATGGAAGATCCGCAGATTTTGGGAGTGACCGCAGACGAGGATCGTGCCGTTTTAAGTGTTGAACTTGAGAGAGCCGGATCGCTGGGTGCTCTTTGGCAGGCGATCTCTCAGGCACAGCTCTCCGTCCTTGCACCTGTTTTTGAAGGTGTGCAAGTGAGGCTTTTTGCCGACAAAGATCAAGAAAAAGAGTGGGATCGAGAGCTGCAAGTGCTTTTGCGCGATGGATTTATCAAGTCCTTTGCTTGGGATCGCAATCGGGTGCCGGTCTCGTTGGTGGGCGAGTGTTTTTCGCAAGACTCTGCGCTTTTAGGTGATGTCGTGGGGGGGCTTGCCGAACACGGGATCTTCGCTACACTGGGGGTCGCATCGGCGGTCTCAGTCACTATCGCAGTGCCACAACATCAAGCGGCAGAGGCGGTTAGGACTCTTCATGAGCGCTGGATTGCAAAAAAAGGATTGGCATGAGCAAAACAAAACCCTCTTACTCCTTTGCAGTCGTCGGTGAAGGCTGGTCTGCGATCGGTGCGATTGCAACCCACTTGATCTCAAATCCCCAGGCGCAAGTTCTTTGGATTGCGGGGACGGGCGCGCGCCTCCTGCCTCCAATTGCAGGGATGGGCGAGGGAGCGGGGGCCGAAGTGCTTGCCGAGCTCGGGCGACGCATGTCCAAAGTTTGGGGCGAGCCTGAGCGGGGCCCGAATGTGCGTGAGTTTAAGAATAAAGCGTTTCAGATCCCCGCTTGGGCTCGTGCTTCAGCGGACTCGGCGCTCGACACTTGGTGCGACTCTTTAGGCGAATCGGAGCGACGTTTTGTGCCAGTGCGTGAAGTGACCTTTGAGAAGCCACTGATTGAGATCGAAGAGGAGATCCGAGCCTCACTCTTAGGAGACCCTCGCGTCACTCGGATCGAAGGCGTGCCTGTGCATGGCATTGAGACGAACGAGCGCGTGAATGTGCGATTGGGCGATGGACGTCAGTTTGAAATCGACTCGCTTGTTTATGCGGACTCATGGAACGCACTGCGCTCGGTGGAAGGACTTCCGCGTATTGCGGGGCTTAAGGGTCTGGTCGATGGTTTTGCTCTCCAGCTTGTCTGCACGCACCGGGAGCCTGTCCACGCAGAAAATGGAATGGCAGTGCGCGAGAGTTTTTTCTGTCAACCGATGCGTGAACCCAGTGAGGCGATCCGTCGTCAAGTTTGGGGTCACTTCTTTGATGGCGGAAAGCGCAGTATTTGGACGATTTTTCTTGCAAGCGATGAGTCGGAAGATAATCACGAGATCGCAAAAAAAATTCGTCGCATGAAACAAACGCTCAACAAAATGTTTGTCGGCGGCGAGTGGCTAGGTGCTAAGGCAAAAGAGTTCACCGACACCATCTTAGATGAGCATGTACGATTTGAAGAAGCGATCGTGGTTCAAGAAGGTGATGCTCCATCCGAAATCCCCGTCATCAAGAGCGCAGACGGAGTGGAGCGGGTACATTTTCTACAGGATGGATTTGGGCCTGCGTTTTCGTGGAGTCAGCTGGGTAAGCTCTGGGGCGTGTCCCTAAACTCCACGACTGGATCTCCGGAATCCCCAAGCTCTGGAGCGCAATTGCCGCTTGTCTGAGGGTTTGGCCGCTGGTCTTAAAATCGTCGACGAGCAAGACGCACTTAAGTTTACAGTTCGGAATCGCTCGGTACGACATCGCTCTGGCCATGCGCTTTGAGAAGGGTTGCTCCGCTTGGCGCGGTCCGGGCATCGCTTGCAGCAGGTCGGTGCGGAGAGGGATCTTGTAAGCGCTCGAGAGGGCTCGCGCGAGCTTAAGGGCCGGAGAGCCAGAAAGTGCAAAGCTGCGCCGCCAATCCTGAGGGATCGGGAGGACGGCTTGGACATCAGCAAGTTCTGGCCAGAGGGAGGGACGGATCTCGGAGAGGATGCGGCGATCGATCAGGAGGCCGGGTCGTTTTTTCCATGCCCTGAGCACATCGTAAGTTAGGCCTTCAGCCCGAAAGAGCGTGTGATGATAGGAGAGAGGACCGATGAGCCGCACGCTCCTGGGCTCGGGTGCGAGGGCGCGCTCACAAAGTGAGCACAAGAGAAAGGTATCTGAACGGTACTGACAAGTGGGGCAAAGGAGTCCAGGAAGCATCGTTTTTTAACCGAAGCAATCCTTGGACCTCCGCTTTAAGACGCCAGGATGCGCGCAAGGTCCAGAGGACTCTGCGGGAGGGGCTTTTTCTTGTTGTAGGTCTCTTTGAATGGGACGAGCGCGATCTCGTTTTTCCGCACACCCACCATCGCAGCCGATTTACCGTGGAGGAGATATGCGACTGCGGATGCGCCTAAGTTCGAAGCCAAGAAGCGATCATGAGCCGAAGGTGTGCCCCCGCGTTGAGTGTGACCGAGGATACAGACTTTGGGCGAGTGCCCGTGGCGCTCGAGCTGTTGAGCAATCCGTGCGGAGAGCCCGGGCTTTGGACCTTCGGCAACAACAATGATGGAGCTTGATTTTCCGCGGTCGATCCCGCGCTCTATCGCGCTCACCATCTGATCCACTGTGGGCTGATGCTCAGGAACAAAGATCGTCTCCGCCCCCCCGCCAATCCCGACTTGGACAGCAATAAAGCCCGAGGAGTGACCCATGACCTCAATCAAGAACAATCGATCATGAGAGCTTGCGGTATCACGGATGCGATCGATCGCTTCGAGCGCAGTGTTGATTGCAGTGTCAAAGCCAATCGTATCGTCAGTACCAGCAATGTCGTTATCGATCGTGCCGGGGATGCCAATGATCGGAAACCCAGTTTCGCGCTCCATGAGGTGCGCGCCTCGAAACGAGCCATCCCCTCCGATGACAACGAGCGCATCAATGCCTCGAGCCCGAAGAGTTGCCGCGCACTCGGCGCGCACGGATTTCTTAAAAAAAGCATCGCAACGATCCGTTTTAAGAATCGTACCGCCGCGCTGAATGATGTTTGCAACACTGGAGAGCTGCAAGGGCATGATCTGATCCTCGACCAGTCCACTGTAACCTTTGAGCACTCCAAAGACGGAGCAGCGATGATAAATTCCTGAGCGCACAACAGCTCGGATCGCTGCGTTCATTCCGGGCGCATCGCCACCGCTCGTGAGGACTGCAATCGCGCGGAGCTTTTTTTTCAAAGAGAGTTTTGGAACTTCAAGCATGGGCTCAGATTGCTCCTGGGGGTAGAAGAGATTTTCCAGTGACTTCACGAGGAATAGGTAGACGCATGAGCTCGCAGAGAGTCGGCATCAGGTCCGAGAGTCCTCCGTCTCTGAGAGCCTGGCGAGTGGATTTGGGTGCGACCGAAGAGTTAGGAGCAATCCATAAGCACGGGACAGGGTTAAGCGTATGTTGAGTATGGGGTTTTCCATCATGATCGCACATCTCTTCAGCGTTACCGTGATCAGCAGTGATCAGAGTGTGGTAGCCAGCTTTTTCGGCGGCTCCCACCACCTTGCCTAACGCATGATCCAGAGCCTCCATCGCACGCACTGCAGCGGAGTAAACGCCGGTGTGACCGACCATGTCGGCATTGGCAAAATTCATGAGCACAAAATGATCCTGCGCCTGAGATAGGCGCTTCACTGCAGCCTCTGCAACTTCAAATGCGCTCATTTCGGGTTTGAGATCATAAGTGGCGACATCACGCGGTGAAGCAATCAGTGCTCGCTCCTCGCCGTGAAAAGGATCTTCGCGCCCGCCATTGAAAAAGAAAGTAACGTGCGCATACTTTTCGGTCTCCGCAATCCGAAACTGACGAAGCTTTTTCTCCTCCAGCACCTGACCGAAGATGTGTTCTAGGTTTTGAGGTTGAAACGCAGGCTCAAGGCCGTGCTTTTTATCGTACTCCGCCATCGGTGTTAAAGCAGAGAGTCCAGGACCTCGAGGGCCTAAGAGATACTCGGTCAGCTGACGTGCGCGATCGGAGCGGTAGTTGTAAAAGATTGCGCTATCTCCTGCGCGCATAGAGCGCAGAGGATCAAAACAGATCGGCTCAACGAACTCATCGCCTTTACCGCTTGTGTAGAATGCGAGTACCGCTTGTTCCGGGGTCTGAGTGCTGGCAGGGAGTCGACCACACAGCGCATCTGCTGCACGCTCGATACGCTCCCAACGCTTGTCGCGATCCATCGCATAGTAGCGACCTTGGAGAGAGACGAAGTGTGCATTTTTTTTGAACGCAGGATGAGCAAGAAGCGCCCGTAAATACCGAGGAGAGCTATCCGGTGGGGTATCGCGTCCGTCGAGAAACGCGTGGACGCACACTTCGGGAACTTGCATCTCTAAGCAAAGATCCAGACAAGCGAGCAGATGATCTAAGTGAGAGTGCACTCCGGCGTCACTGAGAAGTCCCATGAGATGGACGCGTCCGGTCTTATGGATTCCGGTATTGATTGTACGCTGGAGCACTGGGTTTTTGAAAAACGACCGATCGGCAATTGCATGCGAGATCCTCACCAGATCTTGGTAAATGATGCGACCAGCTCCCATGGTCATGTGGCCGACTTCGCTATTGCCCATCACCCCGTCGGGGAGTCCGACAGACGCCCCGTGGGTTAAGAGCTGGGAGTATGGATATTTTTGGCGCACTTCTTTGTAAAACGGCATGTGCGCGTTTTCGATTGCATTCCACGCGGAGTGTTTCCCGATTCCAAAGCCATCTAAAACGATTAGAACTGCTCGCGTCGATTGTCCCATGGATTTTGGCCAATTTTGGCCCAACTCCGCCCCTCTGTCACGGGTTATGGTAGGGGTGACCGCGCGTGACCGACCAGGCGCGGTAGAGTTGCTCAGAAAGCAGGATGCGCGCAAGCTCATGAGAGGTGGTTTGGGGACCGAGAGACAGAAGGCCTGACGCGCGCGACTGAAGACGTGGATGTAAGCCTAGGGCTCCCCCGATGCAGAAAACGAGATCCGTAAGTGAGGCGCTTTCCCAGGAGCGGACCTGATCGGCCCATGCAGAGGTTGGCAAACTCTTTCCGCGCTCATCGAGCAGGTAGATGCGTGCCCGCGAGCCCAGGCGACGATCAAAAAACGTATCGAGCGCATCTGCTTCTTCTTCGCGCGATCCTAATGCTTTAAGTTCATGGACTTTCAGATCAACCCAAGTGCGAATGAGCTTTTCGTAGTACTCTTGCGTCTCTTTGAGGCCTTGTGTCCGTAGCTTCCCAAACGCGACGAGATGGACGCGCATTACGCCTGAGCGTGGGACGAGGAGGAGGCTCCGGAGCCAGCTCCGTAGTACTCGGCTGGGATCGGGATCTTCGGAGCGTGCCCCCAGAGACGCTCGAGATTAAAGTGTTCGCGCAAGGAGTCGTGGAACACGTGCACAACGACGTCGCCAAGATCAATGAGCACCCAGCGGCCTTCGTTATACCCTTCGATCGCGAGGGGCCGGTTTTTTGAAGCCCGCATCGCTGAGTCAACTGAGTCGGCAATCGCCTGAATCTGGCGATCTGACAAACCACTGCAGATCAGAAAGTACTCAGTAAATCCTCCGACCGCTCCGATGTGGAGGAGTTTCACGCTTTCCGCCTTTTTATCGAGGGCGGCTTGGGCACAGAGCAGGGCTTTTTGGAGGGAGCTTTGGGGCGTCATTTTTGTTCTCAAGTGGAAGGGGGGTTTAACACTTCGCAACAAGGCCGTAAAGACCTTGATTTTGAATGTATTCCTGCAGCTGGGGGGGCAGGGATTCATCAGGAGGGATGCCCGTGCGCGCGATCTGTTCGCGGATCCCGGTAGAGGAGAGAGGGGGGGCAAAGGTCGAAACAAGTTCTATCCGTGTTCCTGCAGAGGTACTCCAAAGATCATCGGAGTGAGACTTAAGCCCTCCCTGCGCTTGGAGCTCACGCAGGGTCTTAGTCCAAGCGCTTGGATCATCTTTACGCTTAAGCACCCACCAGTGGGCGAGTCCCAGGAGCTCTGGAAAACGACTCCAACGCGGCAGATCGGCAAGTTGGTCCGTGCCGATCACCATTGCGACTGGTGCGCCCCGCTCTTGCTTCAGCTCTATGAGAGTCTCAAAAGTGGTGGTCGGAGCGAAGGGGGAGCGCATCGCCCGAGCGATCTCGCGCGCATCAACTCTCAGATTGCTGGCGAGGGCGTTTTCAAAAAGGAGTTCAAGCATGCGAACACGATGGTGTGCTTCAGTGACCTGAGTTTTAAGTGGCGGCACTCCGCAGGGGAGAAGCACGACTTCGGAAACGCCTGGGTTTTTAAGTAGTCCAAGAGCAGCTTCGCGATGTCCGAGGTGGGGAGGGTCAAAAGTGCCACCAAAATAGGCGGGCGAGCGTAGGGCTTCGGAGCGAGGGGCAATCAAGCGAGCTTGGGCTCCTGGGCTTCGCTTGCGCTTTGGGTGAGCGCTCGCGGAGGCTCAACGACTGAGGCGTCAGCGCCACGAAACACTTGACCCTCGAGAGCATTTAAAAGTCGCGTGATCCCGGCCCCGCTTACACCTGAAAGCGTCAGCACTGGGAGCAGAGGTTGGAGCGTACTCTCGAGGTGAAGACGAATCGCCTCGCTAAACTCAGGCGAGAGTAAGTCTGTCTTGTTGAGGACGATGAACTCAGGGGTATGCAGGAGCTCAGGGTTGTAGAGCTCGAGTTCATGTCGAATTGCGCGATAAGCGCGCACCATTTCCGAAGCGGCAGCTTCGGCGGGGTTCTCTAGCGTGGGATCGGTGAGCTTTTCGAGAGCAAGCGAACCATCGAGAAGATGGATAAACGCTCGCGTTCGCTCGATATGCTTTAAAAAGCGATGTCCGAGGCCCAGGCCCCGGTGAGCTCCTTCGACGAGTCCCGGGATGTCCGCAACGACGATGCTCCGATAAGAGCCCAAGCTCACCACTCCAAGAACAGGGGTCAGCGTTGTGAACGCATAGTCAGCGACTTTTGGGTGCGCGGCACTAATCCGAGAAATCAGCGTGGATTTGCCCGCGTTCGGGAAACCAATAATGCCGACGTCCGCTAAGAGCTTAAGCTCGAGTCGGAGTTTGCGAGATTCTCCGAGCTCCCCATCCTGAGCAAAGCGAGGAGCTTGGTGGGTTGAGGTTGCGAAATGCGCATTGCCTTTACCGCCACGTCCTCCTTTGCAAGCGATCCACTCTTGCCCGTCTTCTTGAAGATCAACGAGAAGCTGGTTGCTCTGGTCATCATAAATCAACGTACCGCGGGGGACTCGAATCACCAGATCCTCCCCGGAGCGGCCGCTTTTGTTTGTCCCCATGCCGGGACGACCATTGTCGGCGCGATAAACTTTCTTAAATCGAAAGTCTTGGAGGGTGCCAAGCTGATGAGAGGCTCTAAAAATCACACTCGCTCCGCGACCCCCTGTGCCTCCATCGGGTCCTCCGCGCGGCTCAAAGGTTTCACGTCGGAAACTGACACATCCGTGACCACCACTTCCTGCAAAAACGTCGATTCGCGCTTCGTCGATGAATCTCATGGCAGGATCTCCTTGTCTGAATCAAGGCGATGAGGAAACACCCAGATTTCCGAGCCTTCTTCTTTGTTGGTGGCGGGTGATCGAAGCACCCAGTCCAAAGTTCGTAATCGCAGGTCCACTCGCGCACGCGATGCAAAGGCGTACTTAGTCATCAGAAGCATCGGATAAGAGTGAAGAGGATTTTGAGCAAGCTTTGCGGTGAACACGTAAGTCGCAGAGCTGGGCTCTGCCTCTTCAAGCTCGAGTACGCGAAATCCTGCATAAGCGCCCGACTCAATCGGGCGGCTCACGCATAGACGTCGATGGCGGATTGTTTGTGCTCGGGCGAGGAATCCGCTTCCAATTTTTAGGGTTCTTTTGCTCATGGAGTACTCGATCTCGTAGCCTGGGACGCGCCCATCGAGTCCGTCGCCATCCTGTCTGCGCCACCGTGAGTTGAGCTCTTCTAGAAATGCGAGTCTTTGCTCAGGATCGGTTTCGGCCGGAATGTCGATCGCGCAAAACTTTTCTCGCTCCTGGGGCGAAGGCAAAAGCCTACGACTAAACTCCTCGATGAGTGGTTGAACGATCGGGGTGTCAAAGCGTGCCGCCCCGATTCGAGGATCATAGGTGCCAGGCCCGGTGTAGAAAAAGCCCGGAGCGCGGGGTGTGCTTGGGGCTTCAGGGCCGCAGGCCGAAGCTAGCAGAGCGCCGAAAACAGCTGCGATGCGAAAATGGGTGAGTCTTTGTTTCATGAAGCACCGCCTCCATAACGAATTCGCGCTCGAAATGGAAGTGTAGATTCTCCGCGTTATTTAATTGATGCGGCTCGTTTTAATAAAAAAACGGCGAGCAACTTGCGTTGCCCGCCGTTTTCAAAGTGACTGCTCTTTATGCAGTGAAAAAAACCCTACGCTGCAGGGTAAACGGAGATCTTACGTCGCTTTTTGTCGAACCACTCAAACTTCACCACTCCGCCTACGAGTGCATAGAGAGTGAAGTCGCGTCCGATCCCTACATTACGTCCTGCGCGCATCTTGGTGCCACGTTGGCGAACTAGGATCTCACCAGGTCCGACGACTTGGCCGCCAAAGCGCTTCACACCGAGCATCTTAGGTTGGCTGTCACGACCGTTTCGGGTACTACCACCAGCTTTTTTGTGTGCCATGGATCAAAGCTCCTTTGGGGATTACTTCTTGGAAGCGGGCTTTGCCGCGGCAGCAGCAGTCTTCATGCGCTTGCGCGAGCCCAAGGTTTTGGGGGTGAACGCTTTTCCTTTAGGAGTAAGCGAGCGACGGAATTTCGAGAGCTTTGCCTGCAGATCAGTGCTCGACAAAGCGAGGGACTCGCCCGCGCCGTTGCTCACTGCGAGTACGAGAATGGAAGTCTGCTCTTGGCGATGGCCTTGCACGCGACGGTAGCCTTTGCGGCGCTTCATTTTGATGATGAGCTCTTTCTCGCCACGTCCCTGATCGACGATTTGTGCGTCGACGGATGCACCGTTGAGGAGCGGTTTTCCGAGCCAAATCTGGCTGTTTTCAGCAGAGGGCTTTGCTGCAAAAAGGACTTGATCGAACTTGAGCTTGGCGCCGATGTCGCCTGCAAGTTTTTCGATCGTGATGAGGTCGCCGGGTTGCACGCGGTATTGTTTACCGCCGGTCTGAATGACTGCGTACATAAGTTTCGGCAAGTTGCCGCCCGGAGCCGCTTTTGTCAACGGGATTTGCGGGAGAAATACTCAGGTTTTCGAGTTACTTCTATGTTGACTGTTTGAGTCGGGAACTCATTCGGGAGCGCAGAGTCTGTCGCGCGCGCGTCACGCGCCTTAATAGCGGGGCCAAAGGGAGTGAGCTCACTTGGGAGTGTTCGTAGAGCATTTGCCCGTCCACCCAAGTTGCGCGCAAATGTTCACGCCCACTCGAGTAGACGATGGCTGAGGCGAGGGCTTCTGGGGTTTGCTCGGAGGGCATGTTCTCAGGTCTCGTGAGATCAAGGGCGATGAGGTCGGCTTTTTTGCCCAGTTCAATTGAGCCGATATCGTCCCACCAGTTCAGCGCTTTGGCTCCATTTCGC
>JBILEK010000111.1:0-3634 GCA_044352155.1 Bdellovibrionia bacterium
GCGCTCGCGGCTCACACTCACTCTTGGCGTCTCAATCCTTGCAGGAGACACCGAACAAATCCTGGCCGAGTCCCAAGAGGAGTTCTGGAGCGGAACCTTGCGAATCGCTCCCAATAGTGACCAATCTGGCAACAGCGGGGCTGGATTGCGCACCTTTACAGGCTTTAACGAAACGGGCGCTCCCCACTCCCAGGCCGGCGACACAAACTATTGCGCCAATTGGACTGACAACACTGCGGGAAACTATGCAGCCATCGGTGCGCCTCAATCTCGGGGTGATTGGTCAGAAACTTCGAACACGGTATTCACTTGCGCATCCTTACTTCGCCTCTATTGCATCAGTCAGCCATGAGCCCAACATCACAAGCTCCGCACTGAGACTAACCCGATATTTTTGGAAGTCCGAACCAACAGAGACTAGTCTCCGGCCCAGAAAAGTGAGGTTGTTTATGCTCAAATCGATGCTCATGACATGTGGTATCGCGATGATCGCGTGTTCCGTATCCGTCGCAGACGAAGGTGTGCCGCTCTATGGCGGGAAAGGCCTACGCGTTACGACAAAGATGGACGTCCTTTCCTCGCAAATTCCCTGCGTGACGTATGCGCCCAACAGCGAACAGCACGCGTTCACCGTACCGGCCGGGACCACATTTATTGCGACCGAACCCCCAGTCACCGTCACGAACGCACTGCGGGAGGCCGATGGAGAGTACACCAGCATCGCACTGCTCCAATTTGACCTAAGCCCTGAAACCGCAGGCGTTCCGATGGTGATGTCCTGCAAAAAAGCAAACATCCGCCACGGTTTTTCACGCAGCGAGTACGAGGCCAGAAGCGTCACGTTCGGTCCCTACGATTTGAGTGCATTCGTGAAATCCACTTCCGACTTCCTTAGCTGGGACTTTAGTGGGGTCTCGGACACACAGCCCACACCTCCTGAAGTAGGTCGCCTAGAGTCTGCTCCTCGATCTTCTTCAGGCCCGCTTCCGAGACACGTGGATCAGGAGGTTCTCCTTGAACGCCTCGCAAGTGCATCCGCGTGCGAGCGCTCAGTGGACCAGTTCGATGCGATTCTCAATGATCTTTCGAACAACGCGGTTTCTCGCAAGAAACTTCGACTAGTGCTGGATTGCAAAGGATCGGACCTCTATCTCCGACTCTTTGGCCGGACCAACGGCAACGGCTATTCTGCGTCTGCGGCCAATAAGCACTCTAGTTGCAAACGCTTGGCAGCTCTTTTCAGTCAAGCCCGAGATCCTCGGATCAACATCCGACTCCAATGCGCAGTCTCGAGTATCGACATTTGGAAGCACAAGGACCTGCCGTTTCCAAGTGCGAGCTACTCTCGAGGTTGGACTGATTTGAACATTACGTTCTACGACTAAAATCACCTCGACCGTCCTGAACCACAACGGAAAGAAAACGGCGGTGGTGATACCGACCTTTAGGATTCGAGTACCACCACCGCCTCAACCGCCCAGTCGTTGCGCGCTCACAGCCCGACACGAGAAAACGCGCGATCCACCTGGATGCACTGGGAGGCGGCGAGCAGATCCCCGCACGCCTGGACCATGAGGTCCCGGAAATCCTGAAACGAAGACGTTTGATCGAGCTCCTCCGTGAGTACGCGAAAGAGGAGCTTCTCGGTCGACTGCTGCCCGACTGCCTGATGCAGCTGATAGAGCGCGTGAGCCGGAATCGTCGAGTTGATGTGCACCCAGCACTGATCGTTCATGAACGTGCACGCACCACGGACGGGGAGTTGATCGCGGCGGTGCGCAGGATAGGCTCGTCCCAGCCCCTCGATCTGAACACTCTCGGGACTGGCAAGATTGCGCACGCCGGTTTCACGCATGCGGGCGTCTAAAAGCACTTCTGTCCCTAACGCCCACTCGTCACGTCCTTCAATGAGCACTCCAAAATAGTCGGCAATGGCTTCATTGAGTGCGCCCGACTCGCCAAAGTACTGAAGATCCGCCGAGGTCGAGATCACTCCGTGGGTCATCTCGTGGCCGGCGACATCGAGCGATCGGGTCATGTCTCCCAACGATTGCCCATCTCCATCCCCGTAAGCCATGAGTCGATTGCGTGAGTCCCAGAAGGCATTCGCAAATTTTCTACCCATGTGCACGACCGCAGTGAGGACACTGCCTTTGCCATCAAAACTACGGCGTCCGTGTACGCGCTCATAGTACTCGAGCGTCTTGCGTGCGTTTGAGAGTGCGCGCTTGGCCTGAGCATCGCTTGCGCGCGGTGTGATGTACGAGCGCAGATTCACGATGAGAGGTGAGCCGTCACTGGTCAGCTCCGACCGCGGTGTGCGCTCAGCACTCAAAACCCGCACAGGCGCAATCGAGTGCTCATAGGGCACCTGGGCCACAAGCTCACCACTTTGAGCGTCAAGCCAGAGCGCATACGCCCCGCGCTCTTGAGACTCCTCAATCTCAATCACCGCAACTAAGCGTGTGGAAGCGCGGTCTTCAGATGGTAGGATTTTAAACAACGGAGCACCCAAGGTTGCCAAGCCCGAATGTGCGTGCGCAAGCGAGCGAAGCGTCGCATCTTCAAGCCGAGCGTGGGTGTTCAGATCCACAGGGACTCGGCGATCATGTAACTCTAGTTTCTGATCTCGCTCTCTGAGATCGATACCGGCCCCTAAAACTTCAATCCCCTGATGCACTTGCCTTAAACGCCCGAGGCGCTGTGTGCGTATCACTTCGCCCGTGGCCACTAAACGATCCGCCTCGCGCTCAATGGGGTCGCCAAAGTCAAATCCAGGTAGCGCATTTAGGATATCCAAATCTTTAGATCCGATGCTTTGACTTACCGGCACGCGCACGATCTCTGCTTGCGCGCGAACCTGAGGCTCTTGCTCTAGTCCCGATAAGACCAAAAGTGCAAGCACAGCTGAGCCGCAAGCAACAATCTGCGCCACCACTCGCTCTTTGGATCCCTGAGTTTTATGATGCTCAAACTTCATAACTCCCCCTCCTTGCGCGCACGCGTTGCACGTGCGCGATCTGCATGATGTGCCGAGCTGAAAGTGGAGTGACCGAAATCTAAAGCATTAAGTGACTCCGCTTCAGACGGTCAACACTGCGCATAGAGCAAGTCTCTGACCACGCTCAAATCAAATGAGAGAGGCGGTCACGGAGGGATGGCGCCTCTTTGACACCAAGCTGACCGCATCAATTGGGTAAAAATGTGCGGAGATTTTCAAGACCGCTAACAAGAGGGCTTACCCATTTGATGAAGCCAGTTTAAAATTTTAGAGAAGGAATCCAAAAGACCAATGAATCATCTTCCTCTTGCTCTTTTACTTGTACTCTCCCCCGCCCTCTCACAGGCTACCGAAAGCCCAGACCCAGAGGGAGATGCTGTAGCAAACATCAACGCCGCCACCCGCGAGAGGCAGAGACCGATCAAGGCCTCCCCCACACCGACACCCGCTGCGACACCAACACCAACTCCGACCCCGACGCTCACTGAGGCTGGGGCATGTACTGCGTGGTGCTACATCTGCCTAAGCTCTAAACACATTGATCAATGCGTGCCTGGGGCTGCCGGATTCTGCAGCCCGACCGGAGACGGCGTGATCCCAGATTGCAGCGTCGTTCTGAGTGAACAAATGTGC
>JBILEK010000026.1:0-32382 GCA_044352155.1 Bdellovibrionia bacterium
GGGATCGCAAGGATGATGTCGATCACGTAGTGCTGCTTGGTCGTCAGAGTCGTAAACGCAACTGCCGTTGCCCAAATAAAGAAAAATGGAAACAGTCTCCGTCTCTCTTGCAAAAACACAAACGACGAGAGGTAGCAGCTACTGACGTGTAGACTTGGGGCACAGTTTTTTGGGGTATCGATTTTTCTAAAGTTCTCAAAAACCCACCGCAGAAATGCGTTGGTATCCTCTGGAATCGGATAATCTCCTCTAGGAAAAGTAGTGGGCCAGACCCAGAAAATGATCACACTCACGGTCTGAAGAGCGAGAATGGCGTAAAGATACTGATTGGTGTTTTTCATGTCCCGCGACACGAGATAAACAACCGCGTACAGAACATAGAGACTTGCGTAGATCCAAAAAGTCCATGGTAAGAACGGCACATTCTGATCAATCCATGTCATCTGCAGAACATAAGGCTCAAAAAAAGTCTGATGGTTTGCAGACATATAAAGAGCACCTAAAATCAATGCCCAGAGCCAACCAACTCGATGCTTGTTTCCAGCATTTAAAAACAGTGGGAGCTTCATTGACTTAGCCACTTCTCCATCGCGAGGTTTACTTCTCTCGAATCCCAGTCACGCTCACCGAGTGCTACAGCGAGAATTGTTCGAGTCCGATCAATGATAAAAGTAAGAGGTATTTCTCGCACATCGAAAAGGTCGCTGACCTTGCCTTGGGGGTCAAGATAGACGGGAAAATTGATCCCCAGTCTCGGGAGGAGTGGAGGAATGTCGCTCGCCGGGTTTGTATCGACGTTCAATGCCACAACTTCGAGTCCTCTTGAGTTAAACTTATCTCTCAAGCGCACAATCGAGGGCATTTCAATCAAACAGGCCGAACACCAAGAGGCCCAAAAGTTCACGAGAGTGACTTTGGCGCCGACCTTTGAAATCGGAATCAACTCTGAGTTGCTCGAAAAACGTTGGATCTTAAAATCTGGCACCTGCACACCCTCTTCGAGTTTAACTTTTGTGCCCTTCGCAATCTCATCGGCATGCAGATGATCATCGGCGTGTTTGAGCCCCCAAAGAACGGCTGAAGCCACTCCCACAATGGCAAACACGCTTCCAACAAAATAAATGATCGTTTTTCGTGACATAGGAGCGTAGCTGGGCTCAGTTCCTTTCCGGACGCGATTCCCGTATACTTTAACCTACATGCTAGTATGCCTTCGCTCAAAGCCTAACACGCACGGCCAAGCACTGATTGAGTACATTTTGCTTTTGGCGATCGCCACAGGAATGGCGGTCTTGTTGTATCGTGGATTTACAAACGCAACTCGTAAGCTTCAAGGCGGCCTTACTTGTGAAATCGCCGCAGCGTGCCCCAACTGCCCGGTAAGCTCGGAGATGGCAACTGCCGTGAAAACCTACACTTCGCGTGGCGGAGGTCAGGGAGTGACCTGCAAAACCGCAGGTCAATGACGACGAGCGGGAAGTCCTGGCTTCAGTCCCGAGTTACGATAAACCAAATAGAGCTCGTCTTTCACGCGGCGCACCCGGTGAAGCTTAAGGTTGAGCACTTCGTCACGCCCAAACCCAGCGCCGTCAACCAAAGTAGGTGCCCGCTCTCCGCCGAGGATCCGTGGAGTGAGAGTGACGTGAAACTCGTCAATGAGATGGTCTGATACAAAATCCCACATCACTCCTCCGCCGCCTTCAACCAGAAGAGACTGATATCCCATAGCTCGAAGTTTTTGCACGACCTGATGAGCGCTTGATGTTTTCGATTTTGCTCGAAGCTCTACGATTTTTGCGTAGGGAGACAAAAGTTTTTTCTGACGCGCAGAAACGTGGTGAGTTGCAAAGAGAATCTTCGGAACAGAGCGATCCTGAAAAAACTGCCATGATGGATCAAGGCCCTCAAGTGATCGGCTCACAACAGCGTTTGCTGGCTGATGTCGCGCACCAGGCACACCACAGGATCTCCGAAAGGTGCGAAGCGTTGCTGCTCCAAACAAAACCACATCGGCTTTTTTGCGTAAAACAACCATCTGCTCCCAATCGGCACGCGTCCCAAGTGGGGCGTGTGAGCGATCAGCAAATGCAATCTTTCCATCCACACTGATGGCAAGGTTTGAAAAAATTTTCACTTTGCTCCCTGCTGTGGGACATAACCTATTCCCACTAAAAAAATCTCTTTACTCTCTTTACGAGTGCTTTTGGGTCGAATGGCTTCGACTTTTTTGAAGCTTTTCAGAAGTTGTTTTCTGAAAGAATCAAAATCCTCGCTATGAAACAATTTACAAATAAAATGTCCTCCAGGCTTAAGCATGCGATGCGCAGTATCCAAGGCTAGCTGACAAAGCTCAAGACTTCGCGCCTGATCGGTGGATCGAATCCCCGTCGTCTTAGGAGCCATATCGGAGATCACGAGATTAAATGGGATCGAAAACCCAGACTCCCGCACAATACGCTCGAGCTCAGCGTCTCGAAGATCGGCTTTAACAAAGCAGGCGTTGGGGAGCGTGATTTCTATTTCTTGAAGATCAATCCCAAGTACCCGTCCTTGTGCTCCCACTTTTTTTGCACAGTACTGTGACCAGGAGCCTGGTGCTGCCCCGAGATCAAGGATCGTGTCTCCGCCACGAATTAAGCGGAGTTTTTGATCAATCTCCTCGAGCTTAAAAATCGAGCGCGCAGCGAAATCCTCTTTTTTTGCTTTGTGAAAATAGAAGTCTTTTCGGTTATAGCTCACCTTGGAATTGCGCCTCCATCGATACTCCAAGCCTTTCCAGTGATATTGCCGGCATTTTGGCCTGCCAAGTAGACCGCAAGAGAGGCTACTTCTCCGGGCTCGACCCAACGCTTAAGTGGGGTCGATCGCAGGGCTGCCTGCTCGGAAAGGCCCAGTTCTCGGAGACGCCCTGTTGCCATGTCCGTTCGAGTCCACCCTGGGCAAATCGCATTGACTGTCACTCCCTCTGAAGCAAGCTTAAGTGCCAAGGAGCGAGTAAACCCAATAACTCCGTGCTTTGCAGCGCAATACGCACTCTGATCAGGAACTCCGACTAGACCCAGCACGGACGAAATATTAATGATCCTGCCACCTGGTTTCTCAATCAAAGGTAAAAATGACTTAGTGATGTTGTAGGTGCCACCTAAGTTCACATTTAAAATCTCATCCGATAGCGAGTCGGAGTCTTCTGGGGTGAGCCCGTTACTTCCTGCAAGACCTGCGTTATTGATGAGCACATCGATTCTAGAGGTTACCTGAATCACTTGTTGACGAAGCTTGGCGACAGAGACTCGATCGGCGACATCGCACTCAAAAAAAAGATCCGCCTCCGCAGAAGCTATCGCTTTTCTGGCACAAGCAAACACACGATCTCCCTGCGCTTTAAAAGCAGAGACTAAAGCCTTTCCAATTCCGCGAGAGCCCCCAGTAATCAAAATCGTTCTCACTGTGCTGTAAACCCTCCGTCCACAGGGATGACTGCGCCCGTGATAAACGAGGCCGCACTTGAAGCCAGAAAAACAAGCACACTTGCGATCTCTTGAGGCTCTGCAAAACGACCGAGCGGTATCGAAGCCCGATAAAAGCTCTCGCCATCGAGCGGATACTCATGAGGGTAGCGTGCGTGAAGACGACTTAATACTTCTCGAAGCATCGGGGTATCGGTACTTCCGGGAGCTACCGCATTAATGCGGATTCCATACTTACCATAGTCAAGCGCTGAGCTTTTGGTGAGCTGTGCGATTGCGGCCTTCGTTGCACCGTAGACCGCAGAGTATCTTTTTCCGACAAATGCTTGATCAGAGGCAACGTGTAAGACCACTCCTGAACGCCGGCGTACCATCTCTGGTAGCACTGCCCTACAAAGATGGAGGACAGACTTCAAGTTAACGTCGATCACTTGATCGATCTCTTGATCTGAGATCTCTGTTAGGCTCCCCATATTAGTGATCCCAGCGTTATTGACCAAAACATCAATTCCGCCCATCTGTGACTCAATCTCTTCTACCCACTTCGGGATAGCGTCGAATCGAGAAAGATCATAGGTCGGTAAATCCCAGCCCAGCACCCGAGCGCCTTGCTCCCTAAAAGCATGAGCTGTAGCCGCACCAATTCCTTGGCCAGAACCTGTAATGAGTACGGTCTTCTCTTTGAGATCCAAATATCGGGCACTCATCACAACCTCGAGAAAAACTTTCGACTCTCTTCAAGGACGTATGCGGCAATCCAGGTAGAAAACTCCTCCCGAATTCCAACAAACGATGCGCCCACTCGGATTCCTGTGGCTTTACCACGAACTCGATACGGTTTGAGATGACGGATTTCGAGATCACATGTAATCCGGCGACCAGAGAGTTTAAACTCCGCCTGACGTAACCTCATCCCCTCCTGAAGGATCAGAGCGTCAGTCTCGGGCACAAAAAACGAAAGCCCTCCTGCGCTCAGATCAACTACTTTCCTTCGAGAGTGGGTGTCCTGATCAAGAGGGTTCCTAAAATCAAGATGAACGACATATCCATCTGGAATCGGAAATCGGAAATTCTTACGTCTTTGGACCTTATAGATCTCCTCAGGGCCGCGAAAACAAAGCGCTCCATTGGTAGCGGAATCAAACTCTGCTTTAAAAAAAATATTCGCTTTCGAAAGCGACAGACTAAACAAAACAGCATTAGTGTTTTGTGTCTTTAAGCTCTCAAGAAAACGGGCATAATCGACTGAATTTCCATCTAAACGAACCTGAAGCTCATCTGAGCTTGCCCGCTCGATTCGAGCGCGACAAAGCCAGTCTTGATCCTTTGTCCAAAGAATTGCGGAGGCTTGAGTATCTGCAGCCTCGCGCAAAAGCGCCAATGTCTCTTTTGGTTCGCGAATGGGTATAAACTCTCGCGAGAGATTTCCTCGCGTAGAATTTGAGCTCATAAAGCCCTAAACAATGGTGACCTTCCGTAGAAGATCGAGATCCTGAAGTGCCTTACCTGAACCTCGAACCACGCAAGTGAGTGGGTCCTCGGCCAGCGCAACAGGGAGACCCGTTTTTTCTTTAATCAGGATATCGAGATTCGCTAACATCGAGCCCCCACCTGCTAAGATGATCCCATTATCCACAATATCAGCTGCGAGCTCAGGTGGTGTTCGCTCAAGCGCTGTCTTAATCGCTTCAACGACAGCAGCCACGGGCTCAGCGAGAGCATCGCGGATCTCCTCCGAGTTGACTTCGATTGTCTTTGGCGCGCCACTAATGAGGTCGCGGCCTTTTACTTCATAGGTTTTTTCTTCTTCAAATGGATAAGCGCAGCCAATGGAGAGTTTGATCTGCTCGGCGGTTCGCTCTCCAATCAAAAGCGAGTACTTTCTCTTAATGTAATTCACGATCGCATCATCGAACTTGTCGCCGGCAACTCGCACCGAGCGTGAGTAAACGATACCACCCAAGCTAATCACTGCCACTTCGGTTGTACCACCGCCAATATCTACAATCATATTGCCAGAGGGCTCTCGAATCGGAAGTCCCGCACCAATCGCGGCTGCCATTGGCTCTTCAATGAGGTAGACCTCGCGAGCACCGGCAGACTGGGCCGACTCGCGTACTGCTCGTTTTTCGACTTGGGTGATTCCAAACGGAATACAAATGATGATGCGCGGACGAATAAAGCTCTTTCGCTCAGAGGCCTTTCCAATGAAGTACTTGAGCATGGCTTGAGTGACTTCGAAATCGGCAATCACTCCGTCTTTAAGCGGGCGAATCGCCTGAATCGAACCGGGAGTGCGCCCCAGCATGTCTTTTGCTTCTTTTCCGACAGCAAGAACCCGAGTCTGTCCGCGCGCATTGCGATGAATCGCGACAACCGAGGGCTCGTTGATAATGATTCCACGATCACGAGCGTACACAAGCGTGTTGGCAGTACCGAGATCGATTGCCAGGTCGTTTGAAAAATAGCTCAGAAGTTTTTTGAGCATGCTCTCCTCATCACCACTTATAGTGCCGGATGTGTTCGCCGCGCTCTGCGATCTCGCTCATCGACTTGATCCCGATCTCCAGATGCAAATCGGTGTACTGGCGAAAGACCGACTTCGCAGAGCGCTTGGTTTTGATCCCACCCCTCTTTAAGGGCAGATCCGAAACCAGCAACAATGCGCCAATCGGAACCTTGCTCACAAAACCGGCAACAAAAAGGGTGGCACATTCCATTTCGATCGCCAAGGCCCGCTCTTCATAGAGCTGTGCCTTAAAGCGGTTGTCAAACTCCCAAAAACGATAGTCCGTCGTATGCACGACGCCAGTGCGATAATCCAACCCCTTCTCGACAATGATTTGAGAGACAAATTTTTGAATCTTAAAGGTAGGAAGCGCTGGAACTTGTGGTGGCATGAAGTGCTGCGAAGCACCTTCATCCCGAATACACGCAGTTGGAACAATGAAGTCGCCTTTTTTGAGAGAGCGATGCAATCCCCCACACATGCCAAGCATCAGCACAGCTTTAGGATCCACGGTCGCCAAAAGTTCGATGATCAACGCTGCCGTCGGCGAGCCGATCGAGAAGTCGACAATCGAAACTCCAGCTTTCTTGCTGTGTACCGCTGTAAACGCCGAGCCTTTCGTCTTTTTGTCGCCGCAGAGATCATTAAAACGCTCGATGTAATAATCGAAGTTCGTCAAGATGATCTGTTTTTGGAAGTCTTTCAAATCCGATCCCGTATATCGCTCCAACATATCGACAGCGATCCGTCGCTTTGCTGTGTTGGTGTAGATCCGATTGTCCGACGGATAGAGATAAGGATTCAGAGCATCGTCGGATCGCTGAATGAGCCGCGACGGGAGGAGAGATTTTTTTGACCGAGCCACGCTTCAAACCTACCCCCCACCCTCTCCGGAAACAAGAGTGTTCTCATGCGATTTACTCTGTGCGTTATTGATTGGGCTCGGGCAAACTAATGGAACTGTGTCTTCTCAAGAACTCCGAACATCGATTATTCACTTTTGCCACCGAATGGACCGCAAGGGTTGGGTCTCCAATCACGACGGAAACATCTCCGTTCGCTGCGAATCAGGATTTGTCGCGACACCGACTGCACGCTCAAAGGCCGACCTTAAAGAGAAGGACTTGCTCGAAGTCGATGTGCGTGGCCAGCGAACCGGTGGTGCTTCGGGATCAGTTTTTTCAGAGTTCGCTGTGCACTCGAGGGTTTTTGCAGCCCGCTCAGACGTGATGGCGGTCGTTCACGCGCACCCACCTCATGCCACTGCCGTAGGGTGTGCCCAACAGGAAATGCTCACCACAGCAATCCCCGAGGCGGTGATCAGCTTGGGACCTGGCATCCCGCTGGTCGGTTTGGCTCTTCCGCAATCGCAAGAGCTTTGGAATGAGCTTGATCCACTCTTAGCGTATTACGATGCGGTTCTTGTGGCCGGGAACGGAGTTTTCTCGTGGGGCACAACTCTTGAGCAAGCCTTTCTTCGACTTGAGTTGATCGAGCATATCGCCGAGATTTCGCTAAAAAGCCTCTCCCTTGGCGGCCCAAAACTGCTCGCTCCAGAGCAAGTGCGCGCGCTTCTTAAAAAAAGAGAGGCTGCTGGACTTGCGCGTCCTGCTGATCCCGCTCGACCGCACTGGTTTCCCTAGCAGTGACTCAAGTCTACACTCGTCATATTCCAATCCTAGTTGAGCCGATTGTTTCCACTTTCGTGCACGCTCCCCTCACTTTTTCGCCCACTTCTCACTGGTGGATCGACTGCACCCTCGGAGGGGGAGGGCACACGGCAGCGCTGCTTGAGCGCTTGCCTAAGCAGCATCGAGTGCTGGGAGTCGACCGCGATCCTACAGTCCACGCGCGAGCCCGATCTCGGTTTGCGGAGGAGCTCAAGAGTGGCCGCCTCGAGCTCTGGGATCGGCCTTGGATTGAGCTTCGTGAGTTTATTGCCAAAAACCCAACGCTAGGACTCCTGGCAGATCTAGGATTTTCAAGCGATCAAATCGATACTGCGGAGCGAGGATTTAGCTTCCGCAACGATGGCCCCCTCGACATGCGGATGAACCCTGAGACGGGACGAACCTGCTTAGAGCTCCTCGAGCAGTCAGACGAAAAAGAGCTTGAGCGAATTCTCTCCGAGTGGGGAGAAGAGCGATTTTCCCGCCGAATCGCTCAAGCGATCGTTCGGGCTCAGCGCGAAAGAAAACTACCCCGCACCACCCACACCCTCGCAGAGCTTATTCGACTAGCCGTCCCACCCCCTGCACGTCATGGCCGAATTCACGCCGCGACGCGCAGCTTTCAAGCTTTCAGAATTGCTGTCAACGAGGAGATGCAGCATCTCGACGACCTGCTTCATCGCGTGTTACCCTTGATGTCCACAGGTAGTCGAGTGGCTTTTCTGACCTTCCATTCGCTTGAGGATCGCGCAGTGAAGTGGGCTTTGCGCGATCGAGAGTCCGGTTGGAAGGTCCTAAGTAAGAAGCCAATCGAGCCCTCGGAGGAAGAAATGCATCTCAATTCTCGCGCTCGAAGCGCCAAACTTCGGACCGCGGAAAAAACCTAATGAACTTGAAGCGGTATTTTCCGATTTGGCTTTTTCCGGTCCTCATCGCAATGGCAGCCGTAACGGTTTGGCTACGACTGACGATCGTGCGCGCCTCTTACGAGATCGATCAAGCCTCGAAGCTCACCCGCAATGCCCAGCAAGAGTATGAGCGACTCAAGTTCAAAGTTGCTCGACTCAAATCACCCCGACATCTCGAGCAGATTTCACGCTCGAAGTTTAGCTTAGGACCCCCTCGCCAGGATCAAGTGATTCCGATGCGCGAAGACGACTCATGAAACTCAGACTCACAGTACTTGCGATTTTGGGATTTGCCGGATTTGTGACTCTCTTGGTGCGGGCGTTTTGGATTCAAGGTGTCGGCGATGAGCGGCTCGCTCAACTCTCGCGCAAGCAATTTATCTCCAGGGTCATCGTACAGCCTCGCCGAGGCCTCATTTTAGATCGTAATGGTGAGCCCCTTGCCGTGAATATAGAGGCCCAAAGCCTCGCAGCGAATCCAAATAAAATCCGGCAAAAAGTCCGTATGGCTCACAACCTCTCTCATGCTCTCGGACTTCCGCTAGAACCTACGCTTCAAAAGCTGAAAAGCTCAAAAGGATTTGTTTGGATTCGCAGGCGCTTAAGCGACGCGCATCTAGCGAAGCTCCGCGACTACGGGATTCTCACTGGAAAAGATGAGCTTCTGGATGGATTTTGGTTCGTACGAGAAAGTGATCGCGTCTACCCACACGGAGAAGTGGCTGGCAACATCATTGGGAGCGTGAACGTTGATGCTAAGGGAATCGAAGGAGTCGAGCTCTGGCAAAATAGTCGCCTCGAAGGGAAAGGGGCTTCGTTCATCGCAACAAAAGACGGGCTTGAGCGACCAACCCTTGTTGATTCTGCTGCAACTCGAAGCGTAAGAGATGGTGAACCTGTTCAGCTTACTCTGGATCTCTCTCTACAGTTTGCAGTCGAGCATCACTTAGAAAGTCACGTAAAACGCACCGGTTCACGCGCCGGAACTGCAATCGTCATGAATGCGGTAACCGGAGAAATCCTCGCACTTGCGAATCGACCGAGTTTTAACCCCAGCGATCCTGCAACTGCGGCAGCACGTAGGAGAAACCGCGCTTTCACAGATGGCTTTGAACCAGGATCTACCCTCAAAGCTCTTTTGGTCGCCTCAGCCCTAGAATCTGGTGGACGACTGAACGATCTGGTCTCGGGCAATGGCGGGAGCATAGTTATTCAAGGAAAAAAAATTAGCGAAGCCGAAAGTCATGAGCGCTTTGGCTTGATTTCGCTTACGCGTCTTCTTCAGGTCTCAAGCAACGTCGCATCGGTAAACCTGGCTTTGAAACTAGGAGCAAAAAAATATCTCAACACTTTGCGAGAGTTTGGAATCGGCTCAAAATCGCAAGCCGGTTTTCCTGGTGAAATCAGTGGCTGGATCCCAGCTGATGGCAAAAAAATACAGCCGCTCTCCTTGGCAACTTTGTCATTCGGACAGGGTCTGGTTTCAACCCCTATTCAAATGATCCGAGCTTACGCAGCATTTATTAACGGAGGCTGGCTTGTGCCCGTCTCACTTCTTAAGCCCGATGCATCCGCCCAAACGCAGTCCATAGCTCCTCAGAGGATTCTCTCTCAGCGCGTTGCTGATCAAATGCTTCAGGCTCTCTCAAGTGTGACGCAAGAGGGGGGCACAGGGGTTAAAGCGGTGTTTGAGGGTTTAAAGGTCGCCGGAAAAACAGGAACTGCCCAAGTTGTCGACCCGAAAACCAAACGCTACTCGCGCAGTCATTTTATTCCGTCTTTCATTGGATTTGCTCTCAATGTGGATCCTAAGATCGTGATTTTCACCTCACTGGATCACCCGACCGAAGGATATTATGCCTCAGAAACTGCAGCGCCTCTGTTTCGAGATATCTTAGGATCGGTTGCAAATCGCTTTAACTTTCCGCGAGCGCTACCTGAACCCACCCAAACTCTAAGCAAACGTCCGACATCCGTAACCCCAAACACTGATCAAATCGTACTCAAGAGCGCTGCGATCGCTCACGCGAGTGTAATGTCCAAAAAGAGCCAAGAGGGGGGGGAAATATTTTGGACGATGCCTAATCTTAGTGGCGTGACCGCTCGAGAGGCTCTCCAAAGCCTTAAAGGTCTCCCAGTCCAACTCAAGGTCAATGGCGTCGGCATGGTACGCTCTCAGGATCCCGCTCCTGGAAGTCCTCTGAAAAAGGGGGACGCAGTGTCGCTGTCGCTCTCACTGGAAGGCGCACTTCAGTGAGATCTGTCACTCTTGCGGATGTGCGCACTTGGCTTAAAGCCCAGGCTGTTTTTAATTTTCCTGACGTTCCAGATCAAATCCAGCTGCAATCCATCACCTCTTCGTCTCAAGAAGCAGGAGCTCAATGCGTTTTTGTTGCTGTCCGCGGTGAAAGCGTCGATGGACATCGTTTTTTACGTGATGCTCAAGAGGCGGGGGCTGCTCTTTTAATTGGCGAGACTGCCCCGGGTGATGACATTCGCGTCCCTTATCTCCACGTGGAGAACTCTCGTCTCGCTTTAGGTATGCTGTCGAGCGCTTTTTTTAGTCATCCCTCTCATCATCTCACCCTAATCGGAATCACTGGAACAAGCGGGAAAACGACTTCTACCTACTTGGCTGAGTCTCTTCTGAAGCATGCAGGCTACCGAGTCGGAGTTTTAGGTACAGTGAACTTTCGCTTCGAAGATCGTATCTTGCCCTCGACACACACCACGCCGGGCCCTGTTGAACTACAAAAAATTTTGGCCCAAATGCTTCGTGCAGGAGCAACTGCCGTTGTCATGGAAGTGTCCTCACATGCATTAAAACATGTTTCAATTTTTCTTAACCTCAGTGAAGAGCACTTAGACTATCACCCGAGCATGGAGGACTACTTCGAGTCCAAAGCGCGACTTTTTTTTGATTACCCTGCTGTTGCGAAAAAAAACGGAAAGTATCCGCGTCTTCTTGTCTGTACGGATGATGTTTGGGGTAAAAAACTCCTCGCCCAAGTACGTCAGCGTTCGACGATGGCCTCTGGGTTTGGAAAAGCTTTAGAGAACGAAATCCACTGGAGCGCTCTTGATCTCTCCACTCATGGGATTGAAGGATTTGTTCGGGACTTCCACATCCGCAGTGCACTCCTTGGAGCGTTTAATGCCCAAAACGTCCTTGCGATTGTTGCTCTAGGAGTCAGTCTGGGTCTGAGTAAATCCGCGATTGAAGAGGGCATCTCCTCCTGCCTTGGCGTGCCCGGAAGACTCGAGCGCATCCCCAATAAAGCTGGAATCGAGGTTTTAGTCGACTACGCTCATAAACCCGATGCACTTCAGAAAGTCTTAGAGACCCTTCGAGCACTCCTTAAGCGCGAAACTGCTCAAGCTCGGCTCTATACTGTGTTTGGTTGCGGGGGGGATCGAGATCGTCAAAAGCGTCCACGCATGGGAGAGATTGCGACGCGATTCTCGGATCATACTTGGGTCACAAGCGACAATCCGCGGACAGAAGATCCAGCGCATATCGTCCAAGAGATTGATTCTGGGATTGCTCACCCGGAGCGTCGAACGATCGTGCTTGACCGACGCGAAGCAATCCGCGCAGCAGTGAAGGCCTGCCGCCGTGGAGATCTCTTGCTCATCGCGGGCAAAGGACACGAGACCACCCAGGTGATTGCCGCACCTCAGCACCCCTCTGGGGTGATTAAAATTCACTTTGATGATCGCGAGGTTGCACGTGAAGCGCTTGACACTTGATTCGGATTTTTTCTAAAGTCGAAGTTCTCAATGCTCTATTACCTCTTGTACCCGCTGCACACAGACTTTGCTGCACTCAACGTCTTTAAGTACATCACGTTTAGAACCTTGGGAGCGACAATCACAGCGGTGGTGCTCTGTATGGTCTTCGGCCAAGGGTTCATCCGCATGCTTCAACGCAAGCAAATCGGACAAGAGGTGCGAGACGATGGGCCCCAATCCCATCTCTCCAAGAAAGGGACGCCCACGATGGGCGGCGCTCTCATTCTTTTTTCAATCACAGTATCAACTCTGCTCTGGGCCGATCTTACCAATCCTTCAATCTGGATTGCTCTTTTGACCACTTTGGCTTTTGGCGCCATCGGATTTGTTGATGATGCTAAAAAAGTTTTTAAGCGAAACACTAAGGGTCTCAGTGCTCGTCAAAAGTTAGTGCTTCAGTGGACGTTTGCACTTATTGCTTCTGCAGTGGTTTATAGCTTGCGCGACTTCACTCCAACTTTGAAATTTCCTTTTTTCAAAGACTGGGCGCTGCACTTGGGCGTGTTTTTCATCCCGTTTGCGGCTTTTGTGATTGTCGGCGCCTCAAACGCAGTCAACCTTACAGATGGACTCGATGGGCTCGCTGTAGGTCCTACGATCACGACTGCGGCGACCTTTGTCATCTTGGCTTATGCAGCCGGACACCAAGGCATTGCTCAGTATCTGCAAATCCCGCACATTGCGATGGCGAGCGAATTGCCGATTTTTTTGGGTGCCATTGCTGCTTCATGTCTTGGATTTTTGTGGTTCAACACTTATCCAGCCCAGGTTTTCATGGGTGATATGGGGGCTCTGAGTTTAGGAGCTGCACTTGCAATAGCTGCGGTTCTCACGCGCAATGAAATCTTGCTCGCCATTTGTGGAGGCATCTTTGTTGTAGAGGCACTCTCGGTCATGGCCCAAGTGACCTCATTTAAGCTTACAGGTAAGCGCGTTTTCAGAATGGCACCCATTCACCATCATTTCGAACTTAAAGGTTGGGCAGAACCTAAAGTGATCGTCCGCTTTTGGATTATCTCGATCCTTCTTGCGTTGATCACTCTTTCAACCCTAAAGCTCAGATAACTTTTGGAGTAAATGCATGAGTAAGTACAAAGGTAAGCGGGTCTTGATCGTAGGATTTGGGCTATCGGGTGTGGCCGTCGCGCGCTACATGCATAAACAAGGCGCAAAAATCACCGTGACAGATACCAAGCAAAAAACCGAGCTCATGGACTCTCTTAAGGCGACGCAAGACCTTAAAATTGAGTTTGACCTCGGAAAACATACCAACAAGTTTTTTCACACTGCTGAGCTTATTGTCGTAAGCCCAGGAGTCCCTCTGAACATTAAACCGCTCGAAGAGGCTCGAGCGATGAACGTACCCATCGTCAGCGAGATCGATCTTGCCGCCGCCTCCCTCAAAGAGCCTGTAATCGCTGTGACTGGAACCAACGGAAAAACGACCACGACAACCCTCATTGGAGAAATTTTCCGTAACGAGGGCCGTGCTGCGTTTGTTGGCGGCAACATCGGACAACCTCTCATTGATCATGTCACCGATGCGGGCAAAGCAGACGTCGTCGTCGCAGAGCTTTCAAGCTTTCAACTTGAGCTCACTGAAAAGCTCACACCTGCGGTCGCAGTTTTCACTAACATGGATCAAGATCATTTAGATCGATACGGAACCATGGAAGCCTACGTTGAAGCAAAGCGAAGACTTGCGCGACTTTGTGACAAAAACACATACATTGTCGTCAATGCGGATGACCCGTGGGTTTCTAAGTTTCCGCAAGACACCCAAGGCTCGCGAGTCCTTTGGTTCAGCAAGCGTAACCCCATGGAGATTGGTGGCGAGTTCGCTGAAACGTTCTCAGGCTGCTATTATGTCGCCGAGAGTAACCAGATTCGTGGAAAATTTGGCGGCAAAGAGGAGATCTATGATCTCTCAAAACTCCGCCTGTTTGGTGACCACAATAAAGAGAACCTGATGGCCGCCCTCTGCGCTGCGCGGGCTCAAGACGTTTCGCCCAAAGCAATTCAAACGACCATCGATAGTTTTCGAGGGGTCCCTCACCGTTTGGAGTATGTGCGTAAGAAGGATGGCGTTTATTTCTTCAATGATTCAAAAGCAACAAACGTCGGCAGCGTACTTAAAAGCCTTTCTGCATTCAAGCGTAGCCCCATCATCCTCATCGCCGGTGGCCGCGATAAAGATATGGACTTTTCACCTCTTGCTGAGCTGGTCCGCAAGCGTTGTAAACTGGTGATCCTCCTCGGAGAAGCCAAAGAAAAGCTCAATCGAGTTCTGGGAGATCACTCAGAGACTTATCTGGTCGGGACTTTCGAAGAAGCCGTACTCCTGGCCTACCAAAAGTCACGAAGCGGCGATATCATCCTATTATCTCCTGGATGCGCCAGCTATGACATGTTCCGAAATTACGAAGAACGCGGCGACTACTTTAAGAAGCTGGTCTCTCAGCTTTAAGTCGCAGTTCGACGACTTGCGCGGGATCGACTACGTCCTACTGCTTGCGGTGGTGGCTCTGGTCTGCTTTGGCTTATTGATGGTTTACAGCGCGTCTTTCATCTTCGCCCATGAGCGTACCGGCGATGGATATTTGTTTATTAAAAAACAGCTTCTGTTTGCTTGCGCAGGCGGAGTGGCACTCTTGTTTGCTGCGAAGCTTCATTATCAGAAGTGGCGTGAGTGGAGTGTCCCGATTTTTTTTGGATCTCTCGCTCTTCTGGTTCTCGTTCTTATTCCCGGAGTTGGGAGTCGTGTCGGTGGAGCACAGCGCTGGCTCAGTTTGGGCTTTTTTCAACTTCAGCCCGCCGAGATTCTGAAATTCGCGACCGTCTTGTTTGTTTCGCACCAACTGGTTCGCAAATCAGAGCGGCTTCACACGTTCCGAGCGGGGGTCTTGGGTCAACTCCTGATTCCAGGGATTGGACTGGTACTGCTGATGCTTCAACCCGACTTCGGATCCACGGTCATTCTTTCTTTTGTGATGTTCGCTTTACTCTTTTTGGCTGGGGTGCGCATTCGTCACCTGATCGTTCTTTGCGTGCCAGCGCTTTGTCTCGGCGCTTTTTTGATTTTCACCTCACAGTATCGACTCAATCGATTCATGACATTTCTCGATCCATGGAAAGATCCATCAGGAAAAGGATTTCAAGTTCTCCAGTCTTTGGTTGGACTTCATAACGGTCGGTGGATTGGTCAGGGCTTAGGAAACAGCAAAGAGAAGCTTTTTTATCTTCCAGAAGCTCATAACGATTTTATTCTAGCCGTCATCGGCGAGGAGCTTGGCTGGTTAGGAATCGCTCTCACAATCGCTGTTTTTTGCGTCGTTCTTTTTCGAGGTCTACGCATCGGCTGGCAGTCCTATCAAAGCAGAGGAGATTCGTTTTCTCTCTATCTGGCTACTGGAATTACTCTTCTGCTTGGCTTCCAAGCGTTTGTAAACATGGCGGTCGTGATGGGACTTGTTCCAACAAAAGGACTCACTCTTCCGTTTGTGAGTTACGGAGGATCTGCACTGATTGTTAATTTGTTTTTGATCGGGATCCTTCTGAGTATTTCACGCGGAACTCTCCATGGCGCTTCTCAAGCAAAGCAATAAATCTTTGGTTATCACAGGGGGGGGGAGTGGCGGGCACGCTCTTGCGGGGATCGCGATTGCCGAAGCATGGAAGAATCGTTTTGGCTCTGACTCTGAGATCACGTTTATTGGCGCTCATGGAGGACTTGAAGAGAAACTTGTTCCTCGCGCAGGCATCCCGCTTGTTCTCCTCAGTGTGGGATCACTCAATCGTGTCTCATCGAGAAGAAAACTAGCGACACTTCTAAAGCTCCCTCTCGCGCTCCTGAAAGCCTTCTGGTTTTTGCTCAAGGAGCGGCCTCGATTTGTTGTTGGCGTCGGGGGGTATGCAGCGGGGCCCGTGGTCCTGATCGCATCCATCTGGGGATGGCTTTGGGGAGCTAAAACCGCGATTCTTGAACAAAATCTTCAGCCCGGGCTCACAAATCGAATTTTATCAAAATTTGCCGATCAAGTTTTTGCAGCTTTTCCAGGCACTCATTTCCCGAGTCGAGAGCCCCATATCACTGGTAACCCGATCCGTTCGCAGTTCCGTCCTCTTGAGCCCGCTCTGGCTCACCCTTTTACGGTTTTTGTCTTTGGTGGGAGCCAAGGTGCTTTCGGGATTAACACCCTCGTCATTGAGGCTCTACCTCACCTTAAGGCAATGAATGCCTCGGTTCAATGGATTCATCAAACTGGAGAGCGAGACTTTGAGCGCGTACGTGACGCACATTTAGCACATGAAACTGGAGCTCGAGTCGAGAGATTCATCCACCAAATGGAGGATTGCTATCGGAGCGCCTCGCTCATTGTTTGTCGAGCAGGAGCGTCTACTCTTGCAGAACTCGCACAAGTTCGCAGAGCTGCAATCCTGATCCCTTTACCGACTGCCTCTGATCGTCATCAAGAAAAAAATGCGCAATCCTTCGCTGACTCTGGTGCGTGCGAGGTCCTGCTACAGGGTCCAGGTGCAAGCTTAACGCTCGCCCAAAAAATCATCGAATCCATCCAAAACCCAGATAAACTGCGTCAAATGGAGCGGGCCATTGCTTGCTTTTCTCGACCAGATGCCGCAAAAGACCTGATAGACGCTATGATCGCCAACTCTCAGGGCTCTTAAAAAAGGATGAGATGAAAAGCCAAAAAGACTTTGCTCTCCATTTCGTCGGGATTGGTGGCATCGGCATGAGCGGCATCGCAGAAGTTCTCCATAATCAAGGCTATCGCGTGAGTGGATCGGATTTAGTGAACACCGACACCACTGAGCGACTCCGAAAACTGGGCATCAATGTATTGATTGGACACAAAGCCGAGCATGTCGCTCATGCTCATGTGGTCGTGATCTCCTCGGCAGTTAAAAGAGATAATGCGGAGGTACTAGAGGCGCATCGACGCAGACTTCCTGTCATCCCTCGTGCGGAAATGCTTGGCGAACTCATGCGGGGCAAAACCGGTATTGCGATCGCAGGATCCCACGGTAAAACGACCACCACCTCGATGATGGCGTCGATCCTTACTTTTGCGCAGCTTGATCCCACTCTAGTGATCGGTGGCAAAGTCGATGCGATCGGAGGGACCGCTAAACTTGGGCAAGGTAAATTCGTCGTTGCAGAAGCAGATGAGAGCGATGGGTCTTTTCTCCATCTCCCCGCTACCTACGCCATCGTCACGAACATCGACAATGATCACTTAGATCACTTCGGTTCGCTTGATCGGATTGACGAGGCCTTTCTGTCTTTTGTAGCGAAACTTCCGTTCTACGGCGCTGCTGCAATCTGTGGTGAGGATGCTGGGACTTTGCGCTGTATGAATCGATGGCTTAAACCCTTCTTGACTTACGGGATCGACTCCGAGTTTGATTTCTACGCCAAAGATCTCAAGTTTCAGGAAATGGGATCTCACTTTACCTTGATGGGCAAGTCGCTTGGAGAGAGCGGACACTCACAACTCTGTGAGATCAAACTTTCAGTCCCTGGCAGACATAATGTGCTCAATGCACTTGCGGCAAGCGCCATAGCACGTGAGCTCGGTGTAAATTCTGAAGCCATTGCAGGCGGTCTTGCCAGCTATTCGGGAGTGCGGCGTCGATTCGATATTCGCTGGAATGATGAAAAAAACCATCGCATGATCGTTGATGACTACGCTCATCACCCCACCGAAGTGCGTGCCACACTCCTGGCCGCAAGACAGTTTTGGAAGGGTCCGATCGTCACCGTGTTTCAGCCTCACCGCTACACACGCACTCAGCACTGTAGAGAGGATTTTTTAACCGCCTTTCAGAGATCGGATCGAGTGCTGATTTCAGATATCTACTCTGCCGGCGAGGAGCCTATCGCAGGAGTACACTCTGAGACCCTTGTTGAGGAGCTCAGGACCTATAGCCCTGGCGCGGAGTATATCGGAGATTTAAAATCTTCGATTCCAAAAATTTTAGAGCACTTTAACTCAAATACCCTGCTTATTTGCATGGGAGCGGGATCGATCACTTTAATGCCCGACCTTTTAATTAAAGAGCTAAACAAGAAGTGAAAGTACTGAAAGACTGGTTCGAAAAAAATAAACCGTCTTTTAGTGGGGATGTGCGTTGGAACGAGTCTCTCGCATCTTCGACCTACTACCAGATCGGAGGTCCGGCCGACCTGACTTTGTCACCGCGCACCTTAGACGATCTCAACGTCATTCGAAATCTTCTCAATGATACTGGGGCGCCTCATTTTGTAATGGGGCTTGGATCAAATCTCTTAGTGTCTGATCGGGGCTTTCGGGGTGTAGTGATTCGCGCGCACCGGTTCAGTCACACGATTGAGCCGCTTGATCTAGTTCGAATCCGAGTAGGATCCAGTGTCCCAGTCTCCATGTTGTTAAGACGCGCGATCCAGCACGGCTGGGATGGTCTTGAGTTTTTATCCGGAGTTCCGGGATCTGTGGGTGGAATCGTCACCATGAATGCCGGAACTCACCTAGGAGAAACAAAAGATGCCCTTTTGGAATGCGAGGTTTTCCAACTCCGTGGAGATCAAAAAGATACTCGCCAATACCTCGCGTCTGAAATCCGCTACTCGTACAGGACACACCATTATCTGCCTGAGGATGCGTTTATCGTAACGGCGGTTCTTCGGGTTAAATCTGGAGTTCCAAGCGAGATTAAGTCTAAGATCGATGAAACTTTAGCGCGTAGAAAAAAAAGTCAGCCCGTAGATCTTCCCTCCTGCGGGAGTGTTTTTAAAAACCCAGTCGAGTCGGGTTTGAAGTCATGGCAAGTCATGGAAAAGCTTGGTTTACGCGGAAAACAGATTGGACAAGCTCAGTTTTCGACTCTCCATAGTAACTTTATCGTCAATTTGGGCGGAGCAACTGCTCGAGATGTACGTACTTTGATTGAGTTAGCAAAACAACGCGCTCAAGATGAGCTGGGAGTCACTCTTCACGAAGAGGTGAAGTATCTCGGCGAGTTTTAGAGCTTTATGCCGGCTAGAAGCGTTTTCTCATTCCAAGGCACAAAAAGTCTGAACCACCCACCACTTTATTGAACATCCCGAACGCTCCTGATCGATGATGGATTCTAAAAAACAAATCCCAGTTCGTTTGAACCTCAAAAGCAGACTCAAGAGAAAAGTGATAAAGAAGTCGGCTGGTTCTCTCTAGGAAATCTACTTCTAGTTGAGGGGGGGAGCTTGCATAAGAAAGTCCATTTCCAAAAGCAAAGCTACTTTTTAGAATACGATCCCACGGTGTTTTTAACCATCGAACCAAAACAGCTCCAGCACCCGAAAATCGGTCGGCGCGCTCTAAGTGTTTTGCAACCGTAGCTTCAAGCTCAATCGACAGTAAATCCGATAGTCCCCAAATCTTGTAGCTGTAGCCTAACATCGAGATATACTGAGGCTGGATTTCGAGCTGACGGATTCGAACCATTTCGATCAGTGGGGTCGGAGTCCCAATACCTGCAGCAACCGAAAACGAGGAGCGCCCCTCTGCCAGAGTTTGGGCCGTCATTATGCCGATGAATGCCATGATTAAGGTCACGACAGTATTGTTCCTGATTTTTTCAGGTTGCGCTAGCACGCTGGACTACGCAGGCTTTCAAGAGCGCTCGATCGATCGATCGCCCACCGTCGAAGCAACGCGAGCAGAGTGGAAACCTTTTTTTGCCTATAGCGTTGATTCAGAGGCTCAATCCGAGCTCTATCCGTTTCGTTGGGAGCATGGGTTTTCAGAAAGAATCACCCTTGTCTGGATGCCACTGCCGTTGGAAATTCGCGCCTTAATCTTGCGCGAAGAGGACTTTTGGCTAGTAGGCGAGTTCGCGCTTTTAGGTCCAGTTCAATCAAGGCTTAAAGACTTCCATTGGTGGCCCTCTCTGAGTTTTGCGCTGCAAAAAAAATTCAACGCCAACTGGGCTTGGGGAGTAAAGCTCTTCTTTCAGCCTGAGTTTAAACGCGGGGCTTCGACTCGAAAAAACTCCTCTTCTTATGAGATTGAGTTTTCTGTTCTTCAACAAGCATCAGAGCTGATCAGTATTGGTTTTTGTTTTTCCGCTCTTTGGGAGCAAGGGGATATCCGTGCGCGCTACATCGGTCGTGTACCCGATCCGACAAATCAATCTATTCGATTTCCACTAGGTGCGCGCTTAAGCTATGCGTTATCGCGCTCATGGGAGCTTGAGCTTAAAGCAAAGATCTACCAAATCGGCTACTCAAGTGATTTTTCAAGTCTCCCTTTATTTTTAACAATCGCGCACACTTGGTGAGAGAATGAAAAAAGCAACTCTTCAGTGGCTTCGTTGTCCCCAAAAAAAGAAAGCTTCAAAAAAAACCTGTGGTGGACTTTTTTCTTTAAGAGAGGAGGTTGAGGACAAGGCCGATATTCTCACAGGAGAGCTCTGCTGCCTTCAGTGCTTAGCTTGTTTTCCGATTCTAGCCGGAGTTCCGATTCTCATTGAGGATCCCAATCGCTACATCCTTGAGCATGCTCACGGGATTGCACGATACGTTGCTGACTCTGAGATCCCCATCCGTCTCAAAAGAGAGTACTTAAAGGCGAAAAAAGAGCTCTCTCAACCACATCATATCGAAGAGAGTCTTGAGTCTGATCGAGTAAACGCACTTTATCTTGCGACTCATTTTCTAAATGCAGAAACGAATCATTGGTGGGCAGAAGATCAATCACAAGGTGATGTGCTTTTAAATTCACTCATGAAGCAGCACTGGGATTCGGGACCTATGAAACACATTACAAAATGGATCAAAGATCTCAAGTCCCGGCCCCTCCTTGCAGAGCTTGGATGCGGGACCGGAGGGCTTCGATGGAAAATCGACCCTCTCGTTTGTGGCTACGTAGGTGTGGATAGCTCCTTCTCAAGTATCGCGCTTGCGCGATCTATGCAGAGCGCCAAAACGATTGAGATCCCAGGAGATCTCCTCTTTGGTACAACAAGTCGAAAAGTACAGATCAACTTACCCGAAACTCAATCGTTTGCAGATTTTGTCGTGGGAGACCTTCGCGCCCCTCCTCTTGCGCCCGAGACCTGGGACTGCGTGGTCTCTATGAATACGATCGACATGCTCGAGCGGCCTGAAAATTTGCCCGAAGTTCAAAAAGGTCTTCTCAGAAGTGGTGGGATAGCGATTCAGAGTAGTCCCTACGTCTGGCACCCTAGAGTCGCAAAAAACCTACGGAAAAAGTGGGGTTCGCACCTAAACTCGGCGCATCTGATCGAAAAAATCTATTCGTCAGTTGGCCTCTCGCCTTCGCGCTCAGAGTTGCGAGTGCCGTGGCTCTTTTTCAAGCACGACCGTCAGCTTGAGATCTACTGGACTCATTTGTTTTCAGCCACTAAGGCCTCTGAAGTGCGGGAGCAGAGCGTCTCAAAATCGATCTGATAAAGAGTGGTTGGGGCGCCAGGATTCGAACCTGGGAATGGCGGAATCAAAATCCGCTAGCTTACCACTTGCCGACGCCCCAACAGCACGACTGATTTTGCTAGCAGTAAATTGTAGTTAACACGGACTAAAACGGTTTTCCAAGCAGAGAGTCAAAGTGAGAGGATGATTTTTTATCCCCCAACCGCACTGCTACCAGTGTCATCGTCCTCGTGACGAGCATAGTCTGTGGCGGGGCGCTTGATTTCCGCCAGATAGGATTTGAGGATCTTTTCCTCTAATACCGTCCGAGTCTCTTGGTTGAGTGGATGAGCAATATCCTTATAAGTGCCATCCTTGCGTTTCTTACTTGGCATCGCAACAAAGAGTCCAGTGTTCCCATTGATGATTTTTATATCGCGGACAACGAAGCAATGATCCAAAACGATCGTAATATAAGCTTTAAGCTTATCTTCGTTGACCGGAAAAACTTTAACTTCCGTGATTTCCATGGCCCATCTCCTCCAGCGAGAGCATCGCGCTAACGCCACGCGGAATTCCTTACTATAAAAGTCTAAAGGAGATGCTCTGCAGAATCAAACCTTTGTCTGCAGAGAGAGAAGCGTCAATTTTCTATCTAAACGGTTGAAAACTGAAACGCATCTCCCTTGAAGTCCACTTTCACAACTGAGCCCGGCGAAAACTTGCCCGAAAGGATCTCGACAGCAAGCGGGTTTTGAATCTCCTGCTGAAATACTCGCTTCATCGGGCGCGCGCCGTAATCACGATCGTAACCCCGCTCAACCAACACCCCGACCGCCCCCTCGGTCAGCTCAAGCTTCAGGCTTCTCTCCGCGAGAGACTGGTTGAGTTTGACGAGATACTGACGAACGATTCCAACGAGTTGGTCTTTTTCCAGGTGATTGAAAATCACGAGCTCATCAATCCGATTAAGAAACTCAGGTCGAAAGTGCTTACGAACGAGGTCGAGCACTCCTGCCTCGCGCTTCTTGGGATCCTGCTCCTCTAGGATAAAGTGAGACCCGAGATTAGAAGTGAGAATAATGATTGTATTCGAGAAATCTACCGTTCTCCCTTGTCCATCGGTCGCTCTGCCATCATCGAGGATTTGGAGAAACACGTTAAAAACATCAGGATGTGCCTTCTCAACTTCATCCAAAAGGATCACGGAGTAAGGGCGGCGCCTAACTGCTTCTGTGAGTGCCCCTCCCTCCTCATAACCCACGTATCCGGGGGGAGAACCAATGAGGCGTGCGACGGAGTGCTTCTCCATGTACTCGCTCATATCGATACGGACCATTGCGCGCTCATCATCAAAAAGAAACGATGCAAGTGCCTTCGCAGTCTCTGTTTTGCCTACTCCCGTTGGACCCAAAAAAAGAAATGATCCCATGGGTCGAGTTTTCTCTTGAAGTCCAATTCGCGAACGGCGCACAGCATTTGAAACTGCTTCAATCGCTTTTTGTTGACCGATCACGCGAGAGGAGAGCTGTTGCTCCATCCGAATCAACTTTTGTTGCTCGGACTCAAGCATTTTGGAAACCGGGATTCCAGTCCAGCGCGCAACGATTTCTGCGATATCAGCTTCAGTCACTTCTTGGCGAAGTAGAGTAGCCTTAGGGCTCTCTTTGCTCTGCGTTTCTTCAAGCTTTTTTTGCAGTCCAAGCAGTTTTCCATAACGAAGCTCAGCAGCTTTTTCTAGCTCACCCCGTCTCTCAGCGCCCTCGGACTCAAGACGGATACGCTCAATCTGCTCTTTGAGTTCCTTCACTGATCCGACCTCTTTTTTCTCTTTCTCCCACTGAGCCTTCAGAACGCGTGAGTCCTCTTTAAGCGCTTGAAGCTCACTCTCAAGCTCCTGAAGCCGCTCTTGAGAGGCTCGATCTTTCTCTTTCTTTAAGGCCTGGCGCTCGACTTCGAGTCTTAAAATTTTTCTCTCAGCTTGATCAATTGTTTCAGGTCGAGAATCTATTTCAACACGAAGTTTTGCCGCCGCCTCATCGACAAGATCAATCGCTTTATCAGGGAGAAATCGATCCGTAAGATAGCGATTCGAAAGTGTCGCAGCAGCGACGATCGCACCATCTCTAACGCTCACGCCATGGTGGACCTCGTAGCGCTCACGAAGTCCGCGCAAAATGCTAATGGTATCCTCGACACTGGGCTCTTTCACAAACACAGGCTGAAAGCGGCGCTCTAAGGCTGCGTCTTTTTCAATGTGCTTTCTATACTCGTCTAACGTCGTAGCCCCAATGCACCTCAGCTCTCCACGAGCCAGAGCGGGTTTCAACATATTAGAGGCGTCCATGGCCCCCTCGGCAGCGCCCGCTCCAACAAGAGTGTGAAGCTCATCGATAAAGAGCACGACTTTCCCCTGTGATTGAGTCACTTGCTGCAAGACCCCTTTAAGGCGCTCCTCAAACTCGCCCCTAAACTTTGCCCCTGCGATCAGGGCTCCAAGATCAAGGACCAAAAGATCTTTATCTTTTAATGACTCAGGCACATCTCCGGTGTGAATCCTTTGCGCAAGACCTTCAACGATCGCGGTTTTTCCAACCCCGGGCTCGCCAATTAGTACCGGGTTGTTCTTTGTGCGCCTAGAGAGAACCTGAACCACGCGTCGGATCTCCTCGTCTCGTCCGATCACCGGATCAAGTTTTTGATCACGAGCAAGCTGTGTGAGGTTTCTGCAGTATTTTTCGAGAACACGAAACTTTGATTCAGGATTTTCATCCATAATTTTTTGACCCCCTCGTAGTTTCTCAACAGAGAGTTTCCATTTTTCGGTCGTTAGACCGCTATCAATCAAAATTTTTTGCGCACTAGAGCCCTTAAACGAATCACTTAAAAGTGCGCAAAAAAAATGCTCTCCCGACACATGAGTATCTTGAGTTTTTTGTGCTTCTGTCTCGGCCAAAACCATTAATCTTGTAAATGCAGGAGACGCATAGATTTGTACCTCTCCCCCCTGCACCTGCGCGAGCTTCGATAGCTCTTGGGCGGCGGCCGCATTAATCGCTCTAGGAGACACCTGAGAGGCCTCGAGCAGATTTGGGATGATCGCGCTCACTTCATCTGAGGGTGAAGTCAACGCAAAAACAACGTGCACAGGCGTAAGCTCCTGGTGAGAGCGCCGAATCGCTTCCGCCTGAGCAAACTCTAGTGCTTTTTGAGCATGAATTGTTAACTTGGCTGCCATAACGAACTGCCCCCTCGCTCTTAAGATGAGGTCAAAAGGCAGATCGTCAAGCGAGCTAAATCTACTCCCCTTGGGGGCGTGAATCTAGAACGCGCACCAGAAACTGGGGCTCACCACGAAGACTATGACGCTGAATACGAACTAAGTGACTCTTGGTTTTGCCAATCATGGACAAAAACTGAGTAACGCTTGACACTTTCTTTCGGTCGACCTCAAGAATCAAATCACCTCGCATCAGACCTGCGCGGTCTGCTGGACCCTGAAACTGCACGTTCACGACAACAGGACCTTTGAGTGAACTCGGTAAATTCAAGTCCCGCGCAAGCTCTGGATTGATGTCTTCGATCTGCATCCCTAACTGAGCACTCCGTTGCACGGATTTCCCTGGCTGTACTCGACCACCTTGTTGAGAAAAGCGCTGCGCATTAGGTCGCTCAGCTACGGCGACATTGAGTGTGCGCTCTTTACCGTTTCTGAGCACTTTCATTGTAGCAGTTTCACCTACGCTCACTGAAGTAATCGCTTCGATAAGCTCTGAAGCGGAGCGTACACGTTTGTTGTTCACCTCTAGAACGACATCGTAAAGCTCCACTCCGGCTTTCGCGGCAGGTTCGCCAGGATAGACTTGTGCGATGTAGGGAGCTCGGGTTTCTTTTTTCATCCCTAACTGCTCTGCAATCTCAGGAGTGAGGTCGTCAATTTGAACTCCGATATACCCCCGTGCAACTGAGCCCTTTGCTTTGAGCTGCGGGAGTACACGCTTGACGAGATTAATTGGGATTGCAAACCCAATTCCCTGAGCCCGTGCATCGATCGCATTGTTGATTCCGATGACTTCACCTTTCATGTTGATGAGTGGACCCCCTGAGTTTCCGGGGTTAATCGGCGCATCGGTTTGTAAATAGCGTGCAAGCAGATTCTTTGGCGCCTCACGACCTTTGGCAGACAGAATTCCGTGAGTTACTGTATGGCCCTGACCAAAGGGATTACCGACTGCGAGCACGTACTCGCCAACTTCTGCTTTATCTGAGTCGCCTAAGGCAATAGCCTTCAACGCTCGCTTCGATTTTACGCGAATGAGAGCAAGATCGAGCTCAGGATCTCGTCCGATCAGCTCCCCATCGGTCGGGTGCTCATCGGAGTCTTCTGTGAATTGGATCTTAATCTCATCGGCGCCCTGAATGACGTGATTATTGGTGAGAATCAATCCCGTCTCATCGATGATAAATCCTGTACCAAGCGAAAGAGGCCGTTGAATTGATTTTCCTCGTGGTGTCGGAGCTTCACTCTCATCATCAGGCTGGGGACCACGGGGTAGCACCCCTCTTCCTCCACCGTAGGGATCAAAAAACTGTCTAAAAAGATCTTCCAAACCTGGTGGCATCCCGGGACGATACGCCCCTCCGTGCGGCACATTGACTCGCGCGGTGGTTGCAATATTGACAACGCTTGGAATCACGCGCTTGGAAAGCTCTACGAAATTAGGGGGTGCGTCCGCTTGCGCGATCACGGCACAGCCCAAAAAAACTCCCACAGTCAGAAAAGTTCGACTCATACTTTCTTTCCTCGTTCGACTTCAACAAACCTCATGCGAGCCTCAAACAAAACTCGCTCTAAGATACGACTCTCCTCATCGGTTCTATTTCCTTTGGTTTTGACGTCCATCAACTCCAGAAGATCAATGTTCTGGCGGGCAAGCTCCAAGTCTACGCTGCTCGGTTTTCCGTCTTCGCGCGGGATCAGTCCCATCGCCATAAAGGCAGCAGACGAGATCGACAGTACAAAAGTAGTGAGATCGATTTTGGGTAGGTTTTCCATCACGCTTTCTCTATACCACGAGCGGGCAGAAATCGTCCTTAGCGTCGAAGAGGCTCGATCAATTGGAGAGCCTCAAAGGCTGGAAAAAGCGCCTCTTCCCATACCAAACCTTGTTTGTGCGACGCACTAAAATAGGTGTGCGCATATCCGGTGGTACTCCGAGTACGTGATGACTTTGATCGGAAAAAATTGATCCAAAACCAAAGCGCAAAAAAAGCGAGAGCAGACTGTGCTGATTTTGTGTGCTCACGTAGATCGCGTGACCTCATCCGCGGAGAGTAGGCAAAGCGACTCCAACTTCGCGGCGCGACTTGGACCAGGAGTGCTGCAACCAAAGCGTAAACACTCGAGCGCAGCCGCCCAATGCCGCGACACTCCAAAACTGCGGTCCTCAAAACACGGCGCAAATCTTCCTCCTGCGTAACGGATAAAAGCCCCTGGCTCACAAGGATCACGCCTCTTCCACCCCAGGAGCGCGCGCATAGCGCCTGGGGTGATGGACTAGCAAAGAGCCAAAGTTGTGGACCTTGTTTAAATCGCAAACTCTCTAAAACGCGAGCATAGCTCACTTGTAGCCCTCGCTGACGCTCAGCAACCTGAGCGCGGTGAAGTCGCGGGATCACCCATTCGGGAAGAATAAGCAAAAACACAAACAATAAAGCTGCAATGATGAGCGCTACGATGGCGCCCTTAGTTGAAAAAAATGGAACAAGCGCTACTGCAAAAATTAAATAAATCAGTCCAGCAAGTAGGAATAGAAGTAAAGCGTCACGAGCCCATTTCATGCCGTTTAAATCGTAACTTCTTTGCCGCCCAAAGATCAAGAAGTCTGCAAAACAGGGACGTCGTCTTCAGGAGACTCTGCAGTAATCCCGTTCATTCCGTTAAGAGATAAGCGGAGATCGTCGGGATTGGGAGAGACTTTCATCGCGTCCTCTAGGGTCACTAACTTGCGCTTCACAAGTCTTTGTAGATCTTGATTGAAAGTCTGCATTTTATAATAGCTATTAGAATTCAGCATTGCTTCGGGAATTTTCTGTACATCGTTTTTACGAATGTAGTTCTCAATGACAGGGGAGTTAATCATGACCTCACAAGCAGGAATCCGTCCCGTTCCATCGGCGCGTGAGAGAAGCTGCTGTGAGACCACTCCAGCCAACGCCGATGCCATTTGCATCCGCACCTGATTTTTTGCCTCAGGCGGACACACATCAATAATGCGCTCAATCGAGCTTCGCGCGTCTCGTGTGTGGAGCGTAGAGATCACCAGATGCCCGGTCTCAGCTGCAGTCAGAGCGATCTGGATCGTGTCCCAATCTCGAAGCTCGCCGACCATGATGACATCTGGATCTTGTCGCAGGCCTGCATAAAGAGCATCTTTAAACGTATGGGTATCAAGCCCGACCTCACGCTGAGTGATCGTCGCTTTCGTGTCCCGATAAATAAACTCGATTGGATCCTCGATTGTAAGAATATGAACCGGTCTGGTCTCATTGATGTGTTGAATCATTGCAGAGAGAGTTGTTGATTTTCCTGATCCTGTGGCGCCAGTAATCAAAATCAAGCCGCGTGGTCGTAACGCCAACTCCTTAAGAACAGAGGGCATTCCAATTTCGTCGATTTTTGGAACCGTGAACGGAATCATTCTAACGGCGGCACAGACTGATCCTTTTTGATAAAAAGCATTACAACGGAATCGACCCATATCACCCACTGCAAAAGATAGGTCGACCTGGAGCTTGCGCTCCAACTCCTCAAACTGCCGCTGAGAGAGAACCCCATTTACGATTTCCTGAACCTGCTCAGAGGTCAGAACATCCATTTTGGCGGGAATCAGTTTACCGTTGATTCGATAAAGCGGTGGACGATTTGCGCGCAGGTGTAAGTCTGAAGCGCCGTACTTTACTAAGGCGCGAACCAGATAACGCATGTCGATTTTTCGAGCGGGTTCAGAGTCCATTTTTTTGACGACAGAAAGGTTGGGTGCAGGAGTTGTTCCGGCTGGGACTCGTTGTGACTTCGAAGCGACGCTCATATCTATGCGACGTCCTTCTTATTTGAAGATTGATTCTGTCTAGCCCAAGCCAGCATGAGGCGTATTTCAATCGCACGAGCCGCTGACTCACAGACGCTGGTTAAAAGCTCAATATCTTCTTCAGTGAAGTTGTCCTCACCGATGCGATTCAAAAGCTCGACCACACCAAAAACCTGGCCGCGAATAAAAATAGGCAATGCGACCATGTTGCGCGTTTCAAACCCGACCGCGTTTGCCAATGCCTTCAAGTGCATCTGATTTTCGGCAATATTCATTACATTTAGAGGGCGTTTAGATTCAGCGACATGTCCGACTATTCCCTGACCCATTGGGATGACAAAGCGAACAATCCGATCCGAGCTATGTCCAGCTGCTGTTCGAAAAAAAATTGTCTTATTCTGATGATTGCATTCGAGAATTGAGCCTGCCTCGGCTTTCACGACCTTCATCATGACGAGCAAAACTTCACGACAAAAGTCTGTGAAGTTAAGATCCGCCGTCATTAAACGGAGCATGCTCTCAAGAGCCGTAACCTTTGAAGCAAGCTTAGGCAGATCATCAGAGAATAAAGTCCCGACCCCTGCATCCGGTGTCTCAACTGCGCTTGGCTCTTCAAGCGCAGGAAGGAGATCGATTTCATCTTGATCGTCTGGTTGCTCGCTCACACGCTCTCCTGAAGGGCGTATCGGCGCCAGAACAAAAAGCTGTAGGCTTACAGTCGAGAGGAGAGGGCCGTCAACAGCCTGACAGCCTAAGGCAAAGAGAGCTCATCTCGGAACTCAACAAGCTCGGATAAATTGCGAACTTCGCGGATATGCCAGAGCCCCTGCTCCTCAATGAGGTTTGCCAGTTTTCGATTAGTGATGCGGCGGACTCGATCATCGATTTTTTCGGTATAAGAAATTTCATAGGTAATATTGACCTCAGTGGCCGAGATCGTTCGCTTCTCGCGAATCAGTAAACGATCAAATGTGCGCTTGGTTTCGACAAATGCGCGCAAAAACTGAGCATCGCTCCACGCCGTGAGTCTTCGTTTTGCTTCGCCCGTTAAAAACTCTGCCATCACAGCACGATCCTCCGCTTGCCTGACAGCAAAGCTTTTAGTGATGTATTGCTCGAGTCTTGACTTAGGGTCGCTCGGTAGAGTTTGAGATCCCTTGCATGCGGCGAAAATCAAAACAAATCCAAAGAGCGCTAAAATCTGTGGTCTACGCATATCCCTTGCCCCTCAACTGCTCAACAAAATCGCCCCAACGTTGCGACTCTTCGAAAGTCATTTTGTTAAACTTTATGCCAATGCTTCGTCCCTGATCTGCGATCCTCATCACTCGTCCGTGGCAGCGCGTTCGTTCCGTGCCGTTCGAAAAAACAAGCTCAACGATCATCTGAGTTTGAAGGCCGCTCTCACGCCCTTGAGGCAAAACAATAAAAGCACCTTCGCGATCCACGCGACTCACTCCAGCAGACCACTGCTGCTCCTCAGTCCAAACGCATGACACTCGCGGCAGAACCTGAGGGGCACCCTCAAACCAGGATTTCTTCGGATCCAGAAAAGATCGGCGCATCTCAGTCTGAAGTCCGGCGCTAATAAAATAAAAAACAAACGGACATAGGAGTGCAAAAGCGCTGTACCAGAAAAGATTCATTGAAAATGCATAAACTCCATACGCGCTGCAAAGAGAAAACATAAAAAAATTTGCGATCTGAACACTCCAGAACTTTAAGCGTAAGATCAAGACTTGCAGAACCAAAGTCACCGCGCATCCGATCGCTGCAACGATCAGAATCTTTTTCAGCGGCAGATCCCAATAGGGAGCGCGTGAATGAATCACTACGTGAATACACAAGGAGAGCGGTAACGCAAAAAGAAGTGCGACTCGATAAATCAGGGGCCAATGGCTGAACAGACTCACTTTAGAACGGTGGCATACGGCTCTCGGCCTTGTCAACGTCAACGGGCTCCCCTACACTCTGCACAATGTCCCAAAAACTGCGTATTTTAGGCCTCATGACTGGGACCTCATGCGATGCTCTAGATGGCTCGCTGATGAGTGTTCACGGAAAAGTCTGTCGCGAAGAGGGATTCTTTTCTGTTCGCTACCCTCAATCTCTTAGAGAGCGTGTTCTGAAGATTCAAACTCATTCAGAGCATGCTGGTTTAGAGGAGCTACTCACGCTCGATCGAGATCTTGGGCTATGGATCGGAGAGGCGGCTCGTCTTTTTCTCAAGAAGCAAAAGAAAGTAGATGCAATCGCATGTCATGGTCAGACGATCGGTCATTTCCCTTTTCTAAGTCCGCAAGGAAAAACGCTCCAAATTGGTGACCCTGCCATCATCGCCCATGAGACCCGTCTTACAGTGATTCATCATTTTCGAGACGGAGATCTCGCGGCTCATGGTCAAGGCGCTCCACTGCTCCCTAAATATCACCAAATGCTCGGAGCTCGGCTTGGCGGAGAAGTCAGCTTTCATAACCTAGGAGGAGTCAGTAATCTCTCTTATATCGGAAAAAAAGGAGAGGTTCTCGCTTTTGATACAGGCCCAGCTAATCTCTGGATCGATGAGAGCGTCAGACTCCACTCAGGCGGTCGGATCCATTTTGATCGCGGTGGAAAACTCGCCTCAAAAGGTGTCCCTGATCTCAGCGCGATTGAACGTCTGATGAAACTTTCCTACTTTAAAAGTAGTCCTCCAAAATCAACTGGACGGGATGACTTTGCTTTTAGTCTTCTCAAAAAATACACAAAAAAAAGGGGCGTTGATCTCATTGCCACCGCAACGGAGCTGAGCGCTGTGTCGATTGCCGACGCTTATAAAAATTTTGTGCTCACAAAAGGACGTGAATTACGGTGCATTTATTTTTGCGGAGGAGGCGCAAAAAATAAAACGCTTCTTTCTCGGATCTCCAGTCTTCTTCCAGGTGTTCAGATCAGCACTGTAGAAAAGCTAGGCCTTCGATCAGAGGGGGTCGAAGCGCAGGGGTTTGCATATTTTGGCGCCCTGGTGCTTCAAGGGCTCTCACTCAGTGGACCTTGGACAGGTGCCTCCCCTGGAGCACGCTCAGGAAGCATCACTCCTGGTGAGGGGTGGAGTAAGCTCTTGCGAAAAATCGCTCAACACAATCCTTGAACGTACTGACCGTGTGTAATCCATGAGCGATGAGCTGAAATCCCAGCGTTACATGAAACATCACCATACCAAACACACTGATGAGCGCTAGTGCCACGATAGAGTGTATTACCAAGATAGACTTCGCTAAAATCTCCTGCCGGGATGCTTTTAAAACTGCGACTGAGCCAAAAACCATCAGTCACTCGAAAGCTCGTCTGCGCCACTCTCGCGCGTATGCGCTCAGGTGCTTGAGCGTCGTCAAGCCGTCGCATCAATGCAAAGTGTGCATGAGCCCAGAGTTCGGGCGACCCTAAGTCCATCCAGAGGCCTCGGTGCTCGACCGCAAAAGCTTCGCCTCTGCGAATGGCTGGATCCAAGATCTCTTGTAAGAACTCTGAAGGCACTTTCGGTGAAACAGATCTAA
>JBILEK010000030.1:0-29934 GCA_044352155.1 Bdellovibrionia bacterium
CTTGCCGCACGAGCAGAAGCCTCGCCTTGCGCGCTGATCGCAAACTTTACTCCTGTTTTTTCATCCTGCGCGCGCTCCTGGGGTGTCTGAGCGACGGCTGGACGAAACCCCGTGGACCCGCCCGGAGTTGCACACGCCGCAAAAAACCCTAACGCGAGTGCTTGCGCGATCCCGGCTTTGACCCTAAGCTCATAAAACATGCTGCGTTCCATCATCCTCATTCTCGCTTTTTGTTTCCTGGATGGTCGATCCCGATCTGCGTACGCCGAGCCTGACACGGATTTTGTCCCGGATTGTCGCTCTTGCGAGCAACTCAAGATCGAACGACAGTCTCTCGATGGCAAGCTCCAATCTCAAGATAAACTCTTAAGCGAAAATGATCGAGAGCTCGCTAAAGTGAGCACCACAAACCCGTCAAAGGCCGTGAAGCTTCGCTCAAACATTCACTTGCTCCTTCGAGATCGAGATCTCAATTCACGCCGCATGAAAACCCTCAACGACAGTTGGCAAAACGGAGGCTGCGACCGATGTCAGAGGAACTAAACTCACAGAAAAATCAGCGCCAGTTCAAAAATTTTCTGATCTCGCCAAGCTACCAGCTTAGGTTTATAGGGCTTTTGGTTTTAAGCGCGGGTTTTCTCGCCGCTCTCATTGCGACACTCTCTTACGTCTACCTGAGAGAAAACTATGAAGTGCTCGTCAAACTTTCTCCAATGACTGAGGACGCTCGAAATCTCCTCTACTCAGAGCTCGATCAACTCATGATCCGGCTCAGCGCAATGACGCTTGGGTTTCTCATCCTAATCTCGGTCTTGGGGCTGATCCTCTCTCATCGAAGTGCGGGACCACTCTATCATTTTAAGCGCGTATTTCAGGAAATCGAAAACGGTAAGCACGGCTCGCGCGTTCACCTTCGCCCCAGTGATGACTTCCGCGATGTTGCAACGGCCTTTAATTCGATGATGGATCAGCTCCATCCTGCAGAACCAAAGTCACCGGACCGTCGTTAATGAGGTTCACTTTCATATCCGCTTGAAACACACCACCCTGGGTCGGGACGCCCGCTTTTTCGCTCCAGTCAAGCGCCCGCAAGTAAAGCTCCCGTGCTCGCTCGGGCTTTTCGGCACGAAAAAACGAAGGACGACGCCCCTGCGATGTATCTGCGATCAAGGTGAACTGCGAGACAATCAAGTGCTCTCCTCGCACATCGATTAAAGAGCGGTTCATTTTTCCAGCCGAGTCCTCAAAAATCCTTAACTCGATCACTTGAGAAATCAGTCGCTCAAGCATGGCTTCGTTATCGCCTTGCGCGATTCCTAGCAAAGTGACAATCCCGGGCCCAATTTGAGCCACTTGCTTTCCATCAACTTCCACCCGGGCCTCTGAAACACGCTGAATCACTAACTTCATCCCCCCTCCTTCCGTCGCGACTCTTTAGCCTCAATCCACTTTGAAAAATATTTTTTCGACTGAAACTCTTCGCGTCGCAAAATACGCCCTATCCAATTCTCGGTCCTCACGCCTGAAACGCGCTCCCACTGCGACTCAAGCTGAGTTCGCACAGCCGAGAACGAATACAGCTCTTTCATCCTCTCACTTGCTAGCTTTACTCGATGCTCCCAGTCTTTGGGATCTCTGAGCGCCTTCGCACACGAGCGCGCAATTTCTTGCGGTGTTCGTGATATCCAGCCTCCAAACGCAGCCCCTTCAGTCATGCCTTCGGCTGCAATCGGAGTTGCAATGACAGGAGTCCCTACCGCCCAGGAGTCCAAAATTTTTCCCTTAATCCCTGCACCGAATCGAAGCGGAGCGAGCGAGGCGCGAAATCTCGACAACTCACGGTACTGATCCTCGGCCGGACCGCGCATCAGAAAACCCTCCGCCTCCGAGTGAAGCTTCATCGCCTCTTTTGGAGGATAAGCGCCAAACAGCTCCAAACGCGCTTCGGGAGCGTTGGCGCGGATCGCAGGCCATACTTCTCGCTTTAGCCAAAGAACCGCGTCCCAATTGGGGGCGTGTCTAAAGTTTCCAATCCAAACAAAATCCGAACGCTCACGGTGTGGAAAGTCTTGCATTTGAATCGGAATACGCACAACGCTCACGCGCTCGGCACTTACCTGAAAACGCCGCTTGAGGAGATCGCATTCAAAATCCGAGACCACCCACGTCCAGTCCACGCGATAGATGCTCGCAAGCTCTCTCAAAAGATCCTCTTCACCGAGCTTCCAGAGGCTCGAACTCGGCGTCTCAATCTCCCATGCGCTCGCCCCCAACCCAAGCGCTCGCTCACGGATCCTCCGAAGCGAGTGGAGATCCTGCGTGTCAAGAATTTGATACGCCTGAGGCAGCACTTCGCTCACTCTCCAACCGAACATCTCCTCCATCACGAATCGATCAAAAATTACACACTGGGGACTCAGACGCGAGAGTTCAACATCCCACTCCGAATCATTGGGCACGCAACTGAGCGTTTGATATCCGTGGGACTCAAGCTCTTTTCTCCACTCGCCATCGCGCGAGGGCGATCCAAACACAAGCTCGTGTCCCATTTCGCGCAAAACCTTCGCAAGATTCCAGATTCGAACTCCAGCGGCCGAAGATCTAAACTCAGGCCAAACCGTCGTAATCCAAAGAATTCGCATGCATCATTTCGATTGCAATCGCCGCATTTCAGAGCGGAGCTCGTCTGGGCTCACAGTGGCCGTCCCAAATTTTCCAACCTCGATTCCGGCAGCAATATTTGCAAGCTGTGCACTTTCAGAAACTGATGCTCCCGCAGCCACTCCAAGAGCGAGTACTGCAGTCACCGTATCTCCAGCTCCTGACACATCAAAAACCTCGCGCGCAAGAGTCGGGATGAGCTCAGCCTTTGACTTGCCACGAGAAAAAAGCGCCATCCCATCTCGACCGAGTGTGATCAGTACTTCTTGGGCCTTAGTTTTTTGAAACAAAACTCGAGCTGCATCCGACAGACTCCGCTCGTCAGAGATCTTCACACCGCTGAGGATCTCTGCTTCTTTGCGGTTGGGTTTAAAAAGTCGCGCTCCTCGGTAGCGCTGAAGATCTGTTTTTGAGTTCGGATCGGTCACGTCGATTTTTTTCGCGCTCGCAATCGCAGCGTAAACACCTTTGAGCAAAGCCGGCTGTAAAAGACCCTTTGCATAGTCCTCAACCACGACTGAGCCGCAAGCGGGCAGGACTTGTTTAAATCGGGCTAAAACACGCTCTAAGGTTTTTTGCGAGAGCTCCTGCGTATCCTCGTAGTCTACTCGAAGCATTTGTTGTCTCTCCGAGACCATTCGATCCTTGAGCACAGTCGCTCGACTCGCATCGACAATCAGTCCTTGATCATGAACACGCGCACGCTTTAAGAGCGCTCGAAAGTCCTCTGCGGCTCGGTCGCGTCCCACAACACCCACCAGTACCGGCACCCCACCCAGGGCTCGAACGTTATCTGCCACGTTTGCCGCTAAGCCGAGCTTCAACTCCTGCTTCAACACTCGCAATATCGGCACTGGCGCCTCAGGCGATATCCGATCCACCGCGCCTTGTGTGTAGCGATCAACGCCTAAATCTCCTAAAACCAAAATCTGCTGCCCGCCAATCGCATCCAGAAGTGTTTCAAGTCGCGCCCAGTTCCAGCGCTCCGGAGGCAATCTTTTAAAGTCAATGCGGGTAGCCATTTACCCCTAAATTGACACATGGATTTAGGACTGTGAAGCGTTAAAACCTTCGCTCAAGAATCAGTAAAGACGCAAAACTGCGCTCAGGACTGCGCCGAGAGGCAACACTGCGTCTAACCCCTGCTCGAGCGCTTGCGCTTCTGAAACACAAGGAGCACACATCTCCGAGTCTTGGGCAGTTCGTCCCCATACACCCCAGCGACGGGGATGATGCGCGCGCAGGGGCGAATAAACGCCCACCACTCGCGTCCCTACGGCTGAAGCTAAGTGAAGCGGACCTGTACTGGGAGCAACCACCAGGCGCGCTTGGGCAAGAAACGCTGCAAGCTCGCGAGCGTGAGCGCTTCCCTCCCAAATCAGTTTTGCCCGGGTGCCGATCTTTGCTCGCATCTCAGCGTCCTGCGGACCAAAACTCCACACAACGCAGACTCCTTGACACTCCAGTACGTGCGCGAGCTCCGCATATCGGTCTGCACTCCAGTTCAGCGCAGATCCTCCCATTCCAGGGTGGATGACGAGAAACTTCTGCTCAACTCCCTGCGCTCGTAGACGCTCGCGGATCCGCTCAAGATCTTGCGCCCTTAAATCCACCCAGCAACGAGCTGATGCGAAATCTCCTACTCCCGCTAGCTCGAGTCCATACTGTGCTTCGTTACGATCAGAGCGCGAACGGTGTTGGCGTACTCCCGCATTCAGCACGAGCCATGAGTAGATCTTTGAGAGAGGTCCAACGCGCTTCGGGATACGCGCGAAAAAACTCGCCCACGCAAGCTCAGGATGCACTTGAAGATGAACGACACGATCAAAGCGCTGAGCGTACATCTGGCGCACGGACTCCACTAGTGAGCCGGGCTCCCACTCCCAAACTCGATCCACTCTGCCTCCCGAGCTCCAGAGCTCACCAAGTCCTTTGCGCACCAAAAAAACAATGTAGGCACTCGGATGCCGCTCTCGGAGCGCCTGAAGGACGGGAGTGGACAAGATCACATCCCCTAATCGATCTGGTCGGACCACAAGGATCCGCTCACTCACTTCATCGCTCCTGAAAGTCTCTCTTTCACCCGTACCACCATCAAATCCACGACCTGATCCAAGGTCAGAGCGGTTGTATCAATCTCAATAGCATCAGCCGCGCGCTTCAGTGGTGCGGTTTCGCGGGTCGAGTCTTGGTGGTCGCGCTGCTCGATTTGCTTTTTTAGATCCTCAAACGAGGGGGCGTCGGTTCCGGTAGCCTCCAGCTCTGCGAGCCTCCGCTTAGCGCGCTCCTCGACACTTGCGGTCAGGAAAAACTTCACATCCGCATCCGGAAAAATCACAGTCCCAATATCACGGCCCTCAAGGATGCTCTTACCCACCGCTCCCAAACGCCGCTGAAGCCCCAAAAGTGACGCACGTACTCCTGGAAAAGCCGAGATCTGAGACGCAGCCATACTCACTTGAGGTGTACGGATTCGATCGGTCACGTCTTTTCCGTTTGCGAACACACGATTTGCCGGGTTTTTTTGGGGCATCCGTTTGAACTCAAGGTGAATCGAGCGAGACACGTCGGTTGCATGGTCTGCGAGATCCGGTGCGACAGCGGTCTCTTCTGTGATCAAGCCCTTTTCAATGCACTGAAGAGCGATCGATCGATACAACGCTCTTGTGTCTACATGAACAAAACCTAACGACTCAGCCAGACGTTTGGTCGCCGAGCTTTTGCCCGTTCCAGCGGGACCATCGATTGCGACCACTGGACCTCGCTTGGGAATCGCCATGATCTCCTCTACGCTCACCGAACACACTCCTCTTGCAACGCACGAATTGCAAACGCGTTCTCTTCTGGAGTGCCCACGGAGATTCGCAACGCACCCGGGAGTCCATAGTTTGTGACCGGACGAAAAATCACCCCTCGCCTAAGACAGGCTTGAAAAACCTCTCCTCCCAAGCGCCCCAATCCTTTTTGCACGTGAGCGAGCAAAAAATTTCCCTGACTCGGCCAGTAAGGAATCAGCATCTCATCCAAGGCCTCGCGCCAAGCCTCAAGCCCTAGGCGATTGACTTCAACGGAGCGAGCAACAAACTCACGATCACCGAGCGCCGCTTCGCCTGCAACAAGAGCAACATGATTCACGTTAAACGGCGGGCGCACACGATCCAAATTGCTGACAACCTCTTCAGGCGCAACACAATAACCCAAACGCGCCCCCCCCAATCCGTAGACCTTGGAGAATGTACCCATCACAATCACAAACGGAAACTCGCGCTGAAGCTCAAACGCACACGGTAGTTCTGGATCAGTCACATAGTCCCAGTAAGCGTAATCTAATACGACCCAAACCTGATCCTCTCGCACCTCACGCACAGCATTGAGAAACGATCGGAGCTCCGTGCGAGTATGATAAGTCCCAGTTGGGTTATTTGGGTTTGCAAGAAACACAAATTTCGCGCGAGGCTCTTTCTTTAAGTACTCGACCATATCCATGAGATCGCACTTGAGAGACTCGCCGACCGGGGCCTGGAGGTTTCGCACGCCGTGAGCCGCAGCACGAACACTGTAAGCGACAAACCCATGCTGCGATGTAACAATCGCATCGTCTTTCACGCAGTACGAGCGAATCAAAAGATCGATCAGATCATCTGATCCATTCCCAATTGCGACTCCGGAGACTGAAACTTTAAGCTGGGCCGCAAGAGCATGGCGCATTCGATATCCCGAAGCATCTGGATATCGATGCAAATCTCCCATTGCATCCTCAATCGCTTTCAATGCACGAGGCGAGGGACCAAGTGGATTTTCATTGGATGCAAGCTTCACGACGTGCTGCAGTCCAAACTCCCGCTGCGTCTCTTCGATCGGCTTACCGGGGACGTAAGGCTTCATGTCCAGAATGTGCTTCGGCGCCTTTAAAAACATGCAGCGACTAGACCACGGGTCTTACTTTGGCGCAAGCCCACAGGACCTGCTGCCACTCATCGGAGAACAGTCCGAGCGCTCGCAGTGCAAACTCATCTGCATCCACTTTAAGTTCTCGAAGTCCGATCGCGGCAACAGGAGCACCTGTGGGGTCGATATTGATTCCAAAGTGCAAGAGAATCGAGACAGGACTTGCAGTCACAATCGAGACGGAGAGTTTCCTCTCCCCGACCATTAAGTCATTTCCCAGACATCGGACTTGCGCGCCCAAGCTCTCCGCAATGCGCGCGATCCAAAGGCGTTGCCGGAGTACTCCTTCACTTAAACTCATGCCAAAAAACTCGCCTAAGAAATGCACCATCTCCTTGGCCTCAATGCTCTCGTTCTCAAGACGATCTTCGTGATCCACGAGATCTTGTGTCAAAACCTGACATGGACCACGCCACGAGACGAGCGCTGATCCACGCACTTGAAAGCGTTCGAGCAAAAAGTGGGGGCGAAGCTCAGGTCCCCGATACGGAAAATGCTCTTTCGAAGCCAGTGTCACTAAACTCATCTTAGCCCCTCATCCGTCGCTCGCAAAAATCGACCGCACGACTCGCATCGGCCGCAAATCTTTTCACCATCCCAGTAGCAACTCCAGATGCGACTGAAAGGAAAGGGATACTGGAGCTGCTTGAGACGAGTGACGATCTCTCGTTTATCGAGTGCGTGCGTATAAGAGTGAACGCTCACTCCCTTTGATGAAAACATAAGCGCACGATTGGATGCCTCAAGAAATGCAGTTGAGTTATCAGGAAAAGTTGCAGCCTCTTCACGATTAAAGCCCACGACAACATGCTGGGCTTCAAGTCGCTCTGCATATGCAGACGCCACAGCAATGAGCACTGCGTTTCGGTTAGGCACCCAGACTTTTTTTGCCGAAATTTGCGTCACCGAGAGATCATCCAAACGCTCACGCGAAAGCTCAGGAATCTCTTGGCTTCGATCCGTCAGCGCAGAGCCCCCTAAAGCCCCAAGCCAGGGCAGATCCACGCACTCGAACCTTACTCCGTAATGGGCTGCGATCGTAGAGGCCGCGCGCTCTTCTGCTCGAGCCGCGCGTTGACCGTAGCGCGCAAACAAAGCAAGAACGACCTGGTCTTTCAGATGAGCCAGAGCGAGGTTTGCGCTCGAGTCCAGTCCGCCGGAAAGAAGCACAACCGACGGGGTCCGCATCTCTTAACCTTTAAAATAGCTCGCCGAGCAGCGTTCGTTCTCCCAGATCGTGACCTTTTCGATCCAAGTCTCCGGCGTGTTGACTTGCGTCGACAGTCGCTCAAATGAGAGCTGCGCAATCGCCTCAGCTGACGAAGGTCGATCTCGAAAGTCCGGTAGCGTGTTGAGATCCTGATGATCCCAGGGTGCGATGAGCTCCTTGACTGCGGATTTCAACTGCCGAAAGTCCATCGCCATCCCAATCGAGTCCAAGCGACGAGAGCGCGCGAAGACTTCGATACCCCAGTTATGACCGTGCGGTCGTGCGCAATCCCCGGGATAGCCCTCTAGATGATGGGCAGCGGCAAAATCAAGCTTCACACGAAGTTCGAACAAATCTCAGGCCTCCTTCGCCCTTCGCTCCGGTCCGAAGCTGCCTTGAGAGCGAAGTTCGATGGCTCCTCTTACTATTTTTTGGACGTAATTTTTAGTTTTTTGGGAGTACGTGCGCTTCTGCGCCACCATCCGGTCTATGACTCCAGGTCCGAAATTGTAAGCTGCAAGCACCATGGGGAGCCGCCCCTGATAGCGATCTCTGAGATAAGCAAGATACGTCACACCGAGTCGCATATTCGTTTCCGGCTCAAAGAGCGTTGCATCACTCTCATAGGAGTCGACGTCCCATCGATCCGCAACATATCGAGCGGTACGAGGCATCAGCTGCATGAGTCCGATTGCGCCCGCATGAGAGATCGCATGAGTCCGAAACTGACTCTCAGCCCGAATCACAGAGAGGATGAACGCGGGATCAAACTTAAACTCCTGACAGAGCTTAGAGAGTGTGCGAGCCAAACTTCGCGCATCAGGGTCACTCAGTCCGATCAGGTAGCGCTGAAAAACGTTTTTGATTTCGGTCTCACTCATGCCGGAGTGATTGGACCACAAGGAGAGGTCCTCAGAGGCGATCGCCTCGACTTGGAAATTGGGGCTCTCCAAACTCCGACTCAAAAAGAGGCCCGGGGCAAGCAATACCCAAAAAGAGGCCCAGAGCGTCACATCTTTAAAACCATGCTTTCGCATAAGAGATGGCGTGAGATAGCCGCTTACACTCCCAATGTAAAGACCATACTAACACAAAGCGTTAGCTATACCGAGATGTGTCAAAATGTGTATTTATCTGAATTTAAAGGATAAATTTAAAAATCTTTTAGCGCCGCTTGATCAAGAAGATCGAGCTCCATTACAAAGGCATCCTCACCGTTTGAGTAAAAACCTTTGCGAACGTGCGAGATCGTGAACTTCTGCCCTTGGTAAAGCGCGATTGCGGCCGCATTGGATCGACGCACTTCCAAAATGACCCGACTACACTCAGCGCGGAGAGCCTTTTTGACGGCATGCGCAAGCAACTGGCGAGCGTAGCCCATGCCTCGGTAGGGCAGATCAATCGCAAGCTCCATGATCTGACAGTCCTGACCCATAATCCAAAAAACAACAAACCCTGCAATCTGCTCATCCGTCTCATCGTCGCTTAAAACCAAAATCTCGCTAAAGGGTTTCTCAAGCTCTTTTTGGAAGTGCTCCATCGACCAGGGCGCCACTTGGGCACGCGCTTCGATCTCAACCAAGCTCTTGAGATCGGCTTGCGCTGCAGGCCGAGGGCTAAAGTGTTGCGCACCAAGAGAGTTCACAACCGAGAACCTATTCGATCAAGCCTTGGCAAGCAAAGGGAGAAAAAACCGTACCAGGATATAAACCTAAAACTCCCGCGCTCTCGCTGTCTTGATTTCCGATTTGAAACTCATCCTTAGAGCTGGCTGCTTCCAAAAAGCGCATCCTAAAAGACGCAACATAGGGCCTGATGACATTCCAACCTAGGATACGAGTTTCACGGATCGCGCTCCCACTCTTTGTGATGGTAACCTCAAGCGGTCCCCCACCGCCCCGTCCTCCATTGCGATAGCGCGTTTCATTCCAAGTTACAGAATGCACCTCTCGCGCAGGCAGCTCACATCGATCTGAAACAGAGTGAGGAGTCACACCCCAGGTCAACACAAGCTCCTCCTTTGGTGCAACGGGCAAGACGATCTCGGACAACCCCTCCAGAGAGATCACACGCTCTCCGTAGAGACTGCTCTGTACTCGAAGAAAGTTAAGCACCACAGATAACTGCGACATTTCAATCCAGCTCCTCTGCGTCGGAGGCGCCCACACATCAGTCGAAAAATCTGTCCTCTCAAGGAGCGCGCTTAAACGCAGATTAGGACTGAAGACAAACTTTAAGCGCATTCTGCGAGAACTTGGGTTTTGCCACTGCTCTGAAACAATCTCGGCCGCAGCACTCCTGAGCTGTGCAATCCCTTGCTCACCTTGCCCATCGTCTAACGCGCGAATCTGCTTTCGAATCAGATCCGGAAGCGGCCCTGAAACCCGAAACTCCACCCGAATCTCTTGTACACCCTCTAAGTAGTGTACTCGAATACGAACACAATAGAGATCGACCTCGGTGAGCTGATCACGACTCCCGAGCTCTGAGAGAATTGGGATCAAGTAACGTCGATCACTCTCTTGGTAAATCGCTTCACGCCTCCCCGTGAGTGCCGTGGACCTTCCAAACAAGTCCCTGCGGGTCATCTCGTACTCGACTCGCGTGACCTGTGTGGAGTCTCTGCCATCTTTCAGAACATAAAAAAGATTCTCCCCTTTTGGACGCGCAATTCGCTCCTCTGTGCTCAGAAGCTGAAAAACTCGCGGATAGCTGATGCCCTCCGGGGTATGCTCAGCGCTCCAGTCCACAGGATGCGATAACCTGCGCATCTCAGGATCCATCCATGCCCAGTGAGGGCTCAAGTCTTCGATCATTTGCTTGCGCGAAATCTCTTTCGCACCGCTTCCATCTTGTGGATGAGGCCGAGATCCACAAGACGATCCGAGAATTCCAAAAAAAATCAGAGAAACAGCAAGCAATCTCGTCGTTCGCATAAAGCTCCCATGAATGAAGTAATGGAGAGCCCTGTGCACAGCGTAGGCCAATGTGCTAATTTACTTCAAATGAGCTCCTCCCCTCCCGCATCAAACCTCAAAGACTTCGAAGAACCAGAAATTCACTCTCCCGTCGATACGATGCGCCACTCCTGCGCACATATCATGGCGCATGCGATCTCGCGGCTGTGGCCTTCAGCAAAGTTTGGGATCGGTCCAACGATCGAGAACGGCTTTTACTACGACATGGATCTTCCGGTGAAACTCACGCCCGAGGATTTACCAAAAATCGAAAAGGAAATGGATAAGATCATCCGCGAGAAGAAGCCTTTCGTCAAAACCGATCACTCGATTCACGAGGCGATCTCTCACTTTAAGCGAACGAATCAGCCTTTCAAAGTTGAGATCATCGAAAACTTGCGTGATCTCGCAAACGCAACTTCAGTGAGCACGTTCTCTGAAGGAGAGTTCACCGATCTGTGCCGCGGGCCACACGTCGCGCATGCGGGCGAGATTGGTGCTTTTAAGTTGCTCTCCATTGCTGGCGCTTACTGGCGCGGAAACGAAAAAAACCCGCAACTCCAGCGCATCTATGGAGCGGCGTTCCTCACAAAGGAGGAGCTCACCGAGCACCTGCGGATGATTGAAGAAGCGAAAGCTCGCGACCACCGTAAGCTAGGCAAGGAGCTTGACTTGTTTAGCTTTCACCCAGAGTCGCCTGCTTCACCTTTTTTTCACCCCAAAGGGACGATCGTCTACAATCGCCTGCAGCGCTATATTCGAGAGTTTTATGCAGTCTCTGGCTACGAAGAGATCATCACACCTCAGATCATGGATGTCGCACTCTGGCATCGCTCCGGACATTACGAGAACTATCGCGAAAGCATGTACTTCACCGAGATCGACGAGCGCGAGTTCGCGGTGAAACCCATGAACTGCCCGGCCTCAACGTTCGTCTATGCTTCCAACAAGCGCTCGTACCGCGACTTGCCTCTGCGTCTTGCTGACTTTGGACGCCTGCACCGCTACGAGCGCTCGGGAGTGACGGCTGGACTCACGCGAGTGCGCTCCTTCTGCCAGGACGATGCGCACGTGTTCTGCGCGCCTGAACAAATTGATGTTGAGATCAAAAAAGTGCTCGCCATGATTTTGAAAACTTACGAGCTCTTTGAGTTTAAGGATGTCAAAATCTTTCTTTCGACTCGCCCTGAGAAACGAGTGGGGTCCGATGCGCTTTGGGACCAAGCCGAAAGCGCGCTCCGCAAGGTGCTCGACGAGCTCCGGCACCCCTACACGATCAACGCAGGCGACGGCGCGTTTTACGGACCAAAAATCGACTTTAACGTACGCGATGCGATTAGTCGCTACCACCAACTGGGGACGATCCAGCTCGATTTCTCAATGCCTGAGCGCTTTGACCTCACTTACACCGGCGCAGATAACGCTGCTCACCGCCCCGTGATGATCCATCGTGCGGTTTTGGGCTCACTGGAGCGATTTATCGGTGTCCTCATTGAACATGTGGCGGGCGCATTCCCGTTCTGGCTTGCTCCGGTACAGCTGCGCGTGGTGCCAATCAAAGAGACCCACACTGCTTATTGCCGCGAGTTTGCAGAGCAACTTAAAAGAATCGGTCTGAGGGTCGAAATCGACGATCGCAACGAGTCCATGGGACTCAAGACTCGCGAAGCTCAGCGCGCTAAAATCCCTTTTTCAATCGTTGCAGGCGATCGCGAAGCTCAAGATAAAACATTTTCCGTTCGCAAGTACGGCGAGAAAGACTCAAAAGTCATGAGTCAATCTGAGCTCCTTCGGCTTTTCACCGAACTCGAGTCTGAGCCAAAAAAGGCGCTTGAGTGGCAACTTTAAATCGCCGCAAAATCAGAAACGCTCATGTGATCTTTGACGTGATGTATGGGTTTATCCCTATCACGGAGTGGGAAGAGCGCATCATTAGCTCGCCTTTTTATCAACGCCTGAGGTGGATCAAGCAGCTTGGGTTTGCAAATTACATCTTCCCAGGCGCTGAGCACAATCGTTTCGCTCATGCGATCGGCGTCATGCACTCGATGGATCAGATGCTGCGCGCGATGGGGCTTTCAGTTCCAGATGAGGAGCTGCATAATCCTAAAGCGACAAGCGAAGCGGCGATGCTCCATAAGTCGCTCCGTCTTGCGGCTCTTTTGCACGATATCGGCACTTTCCCGTTCAGCCACGCGGTCGAGAACGCCTACATCCGTCATGGCAACAACGATCAGCTCACTTTAGGCGCTAAAAACCTCACCAACTCGCATGAGCACTTGGGCGCATTTATTATCAAAAACACTAACTACGAAGGTGGGATCACACAGATCCTTGAGCGCTACAATCTAGATCCCCAGCTGATCTCACGCATCATTAAAGGCGACTCAAAGTATCTCATTGCAAATCAACTCATGCACTCTGATCTCGATGCAGATCGTATGGACTATCTGATGCGCGACTCGCACTACACAGGCATCAAATACGGACAGTTTGACCGGGAGTATATCTTAGCAAATCTCGTGACCTATGAGCCATCGCCCGGACAACTCTCGTTTGGAGTGCGTGAAAGCGCAGCTCATGCGGTTGAGGATTTCTTGATCGCGCGCTTTAGCTGGTACAGCCAAGTGATCAAAAATCCTGGCTCCGCAAAGTTTGACATCATGTCAACACACGTGACTCAAGCGTTTCTCGAGGCTGGCTGGTTTCACTCTTTTCAAGATCTGCTCGGCATGGTTGAGAGCCGCGATGAGCGCTTCTTTTGGTGGAATGACATCTACTTCATGAGTCGGGCGCAGGAAGTACGCACCTCTGGAAAGATCCGAGATCCACGGGTGGCCGAGCTCACTGAGATGCTCCTGTATCGGAAAGCGCCTAAGACCTTAAGTCATCCGCTTTTTGAGCACCGAATCCTGCCGGTTGATCCTGAGGATCGTGGACGAAAAGTGGCTGTGAGGAAAATTGAGCAATTTGTCGGTGAGCTCAAAGATACCCTCAAGCGATACGGCCGAGGCGACGAGTGGTTACTGCTGGATATCCCTGAAAAAGATGTCGTGTTTACGACGGGATTAGGGAAGCTTAAGAAAAAAACTAAAAAAGGCGAAAGCGTTTATCAGATGCGAGATCCAGTCCGCGTCCTGAGTCGAAAGGGCGAGCCCAAACTCCTCGTCGAGGTCGAGAGCTCGCTGATGCGCGTACTCTCGGGCTACACTAACTTTGTCCCGAACGTATACGCGAACGACTCCGCGCTTACGCTCCTCCGACGTAAAAAAATCCTCTAGCAACCTGGCTGCATCACTTGATTCAACCGTTTCCTAATCATTACCCAGGACATCCGCGTAAAGGCAATTTGCGCGCCCCATGTCGTTTGACTTAAGCGCACGGCGCTGCTGGCCCACCAGGCCCGTAAACTGAACGACGGGAAACATCGCAGCCTCATACACTGCCTCAGAGATTCCCCCGTTGCAGTCCGGGTAACCCTCGCGTCCACCCACTTCACACGAATGACCAAGCCCCATGAGATGTCCAAACTCATGCAAAAGGATCGACTGATAGTCAGGTTGCTTCTTTCCAGGAACAAAAAAGTCCCGAAAATTAAGCTCCATCACTCCATGTCGCATTCGCCAATACGGCTGATCATACGAGCGGCAAGTCGTCGTGAGCGCGATGATCTGGGGATCGCGCCCTTCCCAAGTTCCGCGCTTATAGTGAACCACAGGTCCTGCGAAAGCCCCCCCCTGCACCAGGGGCTGAAGAGTGCAGACGTCAGCGGGTAGAACTTGTTGGCTTGTCCGTGGGTTTTCGGGGTCTCCCATGTCGATGATCGTGAAACCTTGAGAGCTCGAAAAAAAAGCGTTCCAGGTCGTAGCGGCAGCAACAGTTGCTGAAACTTCTGCCCCTGGAAACGCAAAGCCCATATCTCCGAGCTTAAATGCGTTCGGCACGGGTGCAACCGGCCATCGAGCGTTAATCGTCGCGGTTTGTCCCTCTTCGAACTCACACTTCCCAGTGAACCCGCTTTTTTTGTTAGGCGCGCAAGCACTACTCAAGCAAAGCACCCCAAGTGCGAATCCGATCTTTCTTAAGATATTAATTTTAAAGATCTTTTTCATTTGCCCCTGGGTCAAGAATTAGCCGACTATTATAGTCTACCATTTCGGCATCCCAGGCGGCAACCTAAAGACCCTGTTTTAGGCCTTGCCCTTAAGAGCGGAGACTCATTAAAATTCAATAAGTTAGCAGGGGCATCCATGGCACATCACAAGTCAGACCCAGCGTCTTTGAGAAATGTGGTCATCACAGGCGCAACAACGGGCATCGGCCTTGAAACCACCCGTCAACTCATTCGCTCAGGAGAGTACCGAGTGCTTGCGGTGGGCAGGAACCAAGCTGCACTCGATAGTGCTCTTAAAAATTTAGGCCCGCTCGCAGAGTTCGTCCTACCTTTTGTCGCAGAGCTGTCGGATCCGCAGGAAGTTCAAAAGCTGGCCGAGCGCATCTTGGGCAGCCATAAGAAAATTTATGGCCTCGTTAACAACGCAGGCATCTACCCCTTCGGAGGACTGCAGTCGACAACGCTCCACTCCTGGAACGAAACTCTCGCCATCAACTTGAACGCACCCTTTTTGCTCTCACAAGCGCTCGCCCCCGCTCTGGCAAAACATCCAGGAGGCGCTCGAATCGTCAACATCTCTTCGACCGCAGGCATCCTACCCAATCACTTTGCCTTAGCCTATAGCGTATCAAAAGCAGCACTCATTCAACTCACCAAGACGCTTGCCAAAGAGTTAGGAAAGTCTGGAATCACTGTGAACTGCATCTGTCCTGGAATCGTAAAAAGTCCGATGCATGAGGCCTACCACCATAACTCAAGCGAACTCGAGCAGTTCTACGCCAAACGAGGTGGAGCCTATCCGATGGGCCGCGTAGGGGAGCCTGCGGATGTGGCTTCAGCGATTCGCTTCATCCTCAGCGCTGAGACCTCTTGGCTCACTGGAGACGTTTTGATTATCGACGGCGGAAGGATGCTCACTTAGTCTCAAACCTGAGCTCGCCGTGCTGATCGGTACGAAAAACTTGAGCTCCCACCCTCCACAATCTGCGTAAGATCTCGACTCTGGGGTGTCCAAAGCGGTTTCCGGCTCCGCTTGAGATCCACGCCTCGGTGGGCGAGAAACGCTTCAAAAGATCAGGATCCGTAGAGCTTGCAGACCCATGGTGACTGACTTTGAGGATCCGAATTGCACTGTGCGAAGCTTGCCACTGTTTTGGGATCAACTCATGCGTAAACTTTCGCTCCATCTGTTGATCTGCATCGCCCAAATTGAGGTAGGCGGCATCCGAACCCCACTGAATAAAGACTCCAACCATCTTTCCGTTGTTCCGACTCTTTCCTGAAATAAACTGAGTGTGAAACGGCAATCGATGTAAAGTGAGCCGCTCACCGGTTACGACTTTCTTAACCGGCACCAAGAGCTCAATGAGCCCAACCCCTCCACTGTGATCCTCATCTTGATGAGTGAGCAAAATCCAGTCAAGCGCACGAACCTCCGCACGTGCCAGACGCTCAATCCACTCAGAAATACTCACTGCTCGTGCGGATCCAGCATCAATCATTCCGATCTCGCCTCGGATCCAGACCAGCGCCGAATCGCCTTGTCGCACATCGAGTTGCGTTACGGCTTGAATCACTTTGTTTGATGGCCAGAGAAGACTACGACTCACACGGTAGGTCGTCGATAAAAAGATCCCAAGGATCACCACAGAAACAACGCGTAGCCCGAGTACATTCCGAATTCCAACCAAAGTAACACAAAGCACGAGCCCTAAGATCAGAGCCGATGGCGGAAGACTCCAAAGAAGCCACGCTGAGAACAGATCATGAAACGCCTCCAGGCATCGATACAGGAGATCTTGTACATTGTTTAAAATCCAAACTGACTCCTCTTGCAGGCCGATCAAAAAAAGAATCAAACACAGAATTGCGACCGGAACCCAAATCAAGCAGCCAATCGAAACCGAAAGCATACTCTGAAGAAACGTCAAAGGCGCACAAAGTCCACTGGCAAACACCCCAACGATGGCAATTGGAGTCCATGACCCCAGACTTAAAATTAGATGAGCTTTGATCTCTCCTGCTAAATGCGGTACCTGCGCTCTTTTTTTCTGCCAGCTCTCAAGAGCAAGAAGCCCTCCTCCCACCGCCAACGAATAATGCCAAAGCCCCTGAAACTCGAGATCTCGACTGAGTAAAAGCTCAAGCACCACCACCAAAGAGAGCGGACCAAGTGTGCTCCAGCGAAAACCTGCGCGTAAAGCGAATCGCCGAAGCAAGAACACAGAAAACGGACGAATAAAACCAAAACGAAACCCTTGTAGCGCGAACGAAACTAACCCGAGAATACAAGTCATTAAATCCGCATAAATCCTAAGTGCTCCGCTGCGACCACCTAGAAATCGGCCAAAAACCCAAGCTACAAAGGCCTCAAAAAGCGTTAACGCTCCGTAAAGATGAATCCCCGCTAGACTGGAAACATGAACCCAACCACTCAACCTCAGGAGGTCGATCGGATCGGCTGCGGCTCCCTCCGAAAGCACGAGAGCACGAAACATCCCCCAGCGATCACTGGCCTGAAGGGTCCGCGAGAGAAGTTCACGCTGATTCTCAATCCACCGATGCAATTCAGCTCGAAGACCCCTCGCTTTACTCTCTCGAAGCACTGCGCGCAGAATCTCTTGGGACTCAAACTCCTTACGCGGCAGCACTCTCACCGATGATGAGACCAGTACAAACTGGGGTGATCCGAGCATCATCCACCACTCCCTTCGCGGGACGCAGTATGAAAGACTCTCTCGTTCAAGCCTAACCCAACAGCTCTCCTGCCCCCTGCGTTGCACGCGCGGAAGACTCTCCCAACTAAACTCGCTCCCATACGCATGCGCAGTGAGTACAAAGATAAGAAATTTGACGGTAAAAAAAGCCCGCACTTACACGTGATTTGCTAGGGATGTGCCAGAGCCACAACACTATGGCATACTCGTCGATAGCAATGTCGACTTGGATCCAGAAGTATACTTTGGAAATCTTTGTTGCCCTGTGCACGTTGCTGATTTTTTTTCTCTGGCGCTCAGGGCAATCAAGCAAATCTCAGTTTCGAGTCAAGGAGCATGAGCGCTCTCCGAGCCCTACAGCCTCTCGCGCAGATGGACTTGCTCAATCCCGCTTTAAAAGCTCGAAAAAAATAGCTCTCCCTGGGATCTGCATCGATGGGGCCGCTCATGAAGTTCTTGGTGTCACAAGTGAAGCTAGTAAGCGCGAAATCCTCGAAGCCTACAAACGCCTCATGAAACAATATCACCCGGATCAAGTCGCAGCTCCTGGATCTGACCAATGGAAAGAAGCACAAAAAATCGCAATCGCAATTAATGCCGCGAAAGAAAAACTCCTTCGCTCACGCTCATGATCTTTTCATTGGCGCACACTCTGCAAGAGTGAGCATCAATGCAAGTGTACACTCCTCTCATGAACGATCCAGAGCTCAGACTCGCAGGCGTCGAGTGCAAGCTGAGCTTTCAAATTCCAGCGTTTCAAATCATCGGACGTGCCTCTGCCGAGGTACATGAAGCACGTGATCGTGTTCGAGCAGCTCTTGAGTCCAGTGGGATTGAGTTTCCACGTAAAAAGATCGTCATCAGCCTCACTCCTGGTGAGCTACCGAAGTCAGGAACGGGATTTGACCTCGCAATTGCGGCTTCCATTCTCTGCACCATAGGTGCATTGAAAGTCGACACTCCCCTCCTCTGCTGGGGTGAACTCCGCATGGATGGAAGCGTGCACTCTCCTTCAGGTGCGGACTTGCTTTTTCAGTGGCCTGAGGTTTCAAGCTCTATGCGCTACTACCTTCCAAGCTCGTCCAAAGGATCCTGCCAGAGCATTTTGGCAGGACGACCCGAGCTGAAAGAGCGAGTCCATTTTATCTCAAACCTGAGTGAGCTCTGGGGAGCATTATCGCAAACTCATCCTCCGCTCCCTGAGCTCACTCCCGAGACCAAAGCCTGCGCGTCCTTGCCAAGCGCACCTCTTGTGCCTCCTCTCACTCCAGGCTCTCATTTAATCCTTCCGATCGTGCTTTCGGCGCTCGGGCGACACCACCTGCTTTTTTTAGGAAGCCGAGGCACTGGAAAAAGCAACGCTCTTGAGTGGCGCGCCTGGCTTGAGCGCGCACTTCACGGGTCGCCCTCACCAAAAAGAACCTCTGCCGCCAGAGTGGTGCGAGTTGGACCTCACGTCAGACCTGCGAGCCTTATTGGGAGCATCGCGAGCGGCAAGTTGAGCGCAGGACTTTTACGCAAAGCTCACCAAGGCGTACTCCTCGCGGACGAACTCCTAGAGTGGAGTCGAGACTCGCTAGAAACTCTGCGTGAACCACTACAAGACGGAGCGCTCACTCTTTCGCGCGGAGGGAGAGAGGAGCGCATCGAGTGTCAGTTTCTACTCGCCGCAGCCGCAAACCCCTGCCCATGCGGACATCCTAGCGATCTTTGCATGTGTCCTACTCCAGCACGACGCAGGTACCTGTCACGCTTATCAGGCGCGCTCTTAGATCGAATTGGGATTTGCGCTCTCATTTCAGAAACTCAAGCCCGTGCCCAGAGCCAAGACCCAGAGCGAATCCTTAAGCGCGCACTAGCGACTGCAGATTTTTTTGAGCGCCATCGCGGTCCTCCTGGCCTCTGGTCACCTCAGATGCTTGAGTCATCCATGAGGGATGTGGCGGTTTTTAAAAAACGAGCAAAGACTCATCAAAGCCTGCGAGCTCGGCATCAGCGTGCGCGGGTCGCTTTCACTATTGCAGGATGGCACTCCCGAGCCACACCAATTGAGGAGGACCTTAGACTTTCGGAGTGGTTCTCGGCCGATGGGGTCTACGAGAGCTTATCGAGCACCTCACGAACGAGTTTATGGGAGCCAATCGCGCGTAAAGAGCGAGCAATATCTTGAATCAGCTCCTGATTATCGCGCTCAAGATCGAGCGTATCAATGATCGGGAGCACCGATGACTTATCGCGGATTTTCCCTAAAGCAATAATCGCTTGACGCTTCACAATCGGCTCTGCGTCCTTGAGGAGTGAAACGAGCATCGGCACACACTCTTGAAGCTCCGCAAGAAACATCTTTACTTCATGACCACGAAGGCGCAACTCCTCGAGAAGCTTATCCTTTTGCGCGATAATCGTAAGCTCACCGATCGCAAACGCTGCGCTGGATCGCATGAGGGGATCTGAGTGCAAAAGCATGGGCTTCAGTGTTGAGATCACCTCGATCCGCCCCGACGCAAACAGAGCCATTGCTGCGTTAGCTTTTACTCGGTTGTTGCGACTATAAAGCAGAGGCAAAATCGTATCTGCCGCCTGGGGATCACGCGCCTGTCCAATCGCCTCAATTGCGTTTGAAACGATCCGATCGTCCTTGGACTCAAGATAAGGCGAAAGCAAAAGCACACGTTTTGTAGAGCACACGCGACCAATGGCAGCAATCAAAGCCGAAACAACGCGATCCGAAGACTCCACCTCAAGCGCCGAGAAAAGCGCGTCCAATACGCGCTCATCATTGGGTATAGAGAGCTTGATGATCGAGGAAATCGCCTCGCGACGAATGGACTCATCCTGATCCTTTAGCGCCTCGATGACATGTGGAATGGCGTCTGAGTTTCGAGACTGACCGAGCAACTCAAGACTACGCATCCTAAGCGAAAGATCGCCGGACTTTAAGTTCTGCAATAGAACGCTAATCTCCCGCACGCTCTTAAGCTCAAAAACAGTGATCTCTTCCTCTTTGCCCCGAATTTTTTCGCGGGAGATCTCCTCATACTCCAGCAACCCGCGAACCTGCTTCTCGACATGATTTGAAAAAACGATGCGCGTATGCTTTCCGATCTTCGAGACTTTTTCGATCCGATTAGCGAGGTTTACGACATCTCCAATTACCGTGAAATCCATTCGGTCTTTCGCACCAATGGGACCAGAAATGATCTCACCATGAGTGATGCCGACGCCAATCTCAATCACACTCTTATGACCTTCCTGGCGACGACGATTAAAGTCCTTTAATCGCTCGCGCATTTCAAGCGCACAGTAGATCGCCTGAAGTGATGTCGCCGTTGCAGACGGACCCTGAATTTGATCGCCAGACCTGATCGTTCGAGTCTCATCACCTGCATAAAATACTGCTAAAATTGCATCGCCGATGAACTTATCCACTTCGCCGCCGTGCTTGTAAACGACCTCAACCATCTCTGAGAAATACTCATTGAGCATGGAAGTCACTTCTTCGGCGTCGAGCTCCTCGCAGTGGCCAACGAAGTTGCGAATATCCGAAAAAAGCACCGTCGCTGAGACACGAGATCCCTTAAGGCGTGCGCCATCGTTACTCTCAGCAGCTTCCATGACCTGCCGGTAAGTCGAGTCGGAGAGGTACTTTCTGAGCTCCTTTTTTTTGCGAAGCTCGCTGGTCATTGAGTTAAAAGCGCTTAAAAGATCACCAATCTCATCGCTCCGCTTAAGTGACACCGAAACCGAGTAATCTCCCTCAGTCACTTTTGCGAGCGCCTCAACAAGACGCCGGATCGGGGAGATTAAAAGCTGCGCAAACACAATCGCAATCACAAGCCCGATCGCAAGCGAGGGGATGAGATCGATTAGAATCTGCTGCCGAATGAGTGCAACGCTTCGTTTCAGGCTTTGAAAAGTAAACAAGTACTCAACAAGAAAGAGTGCTTCCTGATTTTGACTATGAAACGTATTGATCACCGAGAGCACTCGCTCTCCGCCAGAGATGCTTGTGCGCGTGATAAATCCGCGGGATTTCAGCATCGTTTCGAGCTCCTCACCAAGAGCAACGCGCTCACCGTCTCCGTCTTGAATGGGCGTAGTGCTTTCGTTTGCAGTGCGAGAGTCAAAAAGGACGACGCGTTTTCGATTCGAAATCACGCGGATGCCCAGCAGGTTTTCGTTGGTGGAGATGATGCTGCGAATGCCAGGCAAAAACTTATCTTGATAGTAAAAGTAAAAATAAAGCTCAAAGTCTGAAATCACTTTATTGGTCGAAAACTGCGCAAACAGAATCGAATCTTTTTCAATCCGCTCAGTCTGCTCGCGTTTTTGAAGCTCGCTTAAAGTGACGAAAATGATGAGACTTGAGATACTGTTGATGATCAAGATCGTGATCAAAAACTTACTTCGAAGTCCCATCGCCCACTTCGGAGCGATCAAGCGCTGCAGTTGCTGAGAGCGAAATCCCCACCGCCTCCAAACCAAATAAAGCACGCCACTTAGGGCAAGAAACAATATAAAAACAGAAGCAATCTGATTGCGGAGCGCTTGCGCATCAAAAAAGTAAAGAACCGAAAAATCACCTGATGGAATGAGAACTTGCACTTGGAAGTTACGAAAAAACAAAGTCGGTCCGTTTTGCGAAATCGCCTGAGTCACTCGTGGACCCAAGGTGATCGGGTTACCCTGGGGCTCAGATTTGCGATTTGGTCCAAAGCTCTCAGGTGCGCTTGAGTCAAAGAGCACCCCTCCGCCAGAGTCTAAGTAAACAACTCGCCTGAGATCTTCGATCTCGCTTCTTGACTTCTCGACACCGGGGATAAACTGCTCGTTGTAAAAAAAGTAAAAGCTCGCTCGAAAAGTGTTTTTAAATCCGTCGTGCTGGCGTGAAAGGGTCTCAAGCGCGCGATCCGAAAAGCGCGCGAGCTCTTTTTCTTTGTACCAATAGAGCCCAAGCACAAGCGCTAACGCGAGGGAGATCCAAGCAATCCCTGTTCGAGTGGAGTGCACTTGAGATTGAGACTTTCTAAAGGTTGAGCTCATCGCTTACTTTCATGATAAAGCCTCCTGAGAGTGGAACCCAGGATCGTTTTCGAAGACACGCACTTGGCGGTGATCGACAAGCCAGCCGGACTTCTGACGCAAGGAGATCACAGCGGAGATCCGTCCGTCGTAGACTGGGCGCGGCTGCACTTTGGGCGAAGCTATGTCGGGCTGATCCACCGATTAGATCGTGGGACGTCCGGACTACTCGTGATCGCCAAACGCAGCAAATCTGCCAATCGCCTGACTCTTTCTCTGCAAGAAGGACAGCTCAAACGCACTTACCTCGCCCTGATCGAAGGGGCACTCCACCAGGAGACGATCTGGAGGCATCACCTAAAAAAACACGCTCAAAGCAACACCGTTCGCGTGGTTCAAGCGGGCTACGTCGGTGCCAAGCATGCTGCACTTAAAGTCACTCCTCTTGAATCGCGCGAGCGCGAAGGAGTGCCTCTCACTCTGGCTCGATTTGAGCTTGAAACGGGCCGATCACATCAAATCCGAGTGCAGTCCAGTCACGAAGGCCATCCGCTCGTCGGCGATACAAAGTATGGTTCTCGCGTTCATGCTTCAAGAGTAGCGCTTCACTCAGCGCTGATCACTCTCCCTCACCCGATGTCAGGGGAGATCCTGCAGTTTGAGTCGGCTCTGCCGGCTGATTTTGGAACCTAATCTGGAACTCGAGATGATGCCTTGCATTAACCTCATTCGTCTTTAGTTTGGATTTAAGTCTCGTTACACTTTCAAGAGCATGAGCTTATTCACGAAAAAGTCATTCAATCAGTTTTGGCGGCTTTATCTTGTCACGGTTTTTTTCGGGAGCGCTCTCGCCTCTGCGAACTCAAGCGAGCTTCGTGGAAAACTAAAAACCGGGATCTCAAAAGCGCGCATCACCGAAATCACTTGGCGCTCAACAAGTCTCCCCATCCTGATCAAAACCTCGCCCGCAGCGCCTAACGCCCGAAGCAAACCTAAAGCAGGCGTAAAACCAGCCCCCACTCCAAGTCCCGCACCCACAGCAACCGCGCCAAGAGCCGTAAAAATGTTTGCAGTGATCGAGGGATCCTATACGCGCGAGGAGTGGTCACTCCTTTACGAAACCCAGCGCATCAAGATCTCAAAGGGTGTCTTCAAGGTTGAGATCCCGCTTAGTGGCGAGCGAACTGAGTTTGACTTAGTTGCCGTGGGTCCAAAAGGGAACCTCGAGCGTGAGACCTATGCGATCGAATTTGAAGAATTTATCGACGTGCAAAAGGATCCCTCCGCGGGCCCACGCAAATACCTTAACTTGAGCGCTGGAGCAGGACTCACTTACATCCTGTATCGTGACGATCGCGGCGACTCAAGCTCGCCTGACCTCACCAGCGTGAACGAGCTTGCACTTACAGTAAAAGCCCAAGCCAACTACTGGCTCAAATACGGAGTTTGGGATTTAGGCGTCAGCACTTACGCAACCGTGCTCCCCGTGCTTTCAAGCGGACAAGCACGAGCGTCCTCGTCCTCAACTGCTGAGGTCTTAAGCAAACCAAAAATCAATTTTTTAGGAGTGAATGCTCGAGTCGGATACAAACTCAGCACGGTGCGCTCTCCTTGGTCCCTCACACTTGCTGCGGGGATGTATTTCACAACCATGTACAACTCGACGAAATTCACTTCCAGTGGTCAGGGATTCGGCTTTACAAACATGGCAGGTCCACAGATCTATCCTATTCTTCGAAAAGAGCTCAACGCAGGTCGCTTCTGGTCTGCGTATCTCAAGTTCTCGCCCGTGAGTCAGAACTTAGGCCTTCAGTCTCTCTCCAGCTATGAGCTTGCTGGAGGCGGAGCGTACGGAATGCCCCTCGGCAAATCAAAATCACCGCTCTCGCTTACCGCTGATTTTTCGCGAGCGCAGCTCAAGCTGTTTACAGATCGTGGGACGACGACCACCTTGGACGACACGACGGTAACGATCGGGATCACGACGTTTAGCTTAGGGGTTTCGATCGGCCTTTAAGACTTCAGAGACGACCTTAGAGCCGCCTCGTGGGGCGCTCCATCGGTGCTCCAATCTGATGCACTTTTACCATATTGGTTGTGCCTCGGCGGAGAGTCGGCACTCCAGCGGTGACCACAATCCAATCTCCATCTTGAGCGAGCTCAGCCTCGGTAAGAACTTTTTCTACCATCGCAAAGAGGTCATCGGTTGCAAGAATTTTTGGGATCAGCACTCCTTGCACCCCCCAGACGAAACTCAATTTCCTCAGCGACTCCGCACTGTCCATGATCGCGATGATTGGAGTTTCGGGTCGATACTTCGAAAGTGTTCGCGCAGCCATCCCCGAGTGAGTGAGACAGGCCACGGCCGAAGCACCGACGTGAAAGGCGATTTTTGAGGCGCTATACTCAATCGAATCCACCGCCGAGCCCGGAAGCGGCTGCACTTGCGGACGCGTGGTGTACTCGCTTAAGGAGTCCTGCGCCCCAAGAATGATCCGTGACATCATCCGTACAGCCTCGAGCGGATACTCACCTGCTGCAGTCTCGCCAGAGAGCATCACGGCATCGGTCCCATCAAAGACTGCATTGGCGACGTCGCTCGCCTCCGCTCGCGTAGGCGTGGGCGAGTGGATCATAGACTCTAGCATCTGCGTTGCGGTGATCACGGGCACTCCTAAAGACGCGCAAGCATGGATCAGGCGCTTCTGGATCACAGGGACACGATCTGCCCCAAGCTCAACGGCCATGTCACCTCGAGCAATGAGCAAACTATCTGAGACCTCGAGAATCGATTCAAAGTCATCGACCGCCTCTTCGCGCTCAATTTTCGAGACCAAAAGAGGCATGTGATTTGATTGCTTGCGAATCTCACGCCTGAGTTTTTCGATGTCCTCGGCTTTACGAACAAATGAGAGTGCGACCGCATCTACGCCTAGATCTAGTCCGAGCTTTAGGTCTCTGAGATCTTTCTCCGTTGCGCTTGGGAGCGAGAGAGGTGTCCCCGGGAGATTGATCCCTTTGTTGCTGGTCAAAAGCCCGCCCACCTCGACCTCAATCACGATCTCAGGTGGCGAAAGCTGCACGACTCGCGCGAGGAGTTTACCGTCATCAAAGAGGATCTTTGAGCCTTTACGCAGATCTTTTGAAATCGGAAGAGCGATCTCTTTGACAATCGGTATCGCTAGGCGATCTTTTTTAAGCGCACTGACGGCATCGCCTTCGGGGTGAAGCAAAACTACCTGCCCCGCTCTGAGCTCAACACCCTCTGCAGCGAGTTTTCCGACCCGAAGCTTTGGGCCCTGTAAATCTTGAAGGATCCCGACGTTTCGCCCTTGCTGTTGCGCACAGTCGCGCAGCGCCCCAAAGAGCTCGCGGTGAAACTCGTGGCTCCCGTGACTAAAATTTAAACGCGCAACATCCATCCCAGCGTCAATCAAACCCTCGATCATCTCGCGAGTTTGAGAAGCAGGACCTAAAGTGCAGACGATCTTAACTCTTCTTTTGGATGAGGCGTGCATTAGACTGTCGAACCTTGTCGAGCTGTGCCTCATAAGCGGCGGTCACGGTGCGTTCGCGCTCTTTGGACTGGAGTTCCATCTCCTTAGTGCGCTGTTCGTGCATCCGACTTTGCTCCTCAAGGGCCAAGCGCTTCTCACGCTCAGACTCGCGAAGCTTTTTTTCCGACTCTTCTTGGGCGAGGTTGAGAAGATCATCGTACAACGCCTTCTGTTCTGCGAGCTTTTTCTCATACTCGCGCGAGTTAAATGTGAGATCAGCATTTGATTTGCGCTGCAGCATTCGCTCGCTAAACTCCGACTCTTGACGAATCGCTGCAACGCGCGAGTCCGACTGGAGCTTCACGTTCTGGAGCAGCTCCTCATACTGACGGCGCTGACGATCCAGAGTCACAGCATAAGTGCGCTGGAGATTGTCTACGATCTTCTGGTGATCATCGTCCTTTGATTGCAGAGCCTGGCGTTTTTGAAGCTCAGACTCCTCGCTCAACTGCAAAAGAGCGGTCCGACTATGATCAGCCTCAAGAGCGGCTTTTTGACTAACGCTCAATACACTTGCGTCCCGATCCTCTCGCACTCGAGAGAGCTCTTGCGTGAGGTTAGAGCGCAAAGAGTCTCGATCTCGAGCGTTACGGTCTTTCTCGGTAGCGAGAACCTTTTCATACTGCTCAGTGATCGAGTGGCGAATTGCGTTTTCTGCCGCAGGCGAGACTTTCGTCGGATCTGAGGTCGTCTCACTTTCTTGAAGCTTCGTGCTCATTTGGTTTAACTGATCTTTATAGTTTCGAGCCTGCTTGGATAAAGTATCCTGATACGCTTGCGCTTGGGTCTGTAATGCGGAAGTTCTCGCCCCCTCTGCACGCTCCGCTTGACGCTGGAGCGCTCGATCCGACTGTTCTCTCTCACGACGGAGCTGAATCTCCATTTCATTGCTCGCGCGCTCAAACTGAGTCTCAAGATCTTTTTTCTCATCAAATCGAGCTTGATTTGTTTTTTGCAGAGTCTTTGCAAACTCAACACCCTTCTCGCGGATATTGCGATCCATCTCAAGGCCAAAACGGCGCTCGATTTTCGAGAGCTCTTCTTTCGTTTTCTGAAGCTGCGACTCATAGGCCTCAGCCAACTTAAACTCTCGTGCGCGACGCTCACCTTCCCACTCGCGAATTGCATCAGCCCGGGCATCAGCACGTGCGGACTGAGTTTCACGCTCAATGCCCACAAGCTTTCTCACTTGCTCACGAAGCTTGGTGTTTTCTGCAGCAAACGCCTCGCGTGCAGATTCAGACTCCCGATCCGCCCGGCGGTTTGAGACTTCAACCGAGGAGGCGATCCGTCGCTGAGTGGCTTCTTCGGCGGCCTTGAGCTCCATGTCATGCTGCCGATCTTGCTGATCCAGAGCGTGCTTCATCTCTTTTGTGAGATAGGCGACCTCATCTTGGCGCTGGGTCTCCATCGTCTGATATTTTTTTTCAAGCTGCTTCTTAAAGCCCAAGTAGTTCCCACGATCTTGCGCCTGGAGTGCTGAAAGCGTCTGGTTTGCAGCTTCGCGAGCTTTGTTTGCAGCTCGCTCAGCGTCGCTTGAAGCCTTTTCGTGCAGCTCTTTGAATTTGTTCTCCAAGGTTCGATCGTTCCGCTCGGCTTGAATCTCCTCACGCTCTTTTCTTGCGGTCCAATCCTCGTTGACCCTACGGATTTCGTTTTTAGCGTCGACAATCTCGGCGTTGAGCCGCCCGCTTCGATCGTACATCTGCGCTTGCATCCGCTTGAGCTCCTCGCGCTGAGCGCGCTCCTGGCTCTCGGCTCTACCGTTAGCGTTTTGCTTGGCCGTTTCAATTGCACGCGTATGAACATCGTCTTTTTCGGCCATGCGGGCTGCGTGTTTTTTTTCAAGCGCTTCGAGTTGTCGAGCGTGGCGCTCATCGGTGCGCTTTTTCTCGATCTGCTGCTCTTCAGTCAACTCGTCGACTCGCTGCTGATAGTCGCTGAGCGATGCCTGATAGTGATTGAATTCTTTTGTGCCCGAAACGCTGGACATACCTAACTCTTAGTTTCGAGGACTGGGGCACGACTCGACAAGTCGGCGAAATCTGCCGACTTTAAGCTCGACGAACCCGTGCTGCGGTGCGCAGCACTCCTCCCTTTTCAAACACTCAGAGCCAAGGTATCCCCCTCACTCCCTCATGAGCGAGCACAACACCGAGACCACACCCTTGATGCAGCAGTTCCAGTCGCTCAAGCGCCAAGCGGGTGACGCTTTATTGTTTTTTCGAATGGGAGATTTTTACGAGCTCTTTGGGGAGGACGCCGTTGTGGCGTCACGTATTCTTGAGATCACTCTCACGTCCCGTGACAAGAACAAACCCAACCCCGTACCCATGGCGGGAGTCCCTCACCACAGCTCTCAGGGCTATATCCAGCGCCTCCTTAAAGCAGGCTACAAAGTCGCCCTAGGCGAGCAAGTGGAGGATCCTGCGAGCGCGAAAGGGATCGTGCGTCGTGAAATCGTGCGCACGTTTACCCCTGCAGTCCAGTTTAACGCAGACGCCTCGGATCAAAACTTCTTGCTTGCTGCAGTTCGCAACCCCTCGGGCCAGATCGAGATCGTCGCTCTGGATCCGTCAACCGGCGAACTCCGCACAGGAGGTCCCTGGAAACTCAACGACCTTCAGCTCGGGATGTTACGCGTCACTCACGCTCTACTTCTCGAAAAAGACGAGTCCATCGCTCGCGCAATTCGAGACGCATGCCCAGTGCCCGAGCTCTTGATCGAGGTGTTGCCATCAAATTTCCTCCGCCCTGAGCGCGCAAGAGAGCTCGTTTCAGAGCAGACGGGCCTTGCAAGCCTTGCGGCTTTGGGACTAAGTCCCACTCAAGAACATCTGTTAGGTGGGCTACTTCAGTACACACTTCGCGCTCAACAACTTGAACGCTTCCCCCACCTCGGCACCCCGCGTCCTCTGCAGGAGTCCGAGTGTCTTCGTTTTTCACCTCGCTCGGCGGATCATTTAGATCTCCTCGCTCGCGAGGATGGTACGCCTAATCTGTTTAGCTTCCTTAAGCGCACTCAAACTGCACTGGGCGCTCGCGAGCTCAAGCGCAGGATCCTCGCTCCTCTCACCCATCCTGGGCGGATTTTGGAGCGTCAGGAGACGTTACGGAAGCTCTCCTCCCACCCTGTCACTTTGAAGCGAATTCGCGAGATCCTTGCTGAGATTTATGACCTGGATCGGATCTTAGGGCGGATCCATGCCCGCCTCGCATCACCGCGCGACACTTGGGCGCTCGGAAAGTCGCTCGTCGCACTCCGAGCACTGAGCGAAGAGCTCTCGAGGATTCCAAAGATCGGTAAAGAACTCGAAAAAATCCAATGTGTCCTCAGTGAGAATCTCGAGTCAACAGAGCCCTGGGGAGCGCGCACACTCCGAGAACAAGTCGAGCCTGCCCCTCTTTTTGCTCGAGATGGAGGTATCTTTGCTCGCGGCACTGGATCAGAGTTGGATCGATTAATTGATCTCTCAGAAAATGGCGAGCGCTGGCTCGTTGAGCTTGAGACTCGAGAGCGCGAGCGCACAGGGATCTCCTCACTGAAAGTTCGGTACAATCGCGTGTTCGGTTACTACATCGAGGTAACTAAAACGCACTTAGATAAAGTTCCAGGCGACTACCAGCGTAAGCAAAGCACGGTTGGAGCAGAGCGCTTTTTCACCGACGAGTTAAAGCGATTTGAAGAGGATATCCTGAGTGCAGAGTCCAAGCGCAAAGCGCTTGAAGTTGAGCTTTTCGAATCGCG